>CAZOCL010000004.1:0-64048 GCA_964578245.1 uncultured Klebsiella sp. | reverse complement strand
GTAGGGATACGTGCCCTCGAGGAAGAGCGTCACGTCGGCGACGGGTTCGGGTTTGGGAGCGGGTTGCATCAGCGGGGAAATTCCAAATCCCAAAATCCAAATCCCAAAGAAGTTTCAAATTCCAAATTCCAATGGCTGCCGGTCCAGCCGGACCGCTTCCGACAAACAGCGCCGGTTTGGAACTTGGAGCTTGGAGCTTCTTTGGAATTTGACGCTTGGGATTTGGAGCTTCTCATTCCCTTATCCTTTCGCCGGTGTGAGCCAGAACTCCATCGGCCCGCGCAGCGCGCCCGCAGTCGAGCCCTCGGCTTCGAGCCGGCGCAGGGTGGTGGCGAGGGCGGCCCAGTCGCGTTCAAGGAAGGCGATCTCCGCCTCCCACGGACCGAGCACCTCGGCCTGCCAGCCTTTCTTGCGCAGGAACTGGAGGCCGGCACGTGCCTTGTCGAGCTGGCCACCCTTGAGGGCGCACTTCACGAGCAGGAAACGCACGGAGGTGTTGTCCGGCGCGGCGGTCGCGGCTTCTTCCAGCAGTTCAGTCGCGCGACCGAGGTAGATGGTCTGCGTCTCGTCCGTGGCCAGGCCGAGATACACCAGCTCATGATACTGCTCGGCGAGCAGAAGCAGCTTGTTGACGTGGCGCGGCGGCGCGGCCAGGTCGGCTTCGAGCGATTTCACGCGGCCTTCGAGGCTGGCGATGATGTGATTGAACTGCGTCTGGGCGAGCAGACGCACCTGTTCGTCACTGTCCTGGATCGCCTTTTGCAGTAGCGGCAGCGCCTTCTTGGGCTCGACCGCGCGCAAGGCGATGATGGCGGTGCGGCGGGCCACGGAGTCCCGGCCGTTGAGGATCTCGGTGATCGAGCGCGGCTCCTCGTGCTCGTCCAGCTCGTGGCGGGTGAGGGTGAGATACTGCGTGGTGCCGAGGACGTATTTGCTCTCGACGTTCCGCGCCGGCTGCATCAGGAGCAACATCCGGTAGCCGACGAGGAACAGCGGCCCGATCACCGGCAGTGGCAGCGCGAAGCCGACGACCAGCGCGATGAAGGTCCATTTCAACCGCCGGTATTCCTCCGGGAACAGCAGCCGCAGCGCGGGCACGCCCGCGAGCAGCGCGAGCAGATGAAAGCCCAGCACGGTGAACGCAGACGGAGACTCCGAGAGCAACGCGCGGGCGGACAGGAATTCCAGAACCACCGCAATGATGGCACACGGCAAGGCGACGACACTGACCAGACGCGAAGCGGGCGCGTCGCTGTCGTCTGCGGCGGGCGCGGGCGCGGCGGGAACCGGGGCGGGTTTGCGCTTAATGGCCATGGCGCGTGCGGCGGGTTGCGGGTTGCGGGTTGCGTGTTGCGGACGGACGAATCACGCAACCCGCAACCCGCAACACTTCCCGCCCGGTAGGGCGAGACTCTGTCGAGCCCCATTCCGAGCGGAGCGAGGCGAGCGGAGCGAGCTTCTCGGCTGCATACCCAGCCCAAGATGCTCGCTTCGCTCGCGCCTCCAGCGTCGGCAAATGGAGCTCGACGGAGTCTCGCCCTACCGGCGACTGAAGTTGGTTCCATTCACGCCACATGACGGGTCAAGTCGGCCCAGAGCTGGTCCATGCTGGTCACGGTGTCGAGATTGACCACGTGCGCCTTGAGGTGCGCGCCGAGTTCGGGGTCCTTGCGGCAGGCGGCGAGGATGCGGTCGGCGAAGATGCCCACGCCGCGCTCGCCGCAGAGCGGGAGCAGCACGGCCAGGTGCGGGATGGGCAGGCCGATCTCGGCCGGAAAATCCCCGCCCCGGATGTTTGCCATGATGAGCGCCTCGACCTGCGCCTGCTTGGACTTGGGCTGGCGGGTCACAGCAAAGAGCACGACGGCCGAGGGCAGGCTGTGCTGCTGGCAGGAGTCGAACGCGAGCTGGACGTTTTGCTTGAAGAACTGCTCGGTGAACACCCGCTGGCCCTCGACCCCGGCGACCGCCCGGCTCGTGGTGTCCGCCTGCGCCTCGACCTCCGCCACGCGCGAGGCCCACCGGCAGATGAGCGCGATGAGATAAACGGACTTCTTGGTGAGCGAGATGAACGGCATGCCCGTGACCACCAGCACGGCCAGCGGCTGGTCCCGCGAGTCGAGCAATGGCACGACCATCAGGTAATCACGCTGCTCGCCGATGGCCCGCTGCCAGAACTCCGGGATAGTCACGGTGGACTTGCTCTTGAGTGCGAGGCCGACCATCTCGATGTCCTTCACCGCGAGCCGCCCGCCGAGCGAACGCGCACTGCCGAGCAGGCCTTTGCGCACCAGGACCTGGCCGTGGTCGGCGAGGGTGTAGATCGCCGCATCACTCACGCGGGCCTGACGGTTGAGCAGCAGGAGGATGTCCTGCCACAACTCGTCGCCCTCGCTCTCGAAGAGACGGCGGATCTCGGCATCCAGCGTGGACAGCTCGGCGTCCCGGGTGGCGAGGAGGCGTTCCAGCTCGGACTTGGCCTCGCGCAGCAGAAAAATGTCGGTGTCGAGCTTCTTGAGCCGTTCCGCTGCGCGCTCAGCCTGGGCGGAGACGAGAATCTCACGGGACTTGAAGCCGCGCTGGATCTGGCCGCAGATGCCGCCAGCCGCGAGCATGGCAGCAAAGAGATACCCGTGGTGGCTCACCAGCGCCGCCAGCAACACGTCCAGTTGCTGCGTCTGCGGCCGGGCCGGGTCCTTCGGCGGGCGGCCGTCCAGGACCACGATGGCAACCTGGTTCATGCGCTTCTCAAAGGCGGCACGCGCCTGTGCCGGAGTATTGACCTTAAAGACCTCCGCTTGATGGAAGAAGCCGAACATCACCACCAGGATTGCGACCCCTGCCCCCGCCATGCCCGAGGCAAACCCATAGCGACAGCCCATGAGGATGGGCAGCAAGATCCACGGCGAAGGATGCAGATGCGTCCAGCCAATGTCGTGCGAGGCGAAGACGCCGTTCACGACCAGCAGCAGGCCGGTGAGGACCACGAGGTCCATCCAGCCATGCTTGGGCGCGAGTTTGTTCAGGAAATCCATCTAGACGCGACCGAAACTCCAAGCTCCAAGCTCCCGGCTTCAAACCAATCCCAATAACCATGTCCTAATCGCCCTCCGCCTACGGAAGCAGGTTCTGGAGTTTGGAATTTGGAGTTTATTTGGAGTTTGGGGCTTGGGATTTGGAGCTTCGCTAAAATCATTGGTCGCCGCGGCGGCGGATTTGCTCCACATCGGGCTCAAACTTGCCGCGCCGGACGGCGGCGGCGGGGATGTGGGAGGAGCCGGGGGGCGCGGCCAGCACGGCGGCTTCTACCGCCGGGTCGGTGGGAGTGGCCGCGCCGGGCATGGGGAGCAGGCGGGTGCGGCCCCGGCTGCGGGCGGTCGCGGGGGCCTTGCCGGCCATTTGTTCGACGAGGTTCTCCATCGCGGCCTGGGCCGTGCGGCTGAGGCTGCCGAAGTATTGGGTCATCTTGGTGCTCGTGCCTTGCCAGACCGTCGCGCCATCCGCCGCGTCCACGAGGCGCATGGTGATGCTGACGATGGGCGAGCCGTCGAGGTCGCTCTTGTAGCGATACTCCGTGACGGTGCCGAGCAGGACGTGCGTGCATTGCAGGGAGCGGGCCAGCTCGATGATCTGCGCGGCCTTGCCCTCCTCAAGGAGCGCCCGGCTGCGGTTCAGGCCGTCCTCCGTCTGCGCGAGCGGGACGCCGTGGGCCAGCAAGGTGGTGGCGGCCAGTTCCGTGACGGCCCGGCCGGCGGTTTCGTCGGGGGTGGCGTTGTGAATCGGAGCCAGGAAGGCCCGGCCCACTCCGCCCATGGGTGAGCGGACGCCGCCCTGGCGGACCTCGGAAGAAGCACAACCCGCCAGCACAAAGGCGAGCAACGGGACGAAGAGGAATCCGAGCCGGTTTTGGCGCATAGAAGTCGGGCGGAGCTTTTCGGAGCAACCGGGAAATTGCAAGCGCACGCTTGGTGGCGGGCGGGGTTCGGCGCTGTCCCAGCTTCTTGTAATCTCATCAGCACCGGGCTTCATCCCGGTTTGAGAGTGAGGCCGAGGAAAGCTGCTGCAACGGTCTTATGGCCTGCTGTGGCAAGGAACCGTGGCTTCGCGCACGCCGGAGACGGACGTGATGGCCACCGCCTCCAGCGGCGCGGAGCGTCTGGAGTGCGGCGTGTTTCACCGCCGCTTTCGGTTGGGCGCACGGTGCGGGTGGCGAGTTGGCCGACGTCCCACGCACGGGGAAAAGCGGTGCTGAAAGACACCGCACTCCAGACGCTGGCGCGACTTCCAATGGCTCGAGCTACCACGAACCGAAAAAACTCCGGGGTGGAACCGCGGGATTCAAGAAGCTGAGTCGCGTCCGCGCTCCGCCGGCTCACTTCAGCGCGGCGCGGAGGATGGGCTCGAAGATGTCCGCCTGGCGCATGAAGCCCAGGTCGTTGGCGTGGGAGGCATCGGTCGCACCCTCGGTGTCGTCGCCGTAAAGGTGGTCGCCGCCGATATAGGAGAGCTTGGTGACGCCTTCCTTCTGGAGCTGCTCATAGGCGGCCTTCAGCGCGGCGTGGTTGTCGTCGTGGAACTTCTTCTTGCCGGGTGTGATCCAGTCGTTGGTGTAGCGGCGGTCCTCGACGAGGATGATCGGCGTGTTCGGGCGGGCGGCCCGGAGCTGCTTCACCAGCGGGATGCACTTGGCCGTGACGTCGGCCGGTCCCATGTTCGGCAGGCAGTCGATCACATAGGCGGCGGCGTCAACCTCGGTGAGCAGCTCGCCCACGGCGGCGTCCATGCGGCCGTTGCCGGAGAAGCCCAGGTTCATCACGGGCCGGTCGAAGCGGCGGCCGAGGATTGCCGTGTGCACCATGCCGGGCCGCGAGGCGCAGGCACCGTGGGTAATGGAGGTGCCGTAGAAGATGATCGGCTTCTCCGTGCGTGGCGCGAGGCCCTCGAACATCGCTCCGGCCGGCACCCCGATCTCCAGGGACTCGATGCCGTTGTAGAGCGGGAGATAGGCGGCGTATTCGCGCAGGCCGGGCGCGAGGTCGCTGATGATCATGGCCTCGACCTTCGCCGAGCTGGGCCGCGTGACTTGCACCCACTTCCACTCACCCTTGTCGTTGCGGGCGTAGAGATCCAGGCCGCTGACGCCGGTGGCAGGCATGTGCGGCATGGCGATATTGGTCTTGGAGAGTGTGTAGCGGGTGTAGATGGCCTTCGCGTCGGTCTTGAAGCGGACCATCATCCCGGCGCTGTCGCGGCTCAGGCCCCAGACGGTGGGCGTGACCTTGCCGTCGGCCTTGGCGGGCAGGCGGTCGAACCACCGCTTGCGCTCCTGGTCACCCCAGCCCCGGCCTTCGACGCCCCACTTGGTCACGTCGTGCCACGCGGTGTCGGCAGGGATGCCGCCCGCCTTGGGCGGCGCGGGTTTGGGAGCGGGCTGCTGGGCGACGGCGGTGGTGGCGAGGACGAACGCGAGGAGGAGGGCGGATCTCATGGCGAGGGATGAAGAGACTGGTGTCAGCGGAACTGGGTTCACGCGGGAAGTCTTGGCCAGAGGAAGGCCGGGCGTCAACGCCGGGGAGAGCCCGCGAAACACGCGAAAGGGAAAGCAAGCGGGTCGGAAGGTGCGAGTAGAAATGGCTGGCCTACGAAAGCCAGGACATGGAGTCACATTCCTGTGCTTCGCAGCCACTCTCCCTCACCCCGCCCTCTCCCGCTGGGTGAGGGGGCGACGCAGTCCCGTGGATTGGCAAAGGGACGCGGCCTTTGCACAGGACGGCGCGAAGATTCTCCCTCTCCTAGCGGGAGAGGGCAGGGGCGAGGGAGAGCGGCCACCCATTACTGTAGAGATGCAAACGCCCGCAACATTGATTAGAGCCGGGGCTTCTCCCTGCCTTGTTTCGCGTCATTTCGCGGGTTTAGCGGGCAAGATATCGGAGTTCGGAGCACCAAAACGTTCTCACCGTCGCAGTGGCGGTGCGCGCAAAGCGGGACGCCCGCGCTCCGCTGTGACGAGCGGCTGCTTGACTCGCGGTGCGCTTCCGCCGGACATTCGCGCCATGCATTTTCCACCCGTGAAGCCCCTGGTCGTCGCCACGTTTGTCCTGTTTGCCGCCGCCGCCTTGATGAGCGCGGCGGAACTGGAAACCAAGCCAAACGAACCGCGCTTTGAAAAGTTCCAGCCGCGCAAGGCCCCGCAGCCCGCCGGGCTCGTGCTCAAGCAGGGTGACCGGCTCGCCATCATCGGCGACTCGATCACGGAGCAGAAGCAGTATTCCCGCATCATGGAGACCTACCTCACGGTCTGCGTGCCGGAGCTGGAGATCACCGCACGCCAATACGGCTGGGGCGGC
Source organism: uncultured Klebsiella sp. (assembly GCA_964578245.1). GTDB lineage: Bacteria > Verrucomicrobiota > Verrucomicrobiia > Limisphaerales > SXTU01 > SXTU01. The sequence goes on along the minus strand of CAZOCL010000004.1, from coordinate 57,701 downwards.
GAGACCGCGCCGGGCTTCCTGAGCCGCATGACGAACGACTGCCTGACCTTCAAGCCCACCATCGCCACGACCTGCTATGGCATGAACGACCACGGCTATCGTGCCTTCACGCCGGACGTTGGCGAACGGTATCGCAAGGCCTCGACCGCCATTGTGCAGTCCTTCAAGTCGCACGGCGTGCGCGTGATCCAGGGCTCGCCCGGCTCGGTCGGCTGGACCGGTGACGCGAATGCGGAGGCGAAGAACCTGAGCCTGTGCGAGCTGCGCCACATCGGCATGGACATCGCGGCGAAGGAGAACGTCGGGTTCGCGGATGTGTTCTGGCCCATGCTCACGGCGGGTGCCGAAGGGCAGAAGCGTTACGCTCCGACGTATGCCATCTCCGGCGGCGACCGCGTGCATCCCGGCGGCGCGGGACATCTGGTGATGGCCTATGCGTTCCTGAAGGCGTTCGGTCTGGACGGCGACCTCGGCGCGTTCACGGTGGACTTGAAGGCGGACAAGGCGACGGCCACCAAGGGCCATGAAGTGCTTTCCACAAAGGATGGCGAAGTGAAGCTCAAGAGCAGCCGCTACCCGTTCTGCGCCGTGGGTGACGTGAAGAACGACGGCTCGATCCGCTCCGGCATGTCGCTTGTGCCGTTCAACCAGGAGCTGAACCGCCTCACGCTCATCGTGAAGAACGGCTCCGCCGCCAGCTACAAAGTAACATGGGGCACGACCGCGAAGAGTTATTCTGCCGAGCAGCTCGCCAAGGGCGTGAACCTGGCGGACGACTTCTTCGTAAACCCCTTCTCCGAAGCCTTCGGCAAGGTGGACGGGGCGGTGGCCGCGAAGCAGAACTACGAAACGCACCAGATCAAGAACATGTTCCACGGACCGGAATTCCGCACCGAGCCCGAGACGATCATCGCACTCACCGAGAAGTTCCGCACGCCGCTGGCGAATGCGATCAAGACCTCCTTCGTGCCGGTCACGCACACGCTCAAGATCACGGCGGAGTAAGGCTCAGACCTCGACCAGCAGCGGGCCGCTGGCTGCGCTTGCCAGTCGGTCGGTGGCGAGGAAATCCACCAGCAGTTCGGGTTCGACCCAGGGCGTGACGACGCTGGCCCGGTGCCGGAGGCGACGCACCTTCACCGGGCCGCGCGCGTAGAACTTCTCCAGTTCTACGAGGTCCGCGAGCATCAGATTCTGCTCGAAGGGAGTGCGCATCGCCACGCGCGCGCAGATGTCGGTGAGCTGCTCCACCAACAGCATGGATTCGCCTGCGAGGTAGTTCTCCAACTGCCGACCGGCAGCGGCGTTCAGCTTCAATTCCTGGGAGCGGAGCGGGCGCGACGTCAGCAGGCGCGAGGGAAACTGGTGCAGGCTGAGGTCGGGTGCAGCAGCGAGGAAAAGCAGGCGGCACAACGAGGCGAAAGGACCAGCGGCACCGGTGAACGCACCGAAGGTCTTCCCCTCACGTTCCGCCTCCCGCGTGAGGGTCAGCCGCACCAGTTCCGCGTCCTGGGCCAGCGCGATGAAGCAGCACGCGCGCGGATAAACATTCATGCGGTTGAACCGGGGCCGCAGTGTCCGCAGCAGCTCGTTCTCCCGCAGCACTGCGGCCGCAGGCGTGGGGTGCACCTCCCACTCGATGCGCCGCACCAGATGCACGAGCCGCACGGTCTTGCGGGAGTCGCGGTCCGGATGGACGTGCCGGTAACTGTTGAGCCGGTCATGCAGGTTGCCGGACTGGCCGACGTAGAGCAGCAGGCCCGCCTCATCAAGCATGCGATAAACGCCCGGCACCCGAGGAACGGCTTGGAAGAATTCGAGGCCGAGCCGTTCCATCAGGGGCTTGGGAGCGGGCAGGAGGCGCAGTTGCTTGCTCATCGGTCGTGCAGCGTGGGCAGACGGTAGCTCTGGCTTGTAGGGTTGAACAACCCGGTTTTCGCTGCGGAGCGCGGGTCTGTGATCCGGGCGGCGGCGCAGGCTGAGGCGAATTTCCGTTGACGAAGGGACCCTCGGTGGACGACTAAGCAGTTGAACTTCGGCTCACATCCCCATGCGCAAAGCCCCTGACACCACTTGCTGGAAGACTCTGGTGAACTCCACCCTATGGGCGGCAGTCCGCGCTCTCCCTCTCCATGAACCGCGCAGGCTTCAGCCGGCGAAACGCCTCTGCGATCCAGACACTGCGCAGAACGCCCACCGACCGTCGGACGCCCCGCCGCCTAAAGGCGGGACTCCATACCAGCAGCCACGGCGTTCTGTGCGCTGCGTTTTGTCCTGTTTCCCTCAACTACTCAGCCTCGCGGTCGCACTCTTCTTTGGCACCGGCATTGCCCGCGCGGCAGACGCGCCGCCGACTCACTCACTCATCGCGAACGGCGATTTCGAAACCGATGCCGACGGTGACAAGTGGCCGGACAAGTGGGAACGCCCCAAGACAGGCGGCACCTGGGAGGTCGAGAATGGCAATCACTTCCTCCGCCTCGCCGCCACCGAGCCGGGCAAGATGGTGATGCTGTATCGTCCCGTGACTCTCCCCACCGGCGCCAAGGCGCTGGAGCTGACCTGGCGGCAGCGCATCACCGAATTGAAGCTCGGCAAGCAGCCGTGGTTCGATGCGCGCATCATGCTGGAGTTCAGGGACGCGACCGGCGGCAAGCTCAAAGGCTCTCCCGCCGCGCCGAACTCGCGCAAGAGCACCGCCGGCTGGGTGGAGCGCAGTGCGAAGTTCCTCGTGCCAGAGGACGCCCGCACGCTGGAATTCATGCCGGCGCTCTTCCAGGTGGAGCAAGGCACCTTCGATCTCGACGACATCGTTCTCAAAGCCGTGGACGCAGCTCCGCTCCAGGTGGCGGCCGATGCGGCGGCGGTGGCCACGCAGGCCAAGCAGGCGGCTGCGGCCACGGCGAAGCAGACCAAGGCCGCCGCTGCGCTGGAGAAAGGCACGCCGCTCATCTCCAATGGCGACTTCGAGACGGACAAGAACGCCGACGGCTGGCCGGACAACTGGGGCCGCCCCAAGTCCGGCGGGAGCTGGCTGGAGGAGGGCGGCAACCATTTCCTGCGCCTCAAGTCCACCCAGCCAGGCGAGGTCGTCATGCTTTACCGCACGTTTGACCTGCCTGCGGGGGCGAAGGCGCTGGAGCTGACGTGGCGCTGGCGCATCACCGACTTGAAGCCCGGCAAGGAACCGCACTTCGACGCGCGCTTCATGATGGAGTTCCTCGACGCAGGCGGGAAGAAGCTGCCGCAGAAGCCCGGCCCCGCCTACACCCGCAGCAACACCAGCGGCTGGGTGGAGCGCACCGCGCGGTTCCTCGTGCCGGAGAAGGCCGTGGCACTGGAGTTCATGCCAGCACTCTTCCAGGTCGAGCGCGGCACGCTGGACCTGGATGACATCGTGCTCAAGCCCACCGACCCGGAGAAACTGGTGGTGGCGGCGAAGGCCGCGGCGGAGATCGAGAAGCTTTCCTACGTCGCCCCGGAGAAACCCGAGCCGGCGAAGTGGCCGCAGGAACTGCACGTTGCAGGCAACCAGGTGCTGGGCAAGGACGGCAAGCCGGTGTGGCTACAAGGCATGAACGTGGTGAGCCTCGAGTTCCTGGTCAAAGGCGACCACGTGATGAAGTCCGCCAAGGTGGCCGTGGAGGACTGGAAGGCCAGCCTCATCCGCCTGCCGGTGAAGGAGGAGTATTGGTTTGGCCGGACTGGCGGCGGGAAGGACGGCGGGGCGGCGTATCGCGAACTGGTGGACCAGGTGATCACGCTCATCGCCAATCGCGGTGCGTATGTGCTGCTGGACCTGCACCGGTTCCGCGCCCCCAAGGCGGAGCACGCGGAGTTCTGGAAAGACGCGGCCACCAAATACAAGAACCACCCGGCGGTGCTCTTCGACCTCTTCAACGAACCGCACGGCACCTCGTGGGAGGTCTGGCGCGACGGCGGCTTTGTCGCCGAAAAGAAGGCCCCGGCGGATGAGGATGCGTTCCTCACCCCGGAGGAAAAGGCCAAGGCGGCGAAAGGCTTTCAGGCCATCGGCATGCAGGTGCTGGTGAACGCCGTGCGGTCCACCGGCGCGCTGAACATCGTGGTAGTCGGCGGACTGGACTGGGCCTATGACCTCTCAGGCATCGCCAAGGGCTTCGGGCTGAGCGACGGCGGTGGACACGGGATCGTGTATGCCACGCACATCTACCCGTGGAAGCGCGGCTGGCAGGAGAAGGTGCTGGTGATCGCGGACCAGCACCCGATCCTCGTCGGCGAGGTGGGTGCGGACATCAAGAAGATGAGCTTCATCCCTGCCGACGCGCAGGAAGATCCCTACACCTGGGTGCCGGACATGCTGGGCTTGATCCAGAAGCACCGCTTCCACTGGACGGCCTTCTCGTTCCATCCCGGGGCCAGCCCAGTGATGATCACGGGCTGGGACTACACGCCCACGCCGTATTGGGGTGCCTTCGTGAAGCGCGCGCTGGCGGGCGAACAGTTTCCGCTGGTGAAGCTGCGGTAGCGCGCGGCGCACGATGGAGGTCGGCGCGCGTCTTGGACTGCGCCGGCAGAGCGAAGCGGCGACGGCGCTTTGGCTTCCCGCGGAGCGGACGCAGTCGGCGATGCAAACCGCGAACCGCTCCGCGGGACGGAAAAGCGGCGTGGCGCTCCGCTTCCCGCCGCAGTCCAAGACGCCATCGGCCTGGCCAGCCGGCATGACGAACGAGCCCGCCTTCTCGGTTGAACGCCACGCCGCTGGCTTCGTCAGACCCTGCGTCCGTATCTTGAACTGCACATGAAGTCCATCGTCTGGGTCTGCTGGTTGCTGCTCGCAAGCGCTGTTGTAGCCCCTGCGGCGGACTATCGCGACTTTGACCAGCCACCGCACGATTACTGGAAGCAGACGCCGAAGGACCGCTTCAGCCGCTGGATGACCAATCTCAACGCGGGCCGCGTCACGCTGGACTACTCCACGGAGAAGGCGTTTGTCGCCAGCGTGCTCAAGTCCCTGGACATTCCGTCCTCGTCGCAGATGCTGGTCTATTCCACCACCAGCCTGCAGCTCAGCCTCATCTCGCCGCGCAGCCCGCGTGCAATCTTCTTCAACGAGGACATCTACCTCGGCTATGTGGTGGGCGGGAAGATTGAGATCGTCTCCGTGGACCCCGACCTGGGCGGCGTGTTCTACATCTTCGACATCCCGCGCAACGGCCAGCCGCCGCACCCGGACCGGGCGACACGCTGCATGAACTGCCACGCGCGCGAGGACACCGGCTATGTGCCCGGCCCGGTGATCAAGTCGGTGGTGGTGGGACCGCGCGGGGGCAGCCTGAAATCGTTCCGGCAGGAGCAGTCGGGCCACGGCATCCCATTGGACCAGCGGTTTGGCGGCTGGTATGTGACGGGGCTGCCGAACTTCACGAACCACTGGGGCAACTTCATCGGCCAGTCCACACCGCAGGGCGTGCAGCGGATTGCCATCCCGCCCGGCTCGCAGTTCAGCTACGACCGCTATCTCGTGCCCTCCAGCGACGTGCTGCCGCAACTCCTCCACGAGCATCAGGTGGGCTTCGTGAACCGCGCAGTGGAGGCGACCTACCGCACCCGCACGCACCTCGCCGAGGACCACGGCAAGCTCACGACCGAACACGCCGCCGCGCTCGACCAGCAGGCGCGCACAGTGACGCGCTACCTGCTCTTCGCGGACGAGGTTCCGCTGCCCAAAGGTGGCATCGCCGGGGATGCCGAGTTCAAGACGGACTTCGCGAGTGTCCGCCGGCTGGGACCGGGCGGTGCGTCGCTGAAGGACTTCGACCTGCGCACGCGGCTCTTCCAGCACCGGTGCAGCTACATGATCTACAGCCTCGCGTTTCAGGGGCTGCCGCCGGAGATGAAGCAGCGGGTCTTCACGAAGCTGGCGAAGGCACTCGACGTGGCGAAGCCGGAGCCGGAATTCGCCTACCTGCCCGCCGCCGAGAAGCAGGCCATCCGCGGCATCCTCAAGGCAACCCTGCCGGACCTGCCGAAGGGCTGGTGAGCCGGGGCGGGCCGGCATTTGGAACCACGGAAAACACGGCTCACGAGGAAGGAGAGCGGCTTCGACATGCTGTGCTGTGTCATCGTGCCGAGGCCTTTGTCAGACTTCCCGCTCGATTTCAAAACGAGTTTTGCCCTGCGCGCTCCACGTAAGTATTCCCACCTACTAAAATAGCGAGGACTCCCTACGCACGAATATGCGGGGCTGACAATTACCGGGAATTGCTCCACCCGGCACAGTGGCAGTGGCTGGACCGCCAGCCGCTGAACATGAAGCTGATGATTGTTGATGACCACCCTGGTGCCCGGAAACTGATCCGTGAAGTGCTCGCCCGTCCCGGAGACACAGTGTGCGAATGCGCGTCGGGCAACGAGGCGGTCGCGCGGGCGAAGGACTTTCAGCCGGACTGGGTCACCATGGATGTCCACATGCCGGGACTCAGCGGGTTTCAGACGGCCAGCGCCATTCGCGCCACGCTCCCGCTCACCCGCGTGGTGATGGTCACGAACGATGACGGGCCCGGCCTGCGGCTCGCGGCCCTCCAAGCAGGGGCGGTCAGCCACGTCGCGAAGGAGAATCTGCTCGCCCTCCGTGAACTGGTGGCCGGCCCCGCTGCTGCAACCGTCCCCGGCTCAGCCGCACCGGCGCAAGATCTGCAGGCCATGCAGCGCAATCTCGAACGGTTCCGCCTGCTCGTGGAGAACTCGCTCGACCTGGTGCTGGAGATCAGCCGAGAAGGCACCATCCTTTACATCACGCCGAACGCGCTGTCCGTGCTGGGCTTCGAGCCGCAGGAGCTGGTCCACACCAATGTGTTCGCCCGTGTGCATCCCGAGGACCTGCCCCATGCGCATGAACAGTTCGCCCTGCCGCAAGGCCGGGTCACCTGCCGCTATCAGCACAAGGACGGTTCCTGGCGCTGGGTGGAGACCACCGGGCGGGACTTTTTCAATTCCCTCGGGGAGCAGCGCAGCGTCCTCATCGCGCGCGATGTCACCGACCGCAAGAACGCCGAGGAAGCGGTCCGGCAAAGCGAAGAACGGATGCGCGCAATTCTCGAAAACGCGCTGGAGGCGGTCGTGACGATGTCCGCTGACGGATTGATCACCGGTTGGAACACGCGGGCGGAGACCATCTTCGGCTGGCCGCGGGCGGAGGCCTTGGGGCGGAAGATGTCGGAGCTGCTCGCCCCGGAGCGCTTCCGCGCGCGGGTGGAGGCGGAACTGCGGCGCTTCCTCGCCGCGCCCCAGACCAGTCCCTTGAGCCGTCCGTGGGAAACGATCGCGCTCCGGCGCGACGGCCGGGAGATTCCGGTTGAGCTGGCCATCACGCCGCTCAGGACTGCCGGCACCCTGGGATTCAGCGGGTTCATCCGCGACCTCAGCGCGCAGAAGGAAGATCAGGCCGCGAAAGCGGAGCTGGAAGCGCAGCTCAGGCAGACCCAGAAGCTGGACGCCCTGGGCACCCTGGCGGGAGGCATCGCCCACGATTTCAACAACATCCTCACTGTCATCATGGCCTACGCGGACCTGGCGACGATGGAGGCGCATAGCCCGGTTGAAGTCCGCCGGCATCTGGCCGAGATCCTGACCTCGAGCGCGCGTGCCCGGGACCTCGTCCAGCAAATCCTCACCTTCAGCCGGCGGCAGAAGCAGGAACGCAAGCCCACCCGGCTGCAACAGGTGGTGAAGGAAGCGCTCCGGCTGCTGCGCTCCACGCTGCCGGCCACGATCGAGATCGAGGCCCAGATTGATCCGGCCACGCCGGTGGTGCTGGCGGACATGACGCAGATCCATCAGGTGATGATGAACCTCTGCACCAACGCTGCGCATGCGATGCGCGAGCGCCCCGGTTGCCTGACCGTCATCCTGGAACCGTTTGAGGTGAACGAGGGCCTGGCCCAGTTGAATCACGGTCTGCACCCGGGCCGCTATGCGCGGCTGACCGTCAGCGACACCGGGCACGGGATGGCGGCAGAAACCTTGAAGCGCGCCTTCGAGCCGTTTTTCACCACGAAGGAGCGGGGCGAGGGCACCGGCCTCGGCCTGGCGGTGGTGCACGGCATCATCCGCGAGCACGAGGGCGCCATCACTGTGCAGAGCCGGCCGGAAGAGGGCACCACGTTCAGCCTCTACTTTCCGGCGCAGCCACTGCTGCCGGATGAAGCCGTGGCGGGGCCGCGCTCCATTCCTGCGGGCGCGGGCCAGCACATCCTGCTGGTGGATGATGAACCCTCCATCTGCATCTCGGTGCGGGCAATCCTGGAACGACTCGGCTACCGCGTGACCACCCGGACTGATCCCGTCGAGGCGTTGTCCGAGTTCCGCCTCCACCCCGGAGAATTCCACCTGGTCATCACCGACCTCACCATGCCGCACATGACGGGGACGGATCTGGCGCGGCAGATTTCGGAGCACTCGCCGAACACGCCGGTGCTGCTCACCACCGGCTCCAGCGGAACATGGACGCTGGAGAAAGTCCGCGCCCTGGGCATCCACGACCTCATGGAGAAGCCTGCCAGCGCGGTGGATCTGGCCGTCACGGTTCACCGCCTGCTCACGCGCGCGGCGGCGGAGCGCGGAGGCACGACCGACTCAACCCAAACTACCTGAGCGCCGTCGAAACCTATGGCTTCGGCCCCGCCGCCGGCCGGGCCATGCCGCCGGAGAAGAGCGGCTTGGCTTTTTGCACGGATTGATACAGGCCCCAGCCGAGCGGCAGCGCGACGATGAGCCAGCAGGCGAGGACTTTGAAATTCAAGCTGCGCATAGGTGGGCGTGTTCAGGCCGGTCCGCCGGCGGGCACGGGAGCGGGCGCAGGTGTTGTCCCGGGGAGGTCACCCGCATAGTTGTGCTTGGTGTGCACCGGCCGCACCAGGAGATTGGCAATCAAGCCGACCAGCAGCATGGCCGCGCAGAGGTAGATCGAGTCGTTGTAGGCCAGTTCCTTCGGCACACCGGCCGCCTTCCGGGCCGTGGAGAGGTAGTTGATGATCACCGGTCCGATGACGGCCGCCACCGACCACGCCGTAATGAGACGACCGTGGATCGCTCCGACTTGATACGTGCCGAACATGTCGCGGAGGTAGGCGGGGATCGTGGCGAACCCGCCGCCATACATGGAGAGGATGAGGCACACGACCAGCACGAAGAAGGACACCGCCCCGGTCTTCTGCGTCCACGGGATCAGCAGATAGAGCACCATGCCGAGACAGAAATAGACGACGTAGATGCCCTTCCGGCCCGTGTAGTCGGAGGTCGATGACCAGAAGAAGCGGCCGAGCATGTTGAAGATGGACATGAGGCCCACGAGGCCGCCGCCCACCGCCGCCGTGGCTCCAAACATATCCTGCACCATGAGCGAGGCCTGGCCGATCACGCCGATGCCCGCGCTCACGTTCATGCAGAGGACGATCCAGAGCAGCCAGAACTGTGGCGTCTTCCACGCCTGGTCCACGGCCACATGATGCTGGGTGATCATCGCGTTCGCCTTCGTGGTGGGTGGCGTCCAGCCCTCGGGTTTCCAGCCCGGAGCAGGCACGCGGGCGATGGCCGCGCCGAAGAGCATCGAGGCGAGGTAGAGCATGCTCATCACCAGAAATGCCTCCCACACACCGACGGATGTCGGGCCCTTGAACTTGTCCATCAACTGCACGCCGAGCGGCCCGCCAATGAGCGCCCCGCCACCGAAGCCCATGATGGCAAAACCGGTCGCCATGCCCGGCCGGTCCGGGAACCACTTGATGAGCGTGGACACAGGCGCGATGTAACCCAGTCCCAGCCCGATGCCGCCGAGGAAGCCGTAGCCGAAGCACACGAGCCAGAAGCTGTGCAGGTGCACGCCCAGCGCACTGAGCCACAGCCCGCCGCAGAAGCAGAGCGCGCTGGCGACCATGGTCTTGCGCGGACCACTGCGCTCGACCCACTTGCCCAGCACGGCGGCAGACAGGCCGAGCATGACCAGCGCGACCGTGTAGATCCACCCGACCTGCGGAATGGTCCAGTCCCCCTCCACGGACTGCGTGATCCCACGGATACGGGTCAACGGCACATTGAAGACGCTGAAGCCATACACCTCACCGATGCACATCTGCACGGCGATGGCGGACACGGGAAACTCCCAGCGGGAATAACCGGGCCCGGCCACGGTGGCTTCGCGGTCAAGGATGCTCATGTGTGCGGAGGCGGACCGGGACGACGGTGGACAGCATGGCGGGTTCGACGTGGGGAAGGAATACCGGGATTCGGTTTACCTTGCAGGCTGCCTTGGTAGCCTGCACGCGTGGATCAGCACGCTGTTACTCCTATCGCGCCAGCCGTGAGCGCCACCGAGAGGGTGGTCATGCTCGTCGTCTCGGCTCTCACGCTCGCGGCCTCCGCGCTGGGTTGGTGGTCGATTGCCATGACGGAGTCCCTCGGCTTTGTGACCGGCGGCATCTGCGTGTGGCTGGTGGTGCGCGAACACCTCTGGAACTGGCCCGTCGGCCTCGCCAACAACGTGTTCTTCTTCGTGCTGTTCCTGCAAGGACGGCTCTACGCTGACATGGGTCTGCAGGTCGTTTACTTCGGCCTGGGTGCCTATGGCTGGTGGAATTGGGCGCGCGGGCGCCAGACCGTGCCACTGCCCATCACCCGCACCACCAGAATGGAATGGATCGCGCTCGGCATCGCCGTGCCGCTGGGCACGTGGGCCCTCGTGCAGGTGCTGCTCTACGCCAACGGCGCGGCCCCGCTGGGCGATGCCATCACCACGGTGCTGAGCCTGGCCGCGCAATACCTGCTCTGCCGGAAGCGGCTGGAGAACTGGTGCTTCTGGATCGCCGCTGACGTGATCTATGTCCCGCTATATCTCAGCCGGGCCCTGCCGCTCACCGCCCTGCTTTACGGGGTGTTTCTGGTGATGTGCCTCGTGGGTCTGCGCCAGTGGTGGGGGGGCTGTCGGCAGGAAGGAGCCAGGCAATGAATGCGGGACTGGGGCTGGTCATCGGCAAGTTTCTCCCGCCGCACCACGGGCACAAGCTGCTCATCGACACCGCCTCCGCTCACTCTGCCCGTGTCGTCGTCATCGTCTGCGGCAAGCCGGAGGATCCAGTCCCCGCGGAACTGCGGGCGGCGTGGCTGCGGGAAATTCATCCCAGCGCCGAGGTCATGCTGATTGATGACCGATACGATGCGCAGGACTCGCGCGTGTGGGCGGAAAACACGCTGCGCTGGCTCGGGCGCGCGCCCGACACGGTCTTCACCTCGGAAGATTACGGTGCGCGTTACGCCGCGTTGATGGGCTGCCGGCATGTGCTCGTGGACCAGGCGCGCGGCCGGGTCCCAATCTCCGGCACCGCCGTGCGCAGCGATCCCTTTGCACACTGGCATTTCCTCGAGCCACCGGTCCGGGGCTGGTTCGCCAAACGCGTCTGCGTGCTCGGCGCGGAGTCCACCGGCACCACCACGCTGGCGCAGGCACTGGCCCGGGAACTGGAAACGCCGTGGGTCGCGGAATATGGCCGCGAATACTCGGCGCACAAGGTAGGGCGGAACGAAACCACGTGGCGCACTGAGGAGTTCGTGGGCATTGCCCGCGAGCAGACCCGGCGCGAGGACGCGGCCGCGCGGCAGGCGAATCGCGTGCTGGTGTGCGACACCAACGCCTTTGCGACGATCCTCTGGCACCGCCGGTATCAGGGCACGCACAGCCCGGAGGTCGCCGCGATTGCCAGCCAGGGCCGGTGCGATCTCTATCTGCTCACGGGTGACGAAATCCCGTTCGTGCAGGATGGGCTACGAGACGGAGAGCACATCCGGCAGGCAATGCACGGGTGGTTCGAGGCGGCGCTGGCAGCGCAACCGGTTCCGTGGAGACTGCTGCGTGGCACGCGTGAAGAACGGCTGGCGGAGGCGCTGACAGCGGTGCGTGGGCTGTTCGCCGGCTCCGGCTGGAAACCTGGTCCGGTGCGTGGTTAACGCCGGGACCTTGGGATCACAGGCCGTCGGTCTTGCCTGCCTGCAGCATCTGGCGAAAGACACCGGCTTCGACGCGGGACAGTTCTTCCGGCGTGCCCGCCTCCACCACCCGTCCGCCGGACAGCACGATCACTTGATCGGCCTTGCGCACGGTGGAGAGGCGGTGGGCGATCACGACCAGGGTGAGTTCGCCCGGGAGCTTCTCAATCGCCTCCTGGACCAGACGCTCGTTCTCCGTGTCGAGTGAGCTGGTCGCCTCGTCGAGCAGGAGCAAGGTGGGACGGCGCAGGAGGGCGCGGGCGAGGGTGAGGCGCTGCCGCTCGCCACCGGAGAGACGCACGCCACGGTCCCCGACAATGGTGTCGAGACCCTGGGGCAGACGCGCGACAAACTCCTCCGCGGCGGCGGCGCGCAGCACCGCGCGCAGTTCCTCCTCGGTGGCCTCCGGCCGGGCCCAGAGCAGGTTCGCGCGGACGGTGTCGTGGAAGAGAAACGGCTCCTGGGGCACGTAGCCGATGGAGTTCCGCCAGGCTCCGAGCCGTGCACCATCCAGCGGCTCGCCATCCACCAGCACCCGGCCTTCGGCGGAGGTGAGCAGGCCGAGCAGCATGTCCGCCAAGGTGCTCTTGCCCGCACCGGACGGACCGACCAGCGCGGTCATCCGGCGGGCCGGGATGGTCAGGCTCACGTCATGCACCGCCGTGCGGTCCACGGTGGAATCGTAACGGAAGGAGACGTGCTCGAAGCGGATTTCGCGCTGGAGTTCGAGCCGGGCGGTTCCGCCGTCCAGTTCCTCGCGGGCGGCGAGGAACTCGGTGCGCAGCTTCTCCACCGCCGCGTAGGCCGGCTGGTAGTGGACGATGTGCTGCCAGGTGCCTTGAATCGCGCCGATGCGCGGCAGCAGGCGGGTGAACACGAAGACCATGAGCACCAGTTGCGCGGTGCCGAGCTGGGCCCACTTGACCGCGACGTAGAGGAAGAACATCAGCGCCACCCAGCCGGCCAGTTCGAAATACACGCGCGTGGCGGAGAAGATCTGGCGTGACTCGATGACGTGCCCGGCCAGCGCGTGCGTCGCGCGGCGGAAGCGCTCCAGATGGTGGCTGCCGCGTCCGTGGCTCTTGGCGACCTTGAAACCCGCGAGGTGCTCGGCGATGGCGGTGTTCAGCTCGGCGCGCAGCGTCTGGCTCGCCTTGCCAGCCTCGTGCGAGCGGCGGTTGAGCGGCCGCAGCACCAGCGCGAGCACCACCCCGCAGCCCAGTGCCAGCGCAGTCAGCGACGGTGACAGGACGGTCGCCATGGTGACATGCACAAGGGCGAGGCAGCACACGCTGATGAGGGAAAGCCCCTGCTGCGCGGCGAAGCTCGCATGATCCACCTCCTGGGTGAGGGTGCGCGTGATGTCGGCCGCGCGCAGCCGCGTGAACGCCAGCCAGCGCGCCTGCACCAGCGATTCGTAGAGCCGGTCACGCAGATACGCGGTGTAACCGGCCTCGACGCGCGCATTGAGCATGTCGGAAGCCCGGCGCAGACCGGCCTGCACGATCAGCAGGCCGACGAACGCGCCCACCACCAGCTCGAAATTCGCCGGAATGCCGAAGGCGGCAAAGACCTTCCGCCAGACGCTTCCCAGATTCGCCGCAGCCTGCACCTGGCCCAGCCCGAGCAGCTCCACCAGCGGCACCAGCAGCAGCAGGCTCGCCGCCTCCACGCACGCCAGCGCGAGCACCAGCGCCATGGCGACGAACGCGCGCGCGCCCGCATAGGCCAGGAAGCTGCGGATGAAGGCGGTGGACATGGTTGGTTGTAACAACGACCGGAGCGGCTTGCACGAGCGCGGCCGGTGCGTGAAGTCTGTTGCCGGGAGCGGCCGGAGAAAAGAAAAAGCGCACCGGGAGGGTGCGCTGGCGGGGAAAAGAGGGGCGATGTAAATGTGATCAGCGCGCCATCTGCTTACTCACGTTTCTGCGGCCTGAAGGCCGCGCTCCCGTCCTGGGCGGTGAATTTCGCTTCGAGGAGGCGGAGGGACAAAATGGTTTCTGCGAGCAGACGCTGGAAGGCGTAATACCAGCCGGGCCAGCCATCCAGGATCACGCCCCCCACGAAGAGGGTGTATATCAGCGCAGCCGGCGGACCGAGGATGATGGTGGCGCGGACACGGTCGTTGAAGCCGAGCGCGGAGGCCGGCACCGAGGTGAGCTTCACCGCTTCGAGCTTGGAGTAGCGGTCCTGCGAGGCCAGCCAGCGGCTCAGCGGCTTGCGGTCGTCGTGGTGGACGCGGTGGCGCAGTCGCTGCGCGTTGCCCTTCCAGACCAGGCTTTCCGTGTGGCCGTCATCGGCGTAGCGGCCGCAGCTCTTGCGGAAGATCAGTTCGCGCGGGGGATAGAGGGAGCCGCGCAGCGGCCGGCCGTTGATGCAGTAGTAGAACGAGCTGACGTAGGCGTGGGTGTCGGCGGAGGGCTGCAGCGCGGCCAGCTCGGCGACCAGTTCGTTGGTCAGCACGTAGTCCGCGCCGAGCACCATCACCCATTCCGTCTGGACGAGATCAATGCCGTGGTTCAACTGGTTCCACGGGTTGTCGAACTTGCGCTGGACGACCTCGACATTCGGAAACCGCGCGCAGATGGCCAGGGTCTCGTCCGTGCTGAAGCTGTCCATGACGATGACCCGGCCGGCCCATTTAAGCTGACCGAGTGTGCGGTCCAGGTTCGCCTCCTCGTTGAATGCCAGCACCACCGGAGTAATGGCGGCGGGGAAACCAGTGGCCGAGGTGGCGGGGGCATTCATGCTAAATCCAGCGGCCGAGATTTGACGCAAAGGCGCTAAGACGCAAAGAGATTACCCAAAGATTTGAGGCGGACAAAGAGTGCTCGGGCGAGGAATTGCCCGCCAGAAATTGGACTACAGAGACACGATGAACACAGCGATTTCTCTTCGGTGTCTTCTCTGTGTTCATCGTGTCTCTGTGATCCAATCGGTTTGCTTCTGCTCAGCGTCGTGCCGTTGCTTCAAAGACAGTCCCCGGGGTCAGGTTTGCACCGTGGCCGGCCGGGCGCGCTGGCCGAGGAGGAATTCATAGACTTCGCCGAGTTGCTGCGCGGCCTGGTCCCAGGAGTATTCGGCACTCACCCAGGTGCGGCCCCGTGCGCCCATTTGCTGTAGTTCATCGCGGCTCAAGGCGAGCGCCTGCGCGAGCGCGGGTCGGAGGGCGTCGCGTCCCGGTGGCACGCACCAGCCGCACTGGCGGGACTCGACGCCGGTCCACGGCGTGGCCGTGGTGGCAATCACTGGCACGCCGCAGCCGAGCGCCTCGGCGATGACCAGACCGAAGTTCTCGCTGTAGCTCGGCAGCACAAACAAATCGGCTGCCGCATAGCTCGCCCATTTGTCGTCGTCGCCCACCGGGCCAATCAGGCGGCAGCTCTGTTCCAACCCGGTAGCGCGGATCGCTGCTTCCACTTCCGCCGCGTGACCACCATCGTCGTCACCGGCGATGACCAGCTCCCAGCCGGGCGGCTTCAGCTCGGACCAAACGGAGATCAAGTCCAGCAGCCCCTTCTTCGGATGCACCCGCGAGAGGAACAGCGCACGACGAAGCGGAGCGGTGGTTCGGGGGAGATCGGTTGGCGCAGACGCGACGCCGTTGGGAATCAACGCGATGGGCTGCCGACAACCTAGGGCGCGGAGGCCCTCCGCTTCCTCGGTGGACGTCGCATGCAGCAGCGTAGCGGAAGCCATCGCACGCCGCTGGTAGACGTGCCACGCGAGGCGCTTGCCCCAACTGTGATGGCGGATCGCCCAGCTTGTGAGCATGCCGCGCGGGCTGATGATGAAGGGCCTTCGCGTCGCCCGGGCCACGCGGGCGGCGAGATAGTTCGTGCCCAGCCAGACGCCGTTATCGTGCAGGATCGACGCGTTATCACTGGCCAGACGTTCGTGCAGTGCCTGCTCAAAGCCCCGGCTGTAGCGAGTCGCGCGGCTGAATCGCGTGCTACAGGGCACGAGCGTGACGCCCACTTTCGCTTCCCGGGGCAGCAGCGGTGGCGAAAACTGCGCCTGGAAATCCAGCGCCACCACATGCGCTCCGCGTCCGGCGCGCACCAGTGCGTCGGCCAGCGCCGGCACGCTGCGCGAGGGGCCGCCGCTCTCGGGAACGAGCGCGGCCACGGTGAGGACGACTTGCATGGCCGGCCGGCGGCGTCAGAACCCCGCGCACGCCTGCGCGACACGCTGCGATTCGTCAGGCGTCAGCTCCGGGAACATCGGCAGCGAGAGGATGCGGCCCGCGAGCGCCTCGGCGACCGGGAAGTCCCCGGGTTTGTGACCCAGGTCCTGATACGCCTCCTGCAGATGAACCGGGATGGGGTAATGGATGCCGTGCGAAACGCCTGCCGCGTCCAGCGCCTTCTGCAAGTCCGCGCGACGATCCGTCTGCACCACATAGAGATGCCAGACGGGATTGGCTGAGGGCGCGACCTTCGGGAGCCCGAGCTTCGTGCCCGCGAGCAGTTCCGTGTAGCGCGCGGCGGCGGCGCGGCGCTGGTCGTTCCATTGCGCGAGGTAGCGGAGTTTCACCCGGAGGATCGCGGCCTGCACGGTGTCGAGGCGCGAGTTGTAGCCCTTCATCGTGTGCACGTATTTCACCTTCTGACCGTAATTGCGCAGGAGGGAGACGCGTTCGGCGAGTTCGGAGCGGTTCGTCACGACCGCCCCGCCGTCACCATAGGCACCGAGGTTCTTGCCGGGATAGAAGCTGAAGCCGCTGATGTCGCCAATGGTGCCGCAGAGCCGGCCCTTGTAAGTCGCGCCGTGGCCTTGCGCGGTGTCCTCGACGATGGCAAGGTGACGGTCTTTCGCGATCTGCAACAAGGGATCCATGTCCGCCGGATGGCCGTAGAGATGCACAGGCATGATCGCCTTGGTGCGCGGGGTGAGGGCGCGCTCCACGGCCTTCACATCAATGCAATAGTAGTCCGGCTCGCAGTCCACGAGCACCGGCCGTGCGCCGGTGTTCGAGATGGCAAGCACGCTGGCGATGTAAGTGTTCGTGGGCACGATCACCTCGTCGCCCGGGCCAATGTTCAGCGCGCGCAAGGCGAGGTGCAGTGCGTCCGTGCCGTCGCCAACACCGACGCAGTGCCGGGCCTGGTTGAAGGCGGCGAATTCTTTTTCGAACTCGCGGGTGTCCTCGCCAAGGATGAAGTCGCCACGACCCACGGCGCGCAGGATGGCGGCGTCAATCTCCGGCTGGATGTTCTGATACTGGCGACGGAGGTCAACGAACTGGATGGATGTTTTTTGCATGGAACGAAAAGTGGATTTCTACCTAGGCTTGATAAAAACGAAAGTCCGCCGATGCGGTGCGCGAGCACCGGCTCATGAACTGCGTCGTGGATGCCTGCACGCGCTCTCCCTCACCCCAGCCCTCTCCCGCTGGGAGAGGGAGCCACGCAGTCCACTTCGGTTGGCAGGGGAAGGCCGCAGTAACACTGGACGGGAAAGTTGGTCGAGGCATGCCAGCAACGGATTTCATCAGGCAGCGCTCACGCGCACGAGGCGGCGGCCGCCAACGAGCCGCCAGCGGGTGTTCGTATCGGGACAGGTGGCGGTGTTGTCGGTGCCGAATTCCAGCTTGCGGCCCGTCTCGGAGACCCAGCCGCGCACCTTGGCGGACACACCGGTGACGAGCGCATGGTCGGGGACATCCTGCGTCACGACGGCTCCCGCGCCAATCATCGCGAACCGGCCAACGGTGACCCCGCACACAATGATGGCACCGGCACCGAGGCTTGCGCCGCGTTTGATCCGGGTGGGCACGAGCCAGTCCTTCGTGTGGTAGCGGGCGGCGGCCAGGGGCAGGCGCGGCGAGCGCGGCATCATGTCATTGGTAAAGAGCACACCTGGGCCGACAAATACATCGTCCTCGATCTTCACGCCGTCCCAGACCATCACGCCGTTTTTAACCGTGACGCGGTGGCCGATGACCGCGCCACCCTCCACGAAGGCATGGTCGCCAACGTTGCAATCGCGGCCGATCCTGGCTCCACGGAGAACATGAGCGTAGGCCCAGATGCGCGTGCCCGCGCCGATCTGCGTGCTCTCCGCGAGGGCGGTGGGGTGGGCGAAGAACTTGGGCGGCTTCATTTCGGTTCAGGCCAGGGCTTCCGCAATGCGGCGCAGCGTGCGCACGACACCGAGGGCGAAAGTTCCATCCGAGCGCGGCACGCTGCCCTCCCGCACGGCGCGGACAAACGCGCTGTCCTGCGCCTTGAGCGGCTCCTCGCCCTGGACCTTGGGCAGACGCACGTCGCCATCGCGCATCGAGAGCCGGAGGAATTCGCCGTAGTCCGTCACCTCGCGCTTGGTGTCCACGGACTTCTCATACACGGCCACCGGATTGGATAGCGCGAGGTCGTCCCAAGTGATCATGCGCTGGCTGCCCACGACGGTCATCTGCCGGACCTTCTTGGGGTCGAGCCAGCTGCACTGGATTGAGCCGAGCACGTTGCCGGGATACTTGAGGCTGATGTTGACCACGTCCTCGATGCCGGGCTGGAGAAAGGCCGCGCCCATCGCCTGCACGTCCACGGGCTCGGCGTTGAGCAGCCAGTTGAAGACCGCGATGTCGTGCGAGGCCAGGTCCCAGGCGGCGTTCACGTCACCCCGCACGGGACCGAGGTTGGTGCGCACGGCGGAGAGCGAACGGATCGTGCCGATCTCGCCGGAATCAATGAGTTCCTTCACCTTCAAGATGCCGGGGTTGAAGAGGAAGATGTGGCCGACCATGAGGACCAGCCCCTGCTGGCGGGCCAGCGCGACGAGTTGCTCGCCCTCGGCCGGCTCGGTGCAGAGCGGTTTTTCGCAGAGGACGTGCTTGCCGGCGTTGAGCGCGTCGGTGACGACGGTGAAATGCGTGCGCGTCGGCGTGACCACCACGACGGCGTCCACGCCGCCCTCGCGCAGCAGCTCGCGGTGATCGCGAAAGCCGCGCACGTGCGGGAACAGCTCGCAGACGACGGCGAGGCGCTGCTCGCTCGCGTCGGCGATGGCGACCACGGTGCAGCCCTTGAGCTGGGAGAAGACGCGGATGTGGTTGGGGCCCCAGTGGCCGCAGCCGATGACGCCGAGGCGCAGGGGTTGAGCCGGAGGAGAGGAGGGGACTGCAGGACTGCTCATATCAAAAATAGCCGCAATGGCACACCAGGCCGGACCCAGTGGCTGGTTGTGGAAAGTTCTCCCATGGTGGAGCTCCGCCATGCCCAGTGGGACATGCGCCGGGCCGGATCCAGGACGCCAGCGCTCCGCTCAAAACAGCGTGTAGATGAACGGGGCCGCTGCCGTGCCGCCGAGGATGAGCAACGCGCCGATGGCAAGGAAGGCCAGCAGCAGCGGGATCAGCCAGAACTTTTTGTTCTCGCGGAGGAAGGCGATGAACTCTTTCACGATGCCGGCCTGCGCCTGTTGGTTGGCCTGCTCAAACTCGTTTGGCTTCTGGTCGCTCATAAATTCAAAACTGACTGAAGTAACGCTTCAGGTTGGACGAGGGCGGGGCGTCGAGCCAGTAAGTTTTCGCCAGCGGATCGGGCGTCTTGCGGATGGGCTGGCTGCCGCCGAGGCGCTTGATCAGGCCGATGCCCGTGACGAGCACGTAGAAAATCAAGGCCAGCACCACGTTGCCCACCACCAGGCCCATGCAACAGGCCAGCGCATACCACACCAGATAGAAGGGCCTGGCGATGGCCGGGACCGCATAAAAGAGCACGCCCGCCGCCGCTCCGATGCCGCCGAGCTTCAATGAAGGGCCGAAGTTCCAGCCCTTGCCGGTGAAATAGCCGGCGAGCAGCAGGACGACCGCAAGGCACGGGAAGCCGATGATGAGGCTCTTGGCGAACGTGCGCCGGGCCGCCGTGTCCGGGTTCCAGTTGACCTCTTTGAAGGGGTTGACCATTTAGTTCAGTTGGCGCAGGGCGCTGGTTCGTTTGTGGCTGGCGGACTCGCGTTGATTGCTTCCGGGGCCGCAGCCGGTCGAGCTTAGCGCCAAGGATGGAGCCGCGTCCATGGGCATGATCAGGCCTGCACTGGCGGAGGTCGCACCACAAAGTGGCGCTTCAACTTGAGCCAATGCTGCTCGAAGGCGTGCCAGGACAGCCAGGCCAGGGCGAAACTTACCGCCAGGAAAACCGCCAGAAAGGCAAGATTGGCCGCCAGTTCGCTGCCCGTGGCCTCGATCAGCAAGCGAGGCGGCATGAACTTCCGGAGTGGGTAGAGCAGCAGGGCATGGAACAAATACAGAGCGTAGCTGTAACGTCCGAAGGAGCGCAGGCACGACAGGCTCAGCAGTCCCGGCCAGAAACGTCCCGCCGCAGTCACCACCTGCACGATGATGGCGGCCGCGATAACATTGATGAGGGCCGGGGCGAACACCACCGTGGGCGAATCGGTGAGCCTCAGGCCGCTCCGCCAGCCTGTCAGTCCCGCCAGGAGCAGGGTGGCGACGATGCCGAGCCGCGCAAACCGCATCTGGACGCGGACAAGTCCGCCCGGCTCCAGCGCCAGCACCGCCACGAGCGCGCCCATTGCCAGCCCGTCCAGCCGGCAGGGGGTGGGCAGATAGAGCGCGCCGTTCCGCATGTCCATCAGCCAGAGGACGCAGCGCAGCACGGGCGAAAATACCAGGCAGGCGTAGCATAGGTGTTTGAGCCGAGGACCGGGCAGGAAGAATACCGCGAACGGCCAGACCAAATAGAATTGCTCTTCCACCGCCAGGGACCACAGATGATCCATCACCAGCCAGTCGGCGGAGGCCCACACCTGTCGATGCCACACAAACCCAAGGTTCGTCAGGTGCGTCCAGAACCAGGCCTGGTTCCGTTGGATTCGCTTCACCCCCTCCGTGTCGAACTCGACGAACAGCGGCAAAACCACAAACACGACCGTCAGCAGCAAGTAATAGGGCGGGATGATCCGCAGGAACCGGCGCGCGTAGAAGTTCTTGAACCGGTCCGGGGTCTCGCGGGCGGCCAGGAGAATGCGGGTGATCAGAAACCCGGACAGCACGAAGAAGATGTCCACCCCGAGCCAGCCGAACTGGAAACCGGCGGCCAGCGCGGCGCTCCCCGGCTCGCGCGCCGGCAGCCGGATCAGGACGTGAAAGACCAACACTATCAGGACGGCGATCCCGCGCAAACCGTCCAACGCCGGCAGAGGTGGGCTTGATGAACGGGTGCATTCCGGTTCGGACATCTGCTCCGCAGGGTGTTCGTCCGGCTGGGGCATCAGGAGGCAACGGTGGCGGCTGAGGCTCCGCCTGGACCTGGCTAGTCCAGCTTGAAGCTCTCAATGTATTTCTTCCGCACGGACTCGTCCTGCTGCGGCTGCTCGGTGCGGCGCAACACGCAGTTCTCCAGCACCAGCACGTCCATGTCCGACGCCATGAAACAGCGGTAGGCGTCCTCAGGAGTGCAGACGATGGGCTCGCCGCGGATGTTGAAGCTGGTGTTGATGATGACGCCGCAGCCGGTCTGGCGTTTGAACTCCTTCATCAGCCGCCAGTAGCGCCCGTGCCGCTCCTCGTCCACCGTCTGGATGCGCGCACTCATGTCCACATGCGTGATGGCCGGAAGCGTCGAGCGCGGGACATTCACGCGCTTGCGCAGGTCAGGGTCCTTCATCAACTGCACCTGTTCCGGCGTGAGCGGCAGCCACTGGTCCTTTTTCACGTCGGCCACCATCAGCATGTAGGGCGACTCGCGGTCGTGATCGAAATACTTCTGCACGTCCTCGATGAGCACGCATGGGGCGAAGGGCCGGAAGCTCTCGCGGAACTTGATGCGCAGGTTCATCTGGGACTGCATCGCCGGGCTGCGCGGGTCGCCGATGATGCTGCGCGCACCCAGCGCTCGCGGGCCAAACTCCATGCGGCCGCTGAACCAGCCGATGACTTTCTCCGAGGCCATCTCCCCGGCCACGGCTTCGAGCAAGGCGGGCTCCTGCTCGTAGAACGTGTAACGCACCTGCTTGCTGTCGAGGAAGGCACGGATTTCCGGATTCGAGTATTTCGGGCCGAGCAGCGAACCCTTGAGCGAATCTTTGCCCTGGGGGGAGCGCGGCTGGTCGAGGAGTTGATGGTGCACGAAGAGCGCCGCCCCGAGTGCGCCACCGGCGTCGCCGGAGGCGGGCGTGGCGAAGACATCGTCGAAGATGCCCGCGCGGAGGAGTTTCCCGTTGGCCACGCAGTTGAGCGCCACACCGCCGGCGAGACAGAGGTTCTTGCTGCCCGTGAGTTCCTTCGCGTGCCGGGCCATGCGCAGGACAACATCTTCCGTCACTTTTTGCACCGAGGCGGCGATGTCCATCTCGCGCTGGGTGATGGCGGTCTCGGGGTTGCGGGCCGGGCCGCCGAAGAGCGAGGCGAACTTGTCGTTCGTCATCGTGAGCCCCTGGCAGTAATTGAAATAGCTCATGTCCATCGCGAGCGAGCCATCGGGCTTCACGTCCACGAGGTGCTTGAGAATGGTGTCCACGTAGCGCGGCTCACCGTAGGGGGCGAGGCCCATGACCTTGTATTCGCCCGAGTTCACCTTGAAGCCGCAGAAGTAGGTGATGGCGCTGTAGAGCAGGCCGAGCGAATGAGGGAAGTGCAGGGTCTTGAGGATCTTGATCTTGTTGCCCTGGCCGTGGCCAATGGTGGCGGTGTCCCATTCGCCCACGCCGTCCAGAGTGAGGATCGCGGCCTCGTCATAACGCGACGGGAAAAAGGTGCTGGCCGCGTGGGACTCGTGGTGACCGGTGAAGGCGATGCGCTTGGTGTAGCGCCCGCCGAGCGCCTTCCGGATCTCGCGCGGCAGGTGCAGCTTGGTCTTGAGCCACAGCGGCATCGCCATGAGGAAGGACTGGAAGCCCTGCGGCGCGAAGGCGAGGTAGGTCTCCAGCAGGCGGTCGAATTTCTGGAGCGGCTTGTCGTAGAAGACGACGTAGTCGAGCTGCTCCGGGGTCAGGCCGGCCTCCTTGAGGCAGTAGTCCACGGCATGCGTGGGGAACTCGTGGTCGTGCTTGATGCGCGTGAAGCGTTCCTCCTGCGCGGCGGCGACAAGGTCACCATTCACGACGAGCGCAGCGGCGCTGTCGTGGTAGAAGGCGGAGAGGCCGAGGATGGAGGGCATGTGGGATCGGGAACGCTATTTGGCCGGGGGACGGGCGGCCTCCAGCAGGGTCTTCTTCAGTTCGTCGGCGAGCACTTCGGCCCCCAGTTCCGTCACATGGACACCGGACGAAATGAAGCAGTCCATGCGCTTCGGATGCTGCTCAAAAGTCGGAACCGCGTCGCAGATCAGTGCGCCTTCCTCCCGGCCGATTTCCACGGCGCGGTCGCGCCACACCCGCGTGCCGTAGCGCATATACCAGGCGTCCGTGCCGTTGTCCCCAAAGCGGAGGATGATGGGCGTGGCCCCCTGCGCGCGGATGAACTTCAGGTAGTCGCGCAAGGTGTGATCGAGATTGGCCATGACGTAAGGGTGCATGGAAGGATAACTATTGGGCCGCTCCTTGATCTCCGGCTCGCGATACTCCGCCGTCAATTGGGGCGCGAACCAGCTCTTGAGCCGGTAGTCCCAGAGGCGCATGAGCGCGCTGTGCCGCTTGAGAAAACGCGCCTGGTCCAGATCCTTGGCCACCTCACCCCAGCGTTGCTCGGCCAGCAGGCGGTCGAGCAAGCCGGGATCCTTCCGGGAGAATTGCTCGGCAGACATGCCTTCGTTGACCCCGGTGAACAATATGACGTAGTCCGGCTTGAGCTGGGGCAGGAGGCGTTTGGCCAGCACGTATTCATGGCAGAGCGACCAGCAAATCTGGCCGGCATTGAGCACTTCGTCGTGTTCGTGGCCCGGGACCTTCCGCAGTTTGTCTTGCAACACACTCGGCCAGGCGTGGTCGGTGTCGAGATTGTAGCAGAAGGTGGTGGAGCCGCCGGAGCAATAGACCCGCGTGCCCCCCGGGGGCTTGGTGGCCGCCACGTCTTCCCGGTTTCGGAAGCCCCAATTGTTGAGGATGGTGTTCGAATTATACCGGTTCGGAGCGTGCGTGGCCCCCAGCTCGGGATCACCTTGGTAAAGCCCATACGATTTGCCCGGGACGCCATGTTTCCTATACATCACCACCCGGCCGGCGATCTCGCCCGCCGCCAGCAGGAGCACGAGCAGCAGAAAGGGCAGGCTGACCGCCAGGATGATGAAGAGACGGCGACGGGAACGCGGCGGGGCGGCAGGAGTGACTATGGGTTCGGCCATGATGGATGCGTCGCGCACGATACTGCCGACGCGTAAAAAGTGGGGACAGCGGGCGCGGTGGTCAACGGGGATTTTTCCGGCTCCAGCTTGCGCCGGCAGGTGCCGTGGGACGCAACGGGTTCACCATGCTTGCCACTTCAACTCGCCGGCGTGCCGACGACGACCGGCAGAGGTCGGCGGGCCAGACGTCTGCCGACCCAGCGGGCCAGACGGTGGGAGGGCTTTTCCACAAGCAGATGAAAGGTGAAACAAATGGTCAGTGCCCCGCTTAAATTCACCAGCCACCAGACGGTTCCATCGGCGACGCCGTGGGCGAGGCCCCACCGCTGCAGCAGATCCGGTCCCGCCAGATGCAGCAGGTAGAGTGAGTAACTCCAGGCACCGAACCATTCCAGCAGCCGCACGGGCGCGTGGGTGGCGTGCCAGCAAATCTCCGCATGAACCCAGGCGGCGGCCAGCGGCGTGAAGACCAGCATCGTCCATGGGTAGCCGATCCCGAGCCGGAATTGCACCACGGAGGCCGCAGAAGCCCCGAACCAGACGAGCAGGCGCAGCGTCCAAATTCGCGCGGGTGAGACGGCCGGGAGGGTCCGCCCGCGCACGCATTCGGCCAGCCAGCAGCCCACCAGCCAATGGGGCAGACCGATGGCCCAGGTCAGTTCCGGCCCAAAGATCCAAAAATACCGGGCTTCCGGCTGGGTGGCGGCAATGCCAATCGCGGCCAGCCCCGTGACCCCGATCCACACGCGCCAATCTGCCAGCCGACGGAGGCGGAACAGGAGCGGATACAGGAGGTAATAGATCACCTCGGCGATCAGGCTCCATTGCACGAGGGCCAGCCCCTGGCTGGCCGGTGCCAGCGCCCGCAGCAGCAGCCAGGCCCCGGCAAAGGGCACGCCAATCCGGACCAGTCGCCGGGCCAGGAATGCGGCCCCGGGCATCGCCGGCCGGTGGGCATGGGGATAGTGAATGCAGAATCCCGAGATGATGAAGAACACGATCACCGCCGGCTGGCCGGAGAAGAGGTTGCCGAGCACGCCCCGGGCGATCAACCCCACCGGGGAAGATTTGTCAAAGGCCTGGGCCAGCTCGGGAAAGAAGCCGAGGTGACTGAAGGCCACCCAGATCGCGCACAGGCCGCGGATGGAATCCAACCCATTGATCCGCTCCGTGTCGGGCGGCTGGGCAGCTCCTGAAGGTTCTGGTTGAGCGGGCATTTACGGATGTGAACAGCGACGCGGGCGTCAGGTCCCCGGTCCCGGAGCGAGCACGGTTCGCTGCCAGTGTTCAAAGACGAACACGGCCCACTTGCGATACCAGTTCTGCGTCGGCACCGGACAGGTGCGATCCAGCGTGCCGAAAACTTCACTCCATTCCGCTCCCAGCCACAGATCAAAGGGGAAGAGGAAACCGCGCTTGGGCTGGTGCGCGATCCAGTCCGGCACCTCGGGCACGGCTTGGAGGAGAAACTGTTTGCCCGCCCGCAGCCGGAGCGCCGCCGGGATGCGGGTGAGCGTGTCAGCCACCGTGCGGTCGAGGAAGGGCACGCGGAGTTCGAGACCGTGGGCCATGCTCATCACGTCGCTGTCCCGGAGCAACTGATTGCGCATGTAGCGCGTCAGCTCCAGGCGGCTCACGGTGTCTTCGGGGGTGGGATCGCCGGTGAGTTCCTCCTCGGGCAGCTCGTCGGCCAGAGCCGCACCGGTGTAGTGCCGGGTCAGCACCGCCGCCTCGGTGGCGGTGAAAGTGCCGCGCAAGGCGGCGTAGGCCGTGTCCAGCCGCGCGGGCTGGCCAAGCAGTTCGCCGAGCCGGCGCATGGGCGGGCGCTGGGAGCGCCGCAGCACCGCCTGCGCCGCCAGCCGCAGGGGACCGGTCCAGCGCAGCCGTCGGTTCCAGCGCGCCAGCCGGGGCACTTCCCGGAAGGACTTGTAGCCGCCAAAGAGTTCATCGCCACCCAGCCCGGAGAGCACGACCTTCATGCCCCGGTCGTGGGCGAACTTGGACACCGTGAAGGTGTTCAGCCCGTCAATGCTCGGCTGATCCATCGATCGGAGAAACTGGCCGAACAGGTCGCGTCCGATGGTCGCGTCCAGCGGCCACTCCTCGTGGCGTGTCCCGAAGTGCTCCGCCGTGCGGCGCGCGAGCGCGCCCTCGTCCGCCGCCAGACCCGGGAACGTAATGGAGTAGGTGTGGAGATCATGCCGCCCCACCGTGCGGGCCAGGGCGACCAGGGCCGTCGAGTCAATGCCGCCGCTGAGAAAGACACCTACGGGCACGTCGCTGACGAAATGGTGCTCCACCGAGTCCAGCAGCGCGCGGCGGATGTCACGCACGGCGTCGGCTTCCGGCACGGCCTCGGGGGTGAAACGGAGCGACCAATAGGGCCGCGACTCGAATCGGCCCGCGCGCCAGATAGCTATGTGACCGGCGGGCAACCCGCGCACGTCCTTCACCAACGTGTGCGGCTCCGGCACCGAGCCGGTGCGGAAATAGCCGTGCAGCCCGCGCGCATCCACCGAGCGCTCCACCAGCCCGGAGGCAAGCAGTGCCCGGAGTTCGGAGGCGAACACCAGGCGTCCCCCGGCGGTGTGGTAGTAGAGCGGCTTGATGCCAAACGGGTCACGCGCCAGCAAGCAGCTTTGGTCCCGTTCGTCCCAGAGCGCGAAGGCGAACATCCCGCGAAACTGTTCCACGCAGGCCGGGCCGTCGTGTTCGTAGGCGCGCAGAATGACTTCGGTGTCCGAGTGTGAACGGAAGACGGCCCCCCGCGCGCTCAGCGAGCGGCGCAGCTCTTGAAAATTGTAGATCTCGCCGTTGAAAACGATGGTGAGCCGCCCGTCCGGCGTGCTCATCGGCTGATGACCAGCAGGACTAAGATCCAGGATGGAGAGCCGGGCATGCGCCAAGGCCGCCTGGCCACCGGGCGAACGGAACATCCCTTCGTCATCCGGTCCGCGATGGCGCAACGCCCGCAGCATGGCCGGCACTGGACCGGCGGCCAGCTCGGGCAGGCGCTCAGCGCTGAGGATTCCAGCAATGCCGCACATGACGTCTAACGGGGAAGCCCCGGCACCGGTGACAGCAGGCGTTGGAAGTGCGCCTTCACAATGGCGGCGAAGCGGTCGAAGCCGAATTCAGCCACGACCTGGCGGCGCAATTCGTCCGGCTGCCACATCAGAGGATGCGCGTAACGACGCTGAAGTATCTGCGTGAGCGTGCCGGCCAGTTGCTCAACCTCGAGCGGATTCACCAGCGCGCCGAAACGACCGTCCGCCAGCGGTTCCGTGGAGCCGTCCACGTTGCCGGCCAGGACGGGCTTGCCGCACGCAAGCGCTTCGAGGAACACGATGCCGAAGCCCTCCCCTGTGCTCGGCATGGCGAAGACATCGCAGAGATTGTAGTGCGCACGCAATTCGTCCATCGGCAGGAACCCGGTGAAAATCACGCGATCGGTCACGCCGGCAGCCTGCGCGGCGGCGGCCAGGCGGGGCTGATCGTCTCCCGTGCCCCCGATGACGTAGCGAACTGTTGGCACGGCGGCCTGAATGCGGGGCAGTGCGGCGATGATCCGCTCGAAGCCCTTGTAGCGCTCCGAGGCGGCGAGCCGGCCGAAGGTGAAGATTATTTTGGCGTCCGCCGGCAGGCGATAACGGGCGAGCAACTCTGCAGACCGCTCGCCGGGCAGGAAGCGGTCACTCTCAAAGGTGTTGGGCAGCACGGCCAGCCGTTCCGGCGGGATGCCCTGCTCCGCCCCGACCCGGTCGCGGGTGTGGCGACTGACGCACCAGACGTGGTCGGCTGCGCGCAAGGCGGAGCGGATGCGCGGAGGCAGTTTTCCCCAGGCCTCCACCCCATGGGCCACGCCCGCGTAGCGGACACCCCGGAGACGTTTGAGCAGGTGGGCCATGGGCAGGAAGTTGACGTGGGAGGAAATGACCACCGCGCCGCGCCGCCGCCGGGCGGAGGCCAGCAATCCGGCGGCGAACCACGGCGTCCGCAGCGCGGATGGCACGCCTCCGAAACCGCGCACTGGCGGGCCGTCCCCCCCCGACAACCCGTGCTTGGACACTATCCGGAGTCCCGGGGCGGGCACGCACTCGCCCAAGGCGCGGCCCAGAAAGTGCGAGAAGGTCTGCACCCCGCCCTTGCTGGGATCAAGGTCCGGCACCCACAGAAACACCTCGCTCACGGATGCGTTGAAAACCGTTCCTGACCCAAACTGAAGTGCCCGTCCGATCAATGGCTGGCTGCCTGCGGTGCCGGCACGGCCGGCCGCGGAACAGGGGCACGTTTGAGCCGGATCGAGCCCTGGGCGATGCGCTGCGAAAAGGCCAGCAGGCCCAGCGCCAGCATGGCCAGCGGGTAGGTGCGCGTGAAGGCCATGAGCGTGGACCCGGCGAAGAGTTCCATGGCGTTGACCAGCGTGTAAAAAAAGAACACGCCGGAGAGAAAGCCGAGCGAAGCGACCGGACGGTTCCAGGCCATGACCACTCCCGACGCGAAGAACAGGCCAAAAAAGCCCCCGGCCAGCAGGACTGTTATCCACCCGCCGTTCATCCAGGCCTCGGAAATGGGCCCCAGTGAGATGCTGGTGCCTTCCGCCGCCTCGATCGAATTGAAGAAGCCATACGTCAGCGCCGCGTCCGCCATGGCCGCATTGAAATTGCCGCGCTCCTCGCTCAGGGCCTGCGGCAGCAGCAGGGAGAGGCCAAACCAGTAGGAGTCACCCTGCATGTAGGGAATGTGCTTCGGCGTGAGGGCTGCGATCCGCTGGAGCGAGGTCGCAAGCGTGGCGCGCTCGATCAGAGTGGCCGTGCTGGTTTCCACGGCATGCTCCCCGGCCAGACGGTTCTCCAGCGCGATCCAGGAGAAGGTGATCAGTTGCTGAAACGAAACCAGCACCCCGACGCGCTCACCGTCGTCCCAATACTTGGTCCGCCATTCCCGTTTGCCGAGATTCAGAAACGAGCCAATCAACAGGCAGAGAACGAAGGCCAGCACCGGCACGCGGCGCGCCCCCAGCATGTAGCCGAAGCCCGCCACCAAGGTGATTGTGCCCGCGACCACCAGGTAGCCGCTGACGGTATGAATGGCGGCCAAGGCGGTCAGCGCCGCGAAAAACGCGCCTTTATGGGCCTGCGGCATGCTCCCTTCGCCCAAGGAGATCGACAGCCGGAAGACACCCAGCATGGCGAAGGCGCTGAACGTGGTCTGGATGGGCCGGAACAGGTTCCAGGAGACAAGCTGCCAGATGAAGCCGGACTGCACTGCAAGCTCGAACCCGACGGACAAGATCGTCATGAGCCAGGCCCACATTACGCTGTCCGATTCGCTGACGCTGATGTCCAGCCATTTCCAGCGCAGCGTTTTTCCCCGCTGGAGCCGGGCGATCACGCCATAGTAAACCGCTATGCCAGCGGCCAGAAACAGGCTCACCACCCAGATGGGCTCACTGTCGAAGGACTTGGCCGAATCAGAGGTCTCGTAGTCCCGGCCAAAGCCCATCCAGTAGTAAACCAGGTGCATGCCGGCAAACATTTCGAACAGAGGCATTCCGTTCATGCCGCGGATCATCCACCAGAACAGCGGCCCCAGGCAGAAGATGAACAGCACGGTGCTGCTAAACACCACATCCAGTTCCGCCGTGAGCAGCGGCGAGGTAAGAAACATGAACCCGCTCAGCGCACTGAGCATGAGCAGGGTGATTTGCCGGTTTTTCAAGCAGTTAGCTGCCGCAATGCGGCGGTAAGCGTCTCCGCCGTGATGGCGATGTCAAATTGACGGGCCGAGGCCTGCAACTCCGCCGCCGCAATCGGGGGCCGGTCGCGGAATTGCTCCCACGCCGCGCGCAGGGCAGTAAAGTCACCCGTCGGAAAGACCGCCCCGTTACGGCCGGGCTGGATCACATCCGCCGCGCAGCCCACCCGGTCGCTGACCAGGGCAGGCCGTCCGCAGGCCAGCGCCTCGTTGACGGCCAGACCCCAGGTTTCCTGATACGCGGAAGGCAGCACAAACACGTCGCCCAGACGATAAACCAAGGGCATCCGGCTCTGATTTTGGAAGGGAAGCACCTGGAAGCGCTCCGGCTGCGCCGCCGCCCGACGACGCACACCATCGCCCAGCTCGCCGTCTCCTACCAGGAGCAGCCGCCAGTCACCCGCCGGCCATGTCGCACAGGCATCCATCAGTTCCAAGGGACACTTTTTCGGTTCAAATTTGCCGACGAACAGTAGCACACGCGTGGTCGCGGCCAAGCCCAATTCCTGACGCCAGGCCCGGGCCTGGGCTTCAAGCACCTCGTGCGGCTGGGCAAACCGGTCCACCTCGATCGAGTGCGGACAGGGGAAGAGCCGCGCGTCCGGCACGCCGCAGGCGCGGTAATAGGCGCGGTTGGCCTGGCCGACGTGCAAGAAGGCCGCCGGCCACGAATAGACCCGGCGCAGGATCGTGCGAGCGAGCCACCAGCGCCAGCCGGACCGGCCATCAAGCAGATGGGAATCACCCCGGAACAGCACTGGAATGCCGTGCCGTGGCAGCCACCGCATGATCCGCAGGTGCGAGGCGTAGGCGTAACCGGTGACATGCACGGCATCCGGCTGCCAGGCCAGCAGCCGGGCGGCGAGTTCCGGATTGCGCAGCCCCCAGAAGTGATGGGTGCCAGGATCGCGCGCGGTGTTGGGCACGGTTTCATGCTCGTAGCCTTCCGTGAGAGGGATGTCCCAGGCCACACGCTGGCCGAAGCCGGGATCGTGCACCGCCTGCTTGCCACCATGCCAGGTGAAGAAGACCTTGACCGCGAGATCCGGCTGCGCCGCGAGCCGCCGGTGCAGCGGTGCATAATACTGGATGGGATGCGAGACGACAAAGGCAAGCCGACGGATGGGACGCTGAGCTGACACGGCTAACGCCCCGTTCAACGAAAATCCGCCACTGCGTCGGTGACCGTCCGGCGGTAGCGTTCCCAAGTCTGTCGTTCCGCCACGCCCCGGGCTGCGCGGGACAGCGCGGGCAGCTGATCCCGGTGTTCTCCGAACCACCGCAGCGCCGCAACGAGCTGGTCGGTATCCCCGGGGGCCACGACACGGCCGCAGGTGTCATCCAGCACGTCCGGCCCGGCGGTGGCGGTGGTGGCGATGGCCGGGAGACCGCAGGCCATCGCCTCCAGCAGCACCATGCCAAAGCCTTCGAAGAAGGAAGGGAACAGCAGCACGTCGGCGGCCTGATACCGGGCGCGCAGGGCTTCGCGCGAGCACGGCGGCAGGTGGGTTACATTGGCCGGCAGCGCCGCGCGGCGGGCCGGGTCCAGTTGCCAGGGTCCAACCAGTTCCAGCTCCGCATCCTTCAAGCCGGCCTTCTGCCAGGCATCCAGCAGCCAGGGCACGCCCTTGCGGATGGAAACGTGGCCGGCGCAAATGAAGCGCAGCCGCCCGCGAACGCGCTGCCCCTCGCCGGGCAGCCAGAAATCCGGATCGATCCCGTAAGGAGTGAGCACGACACGCTTGCGGGCACCATGTTCGCCCAACGACTCCCGCACGAATGTGCTCGCCACGAAAATCAGGTCGGCGAGCTCAAGCTCGCGCTCCTTTTGGGCCGGGCGTTCCCACCGGTTTTCCACGGTGTCGCCCGGCAGCCAGTCCTCGTAGCGGAGCGCCAGTTCGGTCCGTTGCGCCTGCCACACTCGGTGGTAGCCGATGGGCAGGGTATAAATGCAGCCCTTGTTTTGCCGTTTCGCCGCTTCGAACTGCAGCAGCGAGCAGTCCTCATATGCGTGCACCGCGCTGACGTCCGGCCGGGCGCATGCCTTGGCCATGGTCTGCATGAGCCAGTCGTTGGTCTCGTAGGCGAGCCCCTCGTCCTCCTTGCCCAGCATCCGCTGCAGCAGCCGCGGCCATTCCCCGGAGCGGCCCTGGATGGTCGGCGCATGGGCCAGCGGGGCGAAGCGCCGGCGCTCCAGCCGGCCGGCCCACCCGGCGAGGCCGGGCACTGCCTTGAAGAACTGGAGGGTCCCATTGGCGGGCATCCAAGAAACGCAATACGCCGCGAGGCAGCCGGCGCTGAGATACGCCAGAGCCGTCTGGTGGGCGCCCTGATTTCCAGTGGGATGTCCGAATAAGATGCTCATCCTCGGCAAATCAAACGAAACTGCTCACGGCGGCATTCACCTGCTTCCGATATTTTTCCCAAGTGTGCTGTTGAGCCCGCGCCCGCGCCGCGAGGGACATCGCCCCGAGCTGGTCACGATGTGTGGCGAACCAGCGCAACGATTCCACGAGCTGCTCCAGATCACCCGCCTCGACGACCCTCCCGCAGGAATCATCGAGCACGTCGGGACCAGCGGTGGCCGTGGACGCGATGGCCGGCAGACCGCACGCCATGGCTTCGAGCAGCACCAGGCCGAATCCCTCGAAGAAGGAAGGAAACAAAAACACATCGGCCGCGCGGTAGCGTTCGCGAAGTTCCTCCCGCGAGCAGGGCGGCCGGCACACCACGGAAGGGGGCAGGCTGGCGCGATGGCGCTCTGACAACTGCCAGGTGCCCACCAGCTCGAGTTCCGCGTCTGGCAGCGCCGCCGCCGCCCACGCCTGCAGCAGCAGGGGGATGCCTTTGCGCAGGCCAATCTGACCGGCGTAGATGAATCGCAGCTTGTCCTTGCGCATCGGCTGCGGGGCCGGATGCCAGAAGACATGATCCACGCCATAGGGCACAAGAAACGTCCGCTTGCTGACGTAGGGCTCCATGGTCTTGCGCACGAAGTCACATGCCACCAGCACGCAGTCGGCCAGCTTCATTTCCGCGATCTTTTGGTCCGGCCGGACCCATTTGCTGGAGGAGAGGCCACTGGGGGGCAGCCAGTCACTGTAGTCCCGCAGCAGCCTGGCCTGGGTGATCTCCCAGGCTGGATGGTAGCCAATGGGCAGATCATAGATGCATGATTTCCCGAGCTGCTTCGCCGCTTCAAACTGGCGCAACGAGCAGTCCTCGTAGCTGTGCACCGCCGTCACGTCGTTGCGGTGGGCGGCCACAGCCATGGTGTCCATCAGCCAGTCGTTGGCTTCGTAGGCCAGGCCTTCATTGTCATGCCCGAGCGCGCGGGTGAGGAGCCGCCGCCATTCCCCCAGCCGCCCTTGGATCTTGGGCGCATTCACCAACGGCTCGAACCAGCGCCGGCTCAGCCGTCCGCCCATGCGACGCAGGGAAGGAATCTTCGCCAGCACGGCCAGCATTTCCGCCGAGGGCATCCACGGAACGCAAAACGCCGCCAGCTGGCCAGCCTCGAAATGGGCCAGCGCAGCATGGTGCGAGTTCGGGTTGCCAGTCGGATGACCGAAAAGAATCACAGGCGGGAAGTTTCAGGCTTTGGACGCCACGACGCAACGGTCAAAAATCTCGCACTGACGCGCCGTGAGCCGGCGCGCGGTGTAGGCTTCCAGCGCACTCCAGTCCACCTGATGCGGCACCCCTTGGGGTAGGGTGAGCAGCCACTCAAGGCCCGCGCGCAACCCTGCGTCCGCCTGCTCCATCTGGCCCGCATCAGCAAACGCCGCCAGCCGCGTGCCCGGGCAGCTCCGCAGGAGCTTGGCCACCAGGCTCCGCTCGTCGAAGATGGCTAGTAATGGTCGTTGTGCCAGCAGGCAGGGCAGGAGCTTCGACGCGGTGTATTCAGCGAAGCGGGAGCCAGGGAGGATGATGCCGTCGCTATCCGCCAGCACCTTCAGCGCCTCGAAATAGGGAATCCGCACCGGATGCTCCGCCACCAGGTCTCCCACGCCTTCCTCGATCGCCACCGGCTCCACGACCTTGAAGGTCCGGTGGGCCGGGGAATAGTTGGTGCCGACAAAGTGAAACCGCACGGCCGCCCAGCGCGCGGGATCGGCCCGGCGCGCCTCCGCCACCGCCCGAAACAGCATGCGCAACACCGGCACGAGATCGGGACCGCCGCGGCCGACATAAACCCAGTTGCGCCGACCGGGTTCCGGCTGGAAAATTCGCTGCGTGACGGAAGCCTTTCGCAGCAGCTCGAAGTCCCCTTCGGGCGCACCGAAAGGCAGCACCGTGAAGCGGTCACGGGCCAGCCACGGGTAACGGCGTGTCAGCGTGTCCACGTAACCCTCGGACACCGAGATGAGATGGGCGGCGCGGCGCAGCGTGTAAGGCTCAAGGAAGCGCGCGATGCCTTCGCTCACGCAATACTTGAGCATGCCCCCGGGGGCCTTGGTGAGGCGGTAACGTCCCGTGATCCCGGAATACCATGGGTCCTGCAAATCCAGCACGTAGGGCAGCCCAAACCGGCTGCGCCAGCGGCGGCCCAGCGCCATCGTGTTGAAGACGGTGGTCGAGAAAAAGGCCAGGTCGAAGCGCTCCGCGGCAAGCAGTCGCGCACCAGCGCGATGGAGCGGAACCGGGTAGCGGTAATCGGCGTGACCGAACCCGAAACGCCGGCAATTACGCTCGCGCCATGCGGGCACCGAAATGACCCGGATGTCCTTCGACACCGAACGCGCCAGCAGGTCGTCACAGCCCTCCCGGCCTTCGGGCGGCTCCATGGTGAGCACGGTGGGCTCCCAGCCGTTCTCCGCGTAGTAGCTCAACGACGTCCGCACCCGCTGGAGGTCCGGCGTGTTCATCGGCGGAAAGTGCGGACTGACGATGAGCAGTTTCTTCATCTTGGCGGACGGGGGACGGCCCCGGGAGGCCGGACCAGGCTCGCCCGTGCTCGTTTGATCCAGCACGGCACTAGCGGGTGGCAAGCTCACGGTAAAGCTGTTCATACTGCGTGCCCACGACCGTTCGCGAGAAGAGCTGCTCGACGCGCTCCCGGCAGTCTGACCGGCGGAGCGAAGCCAGCTTGCCCACCGCCGCCACGCCAGCCGGGACGTCGTTGATCAAAAAGCCATCCACGCCCTCGCGGACAATCTCGGGCAGTGCGCCCAAGGGACAGGAAATTACCGGCGTCCCGCAGGCCAGCGCCTCGGCGAACACGATCCCGAAGGGCTCGCCCCACTCGACCGGCACCAGCATGCCCAGCGCGCTGCCGAGCAATTCGTTCTTCTGCCGGTCATCCACCGGACCGACATACTCCACCACGCCGGCGCGCAAGTGTGGTTCAACTTCAGTCTTCCAATACGTCTGGCCCTCGGCGTTGTCCGCCTGATTGCCAGCGATGATGAGCCGGCGTCCCGCCCGGCGGGCGATCTCGATGGCGGTATGGGTGCCTTTGATGCGTTCCACGCGGCTCAGGAAAACCAGCGGCGCATCCGCCGGCACCTGCGCGCGAAACTGATAGAACCCGGTGTCCACGAAGTTCGGGATGCCGCTCCAGCGGCCCGCGACCGCGCGGCCCATCCGCGCGATGTATTCGCTGCACCCGGTGAAGGCGAACCGGTCCCCGCCCAGCCCGGCCATGATGCGCAGGCGCGGACCGCCCGTGTGCCGCTGATACGACATGATCGCCGGCTGGCCCGTGAGCAGCAGGGGGAGCAGATAGCCGAGCCGCGAGAAACTGTGCACCACGTCAGGCCGGAACGCGCGCGACGCACGCCAGAGCGTGAGCGTGTGTTTCAGATTGTCCGGCCGGCTGCCCGGTGCCCGTGCGGGCCACGGGAAGAACTGCTCGACCGGACACGTGGAATCCGGGTGGGCGACCAGCCCCACCTGATGCCCGCGCAGGCGCAGCTCGGTCACCAGGCCGTCCACAATGCGCTCGATGCCCCCGTAGAGGCGGGGCGGGACCGGGACTTCCGGATCAACTGAGACAAGGATCTTCATCAGCAACGATTCAAACCGGCGTGATCAGGATTTTCGGCCCGTGACGGCCACGGTTACGGATTCGACCAGCCGGGGAGCGAGTGGTTCCCAAGAGAAGTGTTCCCGCGCGCCGGCGAGTGCGGCGGCCTTCGCGCGGGCCAGCAATTCGGGCTCGGCCAGCAGGCGGTTGAGCTGGTCGGCCAGGGACGCCGGATCGTCCGACCGGTAGAGGAAGATAGCTGCCGGCGCGCGCGCTGCCACTTCGCGCTGGCCCGCGGTGTCACTCGCCACCACGGCGAGCCCGGCGAGCAGGTATTGGAGGATCTTGTTGGTCACGGTGAGATCACGGCTGCGGGTCAGCTTGATCTCCCCCGCCAGGCCCACATCGTGCTCGGCGATGCGCGAAAGCAGTTCTGCATTGGGAACCTGAGGATGGACATGCACTCGCTCCCGCCAGCCGGCCGGGATCAGACCGTCCAACCAGTCCCCGCCCGTCTGACCCAGCGAGCCACGCAGATGGATTTCCAGATCACCACGCAGGAGGGGCAGCGCAAGAAACAATTCCTCCAGTCCACGGCCTGGACCGATGGTCTGCGAATACCAGTGCAGCGACATCCGGCTGCGGTCCTTGCGGTCCCGCAGTGCGCCGTCGAGGCGGTCGCGCTCGGCCCAATGAAAGGCATTGTAAAGCGGGAGCGGCGGGCGGCACTTGAAATCAGCCGCCATGGCCTGGCTCATCGCCTCGGAGGTGCAGGTGGCGTGCGCGCAAGCATCCAGCAGCCGCGCCTCGATGCCAGCGACCAGCTTGGAGGGAAATTCGGTCAGGTGCTCGCGGGAGAACCAGTCCTCCATGTCCACGCCCACCGTTCGTCCGTCGCGCTGGAGCTGTTCCGCAACCCACAGGGTCACGGCGGAATGGGCGATGAACAGATCCGCCCGCCGCTGGCGGGCGGCCGCGAGCAGTGCCCGCCGCCAGCCACCGAGCTGGCCCGCGGTTTCGACACCTGCAAGGTCAGCAAGCATCCGGGCGATCCGCCGTTCGATTCGCCAGAACAGCCAGCGCAAGCGCGTGGCGCGCGAGCCTTCGAGCAGGTTCACCACGGGCGTGAACCGCCAGGCCCGGCCGCGCATCATTGCCCGATCCTCCTCCGCGCGGCGCGCGTCCACGATCCAGCCGAGCACCTCCACCTCGAACCCCGCTGCGCTCAGCGCATCCGCCTCCTTTACCACGCGCGGGTTGTTGCTCAGGTGCGACCCGGTGAGGAGCACGATGGACTTGGGCTGGCTCATCAGGCGACAGGCACAACGCGGCGGAAACGGGCGCGCAAGGAAAGGAACGGCCGCTCGAACCCGTAATAAGAGAGGGCCGCCACGCCGAGCGCGGGCACCAGCCAGCCGGGGAAGGCCAGCCACCACGCCTGCTCCAGACCGTAGGTCGCCGGCGGGGCGCAGAACAACTGTTGCCAGATGTAGAGCGAATAGGAGAGCACGCCCAACTGGCACGCCACCGCCGAATTCAGCACCCGATAGACACCCCAGCCGGGCAGCAGCACGCTCTGAAGCATCAAGGTGACGAAGCCCAGCGTCTCGCACGGCACCGCCAGCGGGACGGTGAAAAAGCCCGCCAGAAAATGCCGTTGCAACACGAGCGGCAGGATGATGAGGCTCACCGCGAGGCCGCTGACCAGTCCCGGCCGGGAGCACAGCCAGCGCCGCAGCGTCTCGGAGTGATCCTTGTAGATCACCGCCCCCACGCAGCCGATGGCCAGCACATCCACATGGACCAGCAGCGCGTGCAGGAGTTCACAGCTCCACCCCGCACCCGGGAGCAGCTTCAAATGGCAGAGCACCCGCAGCCCCGGCGTCACCAGGATGGGGACCGCCAGCACCGCCAGCACGCGCTGTCGACTGGCGGCCAGGCCGCCGAGCGCAAACACCACCGGCCAGCACAGGTAAAACTGCTCCTCCACCGCGAGGGACCACAGGTGGCCGTTCACCCATTGCTTGGAACCAAAATTCACGGTGAACGTCAGGCTGCTGAACCACTCGGCGGAACTGAGCTTCAGCGGGGTGAACTGTTGCAGCCCAAACAGGACCGCCAGAAACAGGAAATACACCGGCAGAATCCGCAGCGTCCGGCGCACATAAAAATCCCGCAGGCTCATGCGGCCCGTGCGGTCCGCCTCCTGCAGCATCAGGTAAGTAATGAGAAACCCGCTGATGCAGAAGAAGAAGCGCACGCCCAGCGCGCCGTCGAACACCGCCACAAATCCATCCCGCAGCCCGGGAGGAAAACCCGCGGTGTAGGTGCAGTGTCCGCCCAGCACCAGCAGGATGCTGAGCGCCCGCCATCCGTCCAAGGAGGGCAGCCGGACTGAGTGCGGTTTGGCATCCATCCCCGGGCGTGACCCTCAACCGACCACCGCAGCCGGGACGGTGGACCGCCAGCGCAACAACACCTGCTCATACGCGCCGCACGTTTTTTCCGCACTGAAGTGCTCCAAGACGCGGGCGCGCAAGGCCGGGCCCTCACCAGCGACCGGTTGTTGAAGCGTCAGTTCAATGGCTTTGGCCAAGCCCGGCACGTCGCCGGGCCGCACCACCCGGTCGCCCTGTCCGGGGCCCAGCAAGCGCGGCAGAATGCCGATCGTCGAGGTGATCACCGGCACGCCGCAGGCCATGCCCTCGACCACCGTCAGACCGAACGATTCCTCGCACTCACTGGCCGCCACCACCAGATCTGCGGCCGCCATGAACGCCTCGGGATTGGGACGTGCACCGAGGAATTTCACGCGCTCCGCCGGGATGCCCAGCTCGGCCACGCGGCGCGGCCACTGGTCCGCTGCAGCTTCATCCTTGCCCACGAGCACGAGCACGCTGTCGGGCAGAGTCGTTTGGAGCCGGGCGAACGCTTCGATCAAGGTGCCGGTGCCCTTGGCTTGGGACAGCCGGCCCGTGTGGTTGATGAGCGTCGCCTTCACGGGCAGCCCGAGCTGGGTGCGGAGCGCACCTTTGTCCGCCACCGGGCGAAACCGGTTCGTGTCCACGCCGTTCGGTATCTCGGTCAAGGTTTCCGCCGGCCAGCCGGAGTCCCGCCAGGACTTCAGCGTATGCGCAGAGGGAGCGATTCCGGCGCGAATGGTCCGATAGGCACGCGCCCAGGACCACTCACGGTGCGTCGCCGCCAGGCCCAGATGGAAGAGCACCGGGATGCCGCTCATCCGCGAAGCCAGGGCGAGCAGCCGGAGGTAATGCACCTCCGAAGCCACGATCGCTTCCGCGCCGAGCGTGCGAGCCAGTTGCCCGATGCGCCAGGCCCGTCCAAAGCTCGCCACCAGGGTCCGCCAGCCGAAAGGTCTCAACGGCATCTGATGTCGCACCGCGCCGGCCGCTTCGTAAGCCGGGAGCATGGTGCCCGCATGATCGTGCACCAGCGCGATCCGGTGACCGCGTGCCGCCAGCCCCCGTGCCAGGTCCAGGCACACCTGCTCCGAGCCCCCGCCATAGGCCGGATTGGGTTCGCAAAAGAGCAGAGTCACGGCGGGGGCTTTTACCTATCCTGCTTCATTGCACGGCGCGCTATCTCCGGCATTGCATGGCTAAACACCCGGCAAATCGGCGCCGCTCTTCGACGACCGTGAAGTTTTGATCTTCGGCGTCCCCGAACGCCGCCCGGCGAATGTCTTTGAAACCATGCTCGCTCAATTGCTGGGCCATTGCTTTCTCATCCCACATCCATAGGTGAGCACTGTTGCCAAACCAGGTGCGAGCCAGTCCGCCAAGTCCCCGTGGGCGGCATTTCTTCCCCAGCCCGGTTTTCTCCATGAATCGAATCGCGGCCTGGGGAGACTTGTCCTCAAGGTAACTTTGAGCGAGCCGCTCCAAATCAGGAACCACCAGACGAAAGGTGCCACCGGGCTTCAGATATCGAAACGTGTGCTTCAGAGCGGTTTGGAAATCATCCAAGGCCAGGTGCTCCAAGACATGCGAAGAATAGATGCCGGTGAATGAGGCTGGAGCACAAGGCAGACCCTGGACAATGTCTCCGTATAACGCATTGGCTGGGATGCGCCCGGCATTCCCCGCATAGCAGCGTCCGATCAGGGGCAAACGCCCAAACCTCAAAGTCGGGCTGCAATCAAAGTTTAGCCAGGTCTCGGGGGCGCTCAAGCCGCATCCATATTGCATATACTCGAGCTTCATAGGAAAAACCCGGTTGGCCCGGACATGGATTCGAGTGCGCTCGCAAAATCGGATGACTCGCCCGCACTTGAAATTGGCTCGTTGCGGCGACCACTCCACGCTCCTCGCGTGGCTGCTTCAAGCCAGGATTCAAGCCGCCTTGCCCCGCCGCAGCTTCCGGCACTGGTCCAGGCCCAGGCGCAGGCAGGCAACCACCTCGAATCCCAGCGCACCGCCCAGCCAGCGCCGCCAGCGTGAACCGGTGGGCCGCCAGTGCGGATCAATGCTCCGCGCGCTCCTCACCACGTCCCGCGCGAGCGCACGGTCTTGCGGATAGCTCGCGAAGGCAAAGTATTCGAGCACCTCCAGCAGCGCGGTGCGACGCACTTCATTCAGCGTGCCGGCCTTTTCCCAGCGGTCGCGCAGTTCCAGCGCGCTTTGCCAGCAGTCGCGCGCAAACTTCACCGAACTGCTCGTGGCCACGGAACCGGACGTGTGCGTGCGATACCACGCGGCGAGTGCGGGATCGTGGACGAACTTCCCGCCCACGCAGGCCGCATCCAGCGCAAACCGCGCGTCCTGAATCACCGGCAGCCCCGGATGCCAGCCGGGATGACGCTGCCGCAGAAACTCAGTGCGCCAGAGATACGCGCCGGTCGGGCACCACATGCGCGTGAAGAAGGCCACTTCAATGTCTGCATGCACGGATTCCCAAGTTCGTGCCACCGCCTCGCCCGGCACCCACTTCTCCCCGTCTGGCACCAGCCGCTGCCAGTCGCCGTAGACCACGTCCGCGCCGCTGGATTCGGCCAGGGCCACGTGCCGCGCGATTGAGCCGTCGGCGAGCAAGTCATCCGAGTCGAGATACTTGAGGTATTTGCCGCGCACCAGCTCCGCACCGCGTGTGCGGGCCGCGCTGCAACCATGATTCTCCGTGCGCACCAGCCGGGCTTCGGGAAAGTCCCGCGCCACGAGCTCGCCGCTGCCATCCGTGGACCCGTCATCCACCACGATCAATTCGACGGGAAAGGGGCAGGGTTGCCGCGTGCTGGCCAGCGTCTCGCCGATCCACCGGCGGGCGTTGTAGCACGGCACCACGATGCTCACTATCGGCAGACCGGTGGACGATGGTGTGCCCGCGCTCATGCTTTCGGTCGCAGCGCGTGGATGGCCAGGTCGCAGTAATCCTTCGCGGGCAGCGCGAGATACGCCTCCACCGCGCCGTCGCGCAGTTCATGGACCGGGTTGTGGAAGGCCCGCGTCCGGGCCAGGCCGGTGGCGTAGCCCACGTAGTCCACGGTGCGCAACTGGCTGACGTAGCCCCGGATCATCGCCACCTTCTGGTCCAGCACCTCCGAGATGTCGAGGATGGCATTGGCTGGCAGCAGCCCCCAGACCTCGTAGCCCAGCACCATGAAGGAGAGGCCCGCGCTCGCATCCGCCAGCAACAGATTGGTCAGCCGGTGGTGCGCGTGGTTGTCCAAAAACCACGGCAGCACCACCACTTCAGGCCGGAAGGTTTCCAGCACCTGCCGCAGGCGCGCGACTTCGGCGGGACCGGGCGTGCCCCGACAATCGGAGACTTCAAACCGGATGACTTCGGAGGCCTGCAGCGCCTTGGCCGCGGCATCCAGTTCTTCGCGCCGCACCTGCACGAGGCGCTCCTGATAGCCGGGGTCCGCCCGCCACGGGCCTTCCGCGAGTGCCCCGCCGCCGTCACCGTTGTAGACATTGACGATCTTGATGTCGGCGTGGCCAGCGTGCCGCGCCAGCAGGCCGCCGCAGCCGATCACCTCGTCGTCGGGGTGCGGGGAGAGTGCGAGGATGCGCGTGGCGAGCGGGCACTCCAGCTTCCGGGGCCAGCTCGCACGAAGCTGCGCGTGGAGCCGCGGCCCGAGTTCGTCCGCCGCGCCACGCATCAACTCCGGCTTCAGGGTGCCGAGGAAACGCGGGTAGGTCAGCCAGGAGTCCAGCCAGGCGCGGGGATGAAACGGCAGCTTGATGCGCATGCGGCGAAGCCGGCTAGGAAGCCCGGCGATAGTGATACTGCAACGGCATTGGCCCGGGACGGTGCGACGCTTTCAGAAAATGCTCCGTGATGGTGAACGAGCGGATGAAGCCCGCCTTCTCGATGCCGCGTTGCGAACTCGTGTTCTCGCGCGTGCAGTAGATGACTGGCCGGGTTTCGCCGCCGAGGGCCACCAGGCCGCGCAGCAGTTGCGGATAGTAGCTCCGGCCCCGGTGCGCCTCCGGCGTCACGCAATCCCAGATCCAGCGGACCGGCTGCTCGAACTCCACCCAGCCACCCAGTTCGCCGATCAGAAAGCGCGGGCTGGTGGTGACCCAGCCGAATGACACCAACTGCCCCGCCTCACGCCAGGCAAACAAACGCGCGCCACCGGTCAGGCGCCCGCCGGCCTCCGCATCATTCCGCCAGGGGAACGTCTCCGCCGCCATCAAACGCGGCCAGTCGGCGGCGGTGAGCTCCTCGACTTGCTGAGACCCGCACGGAGCCGGGACGCTTTGCGTGTAGAACCAGACCTGCCGCGTCCGGCCCAAGGCCCGCAGGACCCGGAGCGGCACCGTGACCACCGCGCGGACACCGTGCGCCGTAAATTCCTCCCGCAGCCTGCCGCCGATGCCACTCATGCCTTGCCGGGCGTGGCGGGCTCACGCCCCTGGCCGCGCAGCCAGCGCACGGCCGGCTTCACCCAGCGCTGCGCCAGCGAGCTTTGCCGCACGGTTTGCTGCGCCCGGGCGTAGCCGCGATGCAGCCGGGCGAGGGACGCGGAGGTTTCGAGGAGACCGGTCCCGACTTCCTCATGGACGTTGGCGAAGTATTCCTTGTAAGCCTCGCCGCCCGGGCCGAAATCAAACGTGTTGCAGTTCACCTCGTTCAACTGCTTCAGGAGAAACCAGACCAGCAGCCAGCCGGGGGAATACTTGCCATACGCCTCGTTGTAGGCGGGGAACCAATAGTAATACCGCCGCCCAGCATGCACGCCAAAGTGCACGGCCACCACGGCTTCACCCGCCTTCAGCACGGACAAATCCCCCGCCACTTCCGCACCCCGGCGGGCCATGAAATGACGCAGGCTTTGCGCGACCCAGGGCGGAAAACCATCGCCCACGGCGAAGCGCTTCGCCTTCCAGTCGAGCATCTGGTTTAGCAGCGCATCATCTTGCAGGCCGCGCTGAAAGCTCACCTTGCCATGATCCCGCTCCAGCACGCGAAGTCCGGTCTGCACCTTCCGCTCGGACTTGCCCGCGGCTTTCAACTTCGCGAGGTAGTCGTCGAAGCCAGCGGTGATCGCCACGCGGGGCGAGAGCCGCAAGTTGACGCGCGTGGCCTCGCGGCGGGGCACCTGCGTGCCGAGCAGGTTGTCGAACTCGAGGAAACGCAGTCCGGCGCTGCGCAGGTTCGCGCGCAGATCCTGGGCGAGCTCCGGCCGGCCGATCACCGCCTGATAATCGCACATCGGGATCGGTCGCGCGCCGCGCCGACCGAGGGACTGAAACGGCAGGAAGCCCGCCACCTCGCCCGCCTGCCGCCAGACCGCCACGTGGCAGTTGGGGATGAACTGGCCCAGCCCGCTGATGAAATCCGGGTGGAAGCACGGACCGTCCAGGGACGGCTGCTCGGCGATGAATTTCAGCCATCGCGTCCGCAGTTCAGCCGGCAAGCCAGCAGCGGGGATGATCTCGGCCGTGAACATGGTCGCCGCCGCACTCAGGCCGCGCTGGCTGGACTGCTGATCGCCTGCGCTGTTGCGGACGGTTTCGCGGCGCGTTGCTTCAGCCGCAGACTGGGCCCCTCCACGTAATGCCAGCTCAACGCCGCCAGCGGGACCGCGACCGCGAGCGAGGCGAGCAGCAGCAGCCACGGACCGCGCTCCGCCACCCCGGCCGCCACGAGCAACTGCTGGACGGGGAAGGCATAGATGTAAATGCCGTAGGAGTAGTCGGGATG
Organism: uncultured Klebsiella sp.; assembly: GCA_964578245.1. GTDB lineage: Bacteria > Verrucomicrobiota > Verrucomicrobiia > Limisphaerales > SXTU01 > SXTU01. The sequence continues at coordinate 13,541 of CAZOCL010000004.1, read as the reverse complement.
TTGTCCCCGGGGAAATCCCTCGGCCGGCACCGCCAGCCCGGCCGCATAGAAAAGCAGATAGGGCAGTGCAAGTGCCGCGGTGAGCGCCCAGTGGAAACACCCGCCCACCACCGTGCCCGCCAGGGCGAGCGCACCCAGCCACGGCAGGCGCGGGATGCGCTGGCGGTAGAGATAGAAGGCCGCGCCGCACAGGAAATACAACGGGAGCAACGCGACGCGTTCGCTGAGATAGAGCCGGCCCAGCACGACGCCCGGCGGAAAGACCAGCGAATTCACGAGCACGGCCACCGCCAGGGCGGCCACGACAAGCGGCCAGCGCTTGATGACGCCGGCCAGCCCAAGCGCCGCCACCATCGCATAACAGCCAGCTTCCCAAGGGATGGACCAGAGCGAGCCGTTGATGGAAAACGCCTCCGCGTGCGTCGCGAAGAGGTTGCCGATACGGGTTTGAAACTGCATCAACAGGCTGTTGCGCACGACGTAACTGGCCGGGCTGGGCGCCAGCTTCCAGTAGGCGGGGATTTCAGGCGAGGACTGCACCACCCAGGCCACCGGGCCGATCACCAGCGCCGTGACCACCAGGCAGACGAGGTAGCCGGGGAAGATGCGCAGCACGCGGTTGCGCGCGAACTGCCAGGCCGTGCGGCTGTGCTCCCAGCTCGCCGTGATCAGCGCGCCGCTCAGCACGAAGAACCCCGCCACCGCCAGGCCGCCGAGGCTGTTCCTGTAACCCGTGGAGCCGAGCACGTGGCCGGAGCCTTGCAGAATGAACGCGTGGTCCACGAGCACCGCCAGCGCGAGCACATGGCGCATGGTGCCCAGCCGGTTGCGGCCCGGCTCAAAGAAATTGGCGAAACTCGGATTCACTTCAGGACCCCGGCGAGCTTCAACCACGCGACCGACCGGCGCTGGCCTTCGGGCAACGAAACGCGCGGACGCCAGCCGAGCTGCTGGAGCTTCGCGCTGCTGAAGCGGGTGGGGGTGGGGCCGAACACTTCGCCGAGCCAGTCCGGCGGAGCGGGTGCCGCGGCAGCCGGGGCAGCCGGAGCCAGCACCGGCGGTCCTGCCCGCAGGCCGTCCATGCGGCGGCGAAACCGATTTACCACCTGGCCCTTGAGCGGTCCCAGCAGCGGGTGCCGGTTAACGAGTTCGAGGAACTTGACGTCGCCGATCAGGTGGCCGGCCAGTTGCCGCAAAGTGCTGGGCACCACCGAAACGGCTTGGACATTTTTCAAGGCCTCGGGCGAAACATCCGGCACGCGTGCCGCCAGCTCGCCAAGCAGCGGCGTGAGGAGTTCGCGCCACGGGCAGGAGCCGTCATTGACCAGATAGCGTTGTTGATGCGCCGCCGGCGTGCCCGCCACGAGCAGGATCGCGTCCACCAGATTCTCGACGTAAGTGTAGTTGGCGATGCCCCGCCCGCCCGCGACCCAGGCGAACTTGCCGTCCTTCGCAAAGTCCGCCGGCATGCGGGTGTAAGTCTTGCCGCGCGGACCATAGACGCACGACGGATTCAGCACCACGAGCCGGGTAGTGCCCAGCGGCGTGGCGGGATTGAGGCACCACCGTTCCATCTCCGCCTTGGTCACGCCGTAGTTGCCGTAGGCCGGGGCGTAGGGCCACGTCTCGTCCACCGGCGTGTCCGTGTCGGGATGGCCGAAGACACCCATGGTGCTGAGCACGACGACGGCTTCGACCTTGGCCGCGACGGCCTCCTCGATGAGCAGGCGTGTCGCGTCCACGGTGATCTTTTGGGCGTCCGACTCGGTCTGCCCGTAGGCCAGATGGAACACCCAGCGCGCGCCCTGCACCGCCGCGCGCACCTGCTCGCGCTGCGTCAGGTCCACGCGAGGCAGGGCCACGGGAAACCGGGCTGCGTCGGCGCAGGTGCGGTAATTGCGGACCGGCACCACGAGGTCGGTGAAGCCCAGTTCCGCCAGCCGCTCCACGAGCGTGCCGCCGATGAAACCGGTGCCACCGGTGACCACTGCGCGGCCAGCCGGCAAGGCGGGACGATCCGGCTCCGGGGGTGCGCCCCGCTCGGTCCGCACTCGATAGGCGTGCTCGATCAACGCGGTTGTGGCGAGTGCGTCCGCGGCGGACACGCGCACCGGCTGTCCGTGAACGGCGGTGGCGAAGTCGTGGAACTGCTGCGCGAAGCAGGACACGAAGTCGCGCGGCCAGGCGGGGTTGACGAACGGCCGCTCGGGGACCAGTTCATTGATCAGTCCCGGGACCAGCCCGCTCACGGCGCATTTCGCAAAGTCGGTCCGGTCAAGCGTCAGCGTGGCGCGCGTGCCGTGGAACGTGACCGTGTCCGCGTGCGGGTGCAGGTGGGAAAGCCGCAGCGTCACCGGAACGCCGGCGGTTGTTTTGAGCTGATAGGTGCAGGAAGCTTCGACCCCGCCGCGCGCGTCGTCGTCATAGGCCACCGGTGTCAGTGGACCGAGCGCACCGGCGAGCCAGTCGAGATAATGCACGCCCAGGTCCGCCAGGATGCCGCCGTTCTCGCGGCGGAAGAACGCGCCGCTGTCCGAAGTCCACGCATAGGGCCCGCCGTGCGCGACCTCGACGGATTTCAGCTCGCCGAGCAGCCCGTTTTGCAGCGCGAGCCGGGCGGCCTGGATGGCCGGCACGAGGCGGCGCACCATGCCCACCGCGAGCGGGAGCTTGAGCGAGGCGGCCAGTTCGCCGAGCCGCTGGCACTCCGCCGCCTGCAGGGCGAGGGGCTTCTCGCACAGGACCGGCAGTCCGGCCCGCAACGCGGCCTCAACCGCCGCGACATGCAGGCTGTTGGGCACGGCCACCACCACCGCATCGTGGCCGTCGATCAACCCGCGGTCAGCCAGGGCTTCCTGAAAACCCAAGGCGCGCGTCGCCGCCCAGGGTGCGAGCCGGGCAGTCTTTGCCAGCACGTCAGGGGAACGGTCCGTGACCGTGATGCCGGAAGTCCAGCCGAGGCGCGCGAGCGCGGGCAGGTAGAACTCGGTGACGACCGGGCCGCCGCCGAGGATGAGGAGCTTGAGCGGCTTCACGCGGGCCTGGTCACCAGGGATTCGTAAAGGGCGTTGAACTGACGTCCCTGGTCCACGACGTTGAACTCCCGTTCGATCTTGCTGCGGGCAGCCGCGCGGAACGCCGGGCTGCGCGGCACCAGAATCTTGCGGATGCCTTCGGCCAGCTCGCGCGTGTCAAACGCGGGTGCAAGGTAGCCATTGACGCCGGGCTCGATCACATCCGGCATTCCACCAATGCGGAACGCCACGCACGGCGTGCCACAGGCCATCGCCTCGAGCACCGTGTTGGCCAGGTTTTCCATCCGCGAGGGAGCCACAAAAACATCCGCCGCCGCGTAGAGCGCGGCGAGCAGCTGCGGGCTCCTGACGCGGCCCAGCGAAAGCGTTTCGCATGCGACTTGTTTCGCGATGGCCTGGCCGTTGTCGCCGAAGACCACCAGCCGGAAGGCCGTCGGCCCGAGTTGAGCGGCCAGGTGGTTCACCGCTTCCACCATGAGGTCCGCGCCCTTCCAGCGCGTGCGCAGGCACGCGGCTCCGGCGAGGATGACCGGCTTGTCCGCCGGGAGGTCCAGCACGACGCGGCACGCCTGCTGATCGCGCGGACGAAAAACGGTGGTGTCGCAGCCGGTGCGGATCAGCACCACTTCCTGGTCGCGGAACAGGGCGCTCCGCCGCGTGCAATCAGCGAGCCAGCGACTCGGAGCCACGAGGACAAGCTTGCGCATGCGCGCAAACGTGCGGCGCTTGTTCTCCCAGGCCCAGCGGCTCACGTCCGGACCGGCCTGGCCGGCCGGGCGGTTGGCGGCCGTGTAGCCGTCCACGAACCGGTCCTGATCGGGGACATAATGCTCCGCGCCGCAGAAGGTCCACATGTCCGGCATGCGCCACACGACGGGCACGTTGATGCCGGCGAGGCTGGCCAGCTTGAAATAGCCGCCGCCGATCCAGTGCAACTGGACGACATCCGGCCGTTCGGCCCGGACCTTCCGCGCGAAGTTGTGACCGAAGAAGCCAGTGGTCAGGACGTTGTCGCACGTCTTGCGCAGCTCCTTTAGCAGCCATTCATCTAGCCAGTGCTCGAACTTGCGTCGCAGCCGGCCGGGCAGCCCGCCCACGGGCAGGCCGCTCAGGCCGGGTGCATCCCCGGACTGATGCGCCACCCACAAGCGCGAGTCGGTGCCGAGCTGGAGGCAGCCCTGATGAATCCGGAGCGCCGCGTTGGCCGCGCCGTTGCCCTCGTGCTGCACGCTGAAGTGGGTGACCTTCATCCCTTCGGTTTGAGCCCCAGGCGCTTTTGCGCGCGCTCCACGCGCCGCTTCACCTTTGGGAGGTAATACCGTTTCAGCATGTTCCACCGGTATTGGTTCCCCAGCTTGAGATAGTCCCCCATGCGCTGGAACGGCGAGCGCTGCCGCAGCGAGGCGGGCACGGAGGCAGGCGACGGCCGGGTGCGCTCCTGCGCCATGAACTCGGTGCGGCGGCCCGCCACCATCGCCGTCCACAATTCCAGATGACGCCGCGCGTGCTCGGTCCAGTTCAAAGCCGCGGCGGCGGCCAGCCGTTGCGCGCGGCCTTTCGCAATCCCGGCGAAAATCGCGCGCATCTCGGGGTAGTCCACGAACGGATGAGTGATGGCATCAGGGATGTCCAAATGAAACCCCTGGGGCGTAATGATGGTCGGGATGCCCGCGTCCAGGGCATCCAGCACGCCCATGGAACCCTCGTCCAGGCCCATGTAGTAGTAGTAGTCGAAGTGCGGAATGCGCGCACACATGGCCGCGTAGTCGCCGGCGTAGTCATCCGTCCCATCGGTGACCGTCACAGTGGCCCCGCCCGCGCGGAGCTGCTCGGCGGTCTTGTCCCAGCCCCGGCCAAACACCTCGAAATGGAACGGGCTGAGATCCATCTCCTGCGCCAGCCGCGCGAGCAGGAACTCGCGCTTGCGACCGTCCGAATACAGGTTGCTCGTGATGCCGATGACAATTCGCCGGGGACTGGTGCGTTTGTCGTTGGCCGGGAGGATGGAACAAATCCGGTCCTTGGGAATGCCCTCGCCCACCAGCAGGTCCACGGTCATCTGCGACATGCAGATGCTGACTTCGATGCGTTCGAGCGAATCGCGGATCATCCGATACTTCAAGGCATCGTCCACGTGCGTGATGAGCATCGTGTTATGGCCGGGCTGGGCATCCTCCCAGTAGTGGAACATCATGAAGTGGTTGATGTCCGCTTTGGCCGACCACGCGGGGGTCACAGCGGAGTGAACCCCCAGCCCACGCAGGGCCTCGTCCAGCCGGACGGCCAGCTTCTCGATGATCCAGCCCCGGCAATTGGGGTGGAGGACAAGGTTGCAGTTCACAAAGGGGAAATCCGAGGTCCGCTCCGGCCGGACATCACCATGGCCGGTGTGGCCGCTCCAGGAGAGCCGCCACCGCTCAAGCCGTCACGCGCTTCGGGGCCCGGCGCAGCACGAGATACCCGAACCAGGTGCGGTCGGACAGCGGCTGGCGCGTGAGCCACTGGCCCGTCTCCAGCACGGTGAAACCGGCGCTGGCGGCAAGCTGGTCCAGTTCCGGGAGGAACAGGTAGCGGACGGTGTGCTGCTCGGTGAACTCGCCCGACAGCTCGCCCGTGCGCTGCTGGGCGAGGAGCGTGTAGTTCACTGTAACCCGGTTGCGGTTCACATCCACGGTGGGCTCCGCGAGCCGGGTGATCCGCACCTCAGGCGTCTCGGCGCGCTTGATGCGCACCGCCGGACGATCGCTGAGGACGGCGGGGCCATACCAGAAATCGAAGACGAAGACGCCGCCCGGACGCACGGCCTGCGCAGCGGTTTCAAAATAACCGCGCAATGCGTCGTGGGTGAGCTGGTAGTTGATGACGTGGAAAAGAGAGATCGCGGCGTCAAACTGCTCGTCGGATTGAAAGCGGCTCACGTCACCCTGAGTGAGCCGGAGGTGCTTGCGCTGACGGGCCGGGAGCTGGGCGCATTCCGTCTCCGCCCGCGCAATCATCTGGTGGCTCAGGTCCACTCCCAGCACACGATAACCGGCGGCCAGTAGCAGGCGGGCATGGCGGGCCGTGCCGCAGCCCAGCTCGATCAGCGAGCGCGCCTTGGGGGCGTGCTGCTTGAGCAGATCATGCACGAACTTCGCCTCGCCCGCGTAATCCTTGTCGCGGTAAAGCAGGTCGTAATAGGCCGCGTAGCCCTCGTTGAACGAGCTCATCGTAGGATTTCTTTGAGCGCTGCGGCTGAGGTGCGCACTTCCTCCTCGGTGGTGCTGAGTCCACTGGGCAGGTAAAACCCGCGCCGGGCGAGACGCTCGGAGACCGGGTAGCGCTCGCCGGCGAACAGGCCCATCTTCGCGAACACCGGCTGCTCGTGCAGGCACCAGAAAAAGGGCCGGGTCTGGACGCCCTTGGCGAGCATCCGCGCGGCGGCCTCGGTGGCATCGAATGGCACTTCATCGCCCAGCACCACGCCGAAGACCCAATAGACATTCTCAGCGTAGGCGGTGCGGTCCAGCGGGAGCTGGATGCCGGGCACGTCCTTGAGCAGCTCCTGATACAGGCCGCCGAGCCAGCGTTTGCGCGCGACCGAGCGATCAAGCTTTTCAAACTGCGCGAGCCCGAGTGCGGCCTGAAGATTGCACATGCGATAGTTCCAGCCGAGTTCCTCGTGGACGAAGCGCCGGGGCGGAATGAAGCAGAGGTTGCGATAGCGGGCAGCGCGTTCGGCGATGCCGTCATCGCTGGTGAGAATCATGCCGCCCTCGCCGGTGGTGATGTGCTTGTTCGCGTAGAAGCTGGTGCAGCTCACATCGCCCATGCCGCCGCACTCGCGGTCCTTGTATTTCAACCCGATCGCCTCGGCGGCGTCCTCGATCACGCGCAGACCATGCTCACGCGCGAGTTCCAGCAGCGGGTCCATGTCCACGGGCAGGCCGTAGATGTGGACGGCCATGATGGCGCGCGTGCGGGGTGTGATGCGCGCCCGCACCTGGGCGAGATCCATGTTCCAAGTGACGGGGTCACAGTCCACCACTACCGGCGTGGCGCCAGCGCGCGTGATCGCGGAGGCGCAGCAGATGATGGTGAACGTCGGCAGGATGACTTCGTCCCCGGGCTTCAGTTCGAGCGCGAGCACGGCGGCGTCGAGGGCGGCGGTGCCGCTGCTGACGGAGATCGCGTGCTTGCGGTTGAGACGCGCCCCGTAGGACTGCTCGAAGCGCTTGACGTAGGGGCCTTCCGAGGAAATCCAGCCGGAGTCCACACAATCGAGCAGATACTTCCGCTCGTTGCCGTCGAGGGCGGGTTGGTTGACGAGGATCATGCGTGCGCGGGGAAAAAGGTCACTCGTCCTGCATCGGCTTGGCGAGACGGTAGGTGTCCTTCTCGTAGTCCTTGCCGCCGCGCAGGCCGGCCGTGAGCACGAGGAACTCGGTGTCTTCCAAGGCCGTGAGGGCATGGTGTTCACTCGGGACGTTCTTGATGAGGTCGCCGGGACTCAGCTCACTGCGCTCCAGCGGGCAGAAAGGCATGCGCGAGTGGGAGAGGAGCCGGCCCGAGATCACATAAACCCACTGGGTAGTCTTGAGGTGGTAGTGGTTGCCGCGCGTGACGCCCTTGCGCGAAGTGATGACGGTGGCGTAGTTGAAGTCGATGCCTTCGAGCACGTCAATGATGCGGCCGCGGTCGTCTTGGTGGGCGATGGGAGGGTGGGTGATTTCCACGATGGTTCCTGTTTGTATTTGAGGTTGCGGTGATTCGCCGAGGCACTCAGGACTTGGTGACGATCCGGGGCTTCGGCACGGGCACGATGAACTGCCCGCCTTGCGCGACGAACTCCTTGAGGTTGTTCATGATTTCGTCGGCAAAATTCCAGGCCAGCAGCAGGGCGTAATCCGCCTTGCGCCGGACCAATTCTTCGTCACCCACGACCGGGATGTGCGTGCCCGGGGTGTAGCGGCCGATCTTGAGCTTGGATTTCTCGGTCACGAAATCGAGGAGATCCGGCCCGATATGGCAGTAGTTGAGGAGCGTCATGCCCTTGGCCGGGGCGCTGACGCCGGCGATGCGCTTGCCTTGGCGCTTGAGACTGTGGAGCAGCCAGGTCAGCTCGGCGCGGTTCGCTTCCACACGAGCCGAAAACAGGTCCAGCTTCGCCAAATCGTAAAGGCCGGCGTGTTGTTCCCAGAGAAGCATCTTCTCCACTGTCGGCGTCACCGGATACGCACCGCGCCGCGCCACATAGACGCGGAACGAGCCGCCGTGGATGTCGCGCTCCTGCACGTCAAAGACCTCCAGGCCGAAGCTCTGGAAGAACGGCACGAGCGGTTTCAACGAGAGATAGGAGAGATGCTCGTGGTAGATGGTGTCGTATTCCAGGTATTCGAGCAGGTGGCCGAAGTGCGGGGCCTCGAAGACAAAGACGCCCTTGTCGGTGAGCAAGGATTCCACCGTGGTGACGAACTCGCGGAGGTTGTCCACATGCGCGAAGACGTTCGTGCCGGTGATGACGGAGGCCTTGCCCTTCTCGGCAAGAATGCGCGGGGCGACGTGTGCGCCGAAGAACTCGTCCCACGTCTCGATGCCGCGCTTCTCGGCGATACGGACGATGTTGCTGGCGGGGTCGATGCCGAGGATGCGCGCGCCGTTGTTGCGGAAGCATTCGAGCAGCACGCCGACGTTGCTGCCGATGTCGATCACCAGATCCTTCTCGCCGAGGCCGAGTTTGGTGCTGACGGTGTCGGCGAATTCCTTCCAGTGAAGCTGGCCAGCCTTGGTGATGGAGGACTCGTAGGGATAATCATGGCGATACAGCACCTCCGGCGAGACGACGTGATTGAGCTGCACGAAGCCGCACGCCACGCACTGGCAGACCTCGAGGGGATAGTGCGTCTCCGGTTCGCGCAACTGGTCCACGCGCAGGAATCCGTCGGCGGGCGGGGTGAAGCCCAGGTTCAAAAACAAGTGGAGCTGCGTGCTCCCGCATAAACGGCAGTTATTGGTCATGGCCTGATGGATTTGACGGTTTCTGACAGATTGGGTTTAGGTGCTAGGTCCGCATCACTGGACGCCGTCCAAGATCTCCGCCCGCTGTCCCATCCGGTGGATGAGGTGGTAACGCGCTGGTTCAAAGTGGTTTTCCGCCGTGTAAGGCGCGGCAAAGTGGTCACCGAGCAGATCATTCCGCACGAAGAAGGCATTGCACCCGAACGGGTCACAGCCCACCAGCGAATAGTTCTGCTTCCGGCACAGGTTCTCGAACGCCTTGAGGCTCGCGCCGAAGTTGTGACTGCCATCCCAGACTCGTTCGGCGTCATACTGCACCTTCCAATCAATCTCGGCCGGCAGCACCCCATTGTATTCGACCACCAGAACGCGGGGCTTGAATTCTGCGCCCAAGGCCTCCCAGACATGATAGGTGTTTTGATCGATGTCGAGGGAAAGCAGATCCAGATCCCTGGGCACGCCCATGTCGGTGAGGACCTGGACGACATTCTCCCGGTTCAGCATGGCCTGGCGGTGACGCAGGCGCTGGCCGCCCAGTCCGGCCTTCTCCACCTTCTGCAGGCAGCGCGGGCTGGCATCCACCCAGAAGCCGGTCCACCCCAAGGAGAGGAGGAACGCCGTGTTGTTCTCCGAGCCATCCCCCACGCCGCTTTCGAAGAAGGTTCGGTTGGTCGTGCCGATGCGCCGGAAGATTTCCTGAAGGATGCCGTCTTCGCCATTCTGGGAGCAGACTTGAAAAGAGTGGCGCAGCAGGCGCTTCGGCTCGGCATATCGAGGATCGGTGACCTTGAGCCATTCGACCAGCTGACGGGCCGAGACGGATGTCTGCAGCGCCAAGCTTTGCTGAAGGCTGATAAGTTGACGACTGATCCGGTCTAGCTCACGCACGACGGGAAGGGTGTGATAAAGACGAGCGATTAACCTTGTGAACATATGTGCAGGATATTGGGGATGAAAAGTTACCGCCGCTTCTCCTGCTACTCCTGAAGGCTCCAACTGGATGCTACGTAGTATTTACCCCACTGAAAACTTAAACGCATGTCTCCGTAAGGGCCTGTGCATGGTAAAACCGTGAATTTTAAGCCATATTGAACCCAGTCTAGGTCACGGCTGGAAGAATCGGTAACCCATGAGCTCAGATAGTATTCGCCTGGGTATAGTGCGAGGCTCTTGATCTCGATCACGAGCTTTATCGGTCCTTCTGCCAAAGGTAATGCCAGCCCGGAGTGTCGCGTTCGGAGGTCGAGCATTGGCATTCCATCGACCGAATGAATCAACACCCCAAACTGAGGATTAGGAATTGCCTCAGAGAACACGAGCTTCATCTCCATACACACCGCATCACCCATGACGAACTCCGAGATATGCCGGCCATCGGCGGACAATAGTGACAGCTCCGTGATGGCGGCGGCGCTGGTGTGCTTTTCCTCGGTCCGCCGCCATTGCGGTTGCGCCTGCTGGCCGCCGGCGCTCTGCATGTAGGCGCTGACCACTTCCTGGCAGCCGCCGTCCTTCAAAACCTGGCCGCCTTGCAGGAAGATCGCCCGACTGCAAAGGTCCCGAACCACGCCCATGTTGTGGCTCACGAACAGCACCGTGCGGCCCTCGCCCTGTGCCACATTCTTCATCTTCCCCAGGCACTTCTGCTGAAAGGCGGCGTCGCCCACCGCCAGCACCTCGTCCACCACCAGGATTTCCGGCTCCAGGTGGGCGGCCACGGCGAAGGCCAGGCGCACATACATGCCGGAGGAATAACGCTTCACCGGCGTGTCGAGGAACTTTTCCACCTCGGCGAACTCCACGATCTCGTCGAACTTGCGCCGGATCTCCTGCTGGTTCATGCCGAGAATCGCCCCGTTCAAGAAGATGTTCTCCCGGCCGGTCAGCTCAGGGTGGAAGCCGGTGCCCACCTCCAGCAGGCTGGCCACCCGGCCCGCCAGCCGGATCCGGCCCGTGGTCGGCTCGGTGATGCGGCTGAGAATTTTCAGCAAGGTGCTCTTGCCGGCGCCGTTGCGTCCGATGATGCCCACGACTTCGCCTTGCTTGATCTCAAAGGAAACCTCTTTCAGTGCCCAGAACTCCTCCTCGGTGTTCACCGCCGTGGCGGGCGCGCGGCGGAATAGTCCCCGCACCTTGCTGGCCAGCAAATCACGCAGTGTGGAGTAACGTTCGCGGGACTGGTGCTGGAGCCGGTAGCTCTTGCTCAGCTTTTCTACGGAGATGATGGCGGAACTCAAAGGGAGAGCAGAAAGTTAAAAGCCGAAAACAGAATCAGGGCGGACTTCAACGGGAAGTTCGGGTGCGGTTGATCATGGAGGTGAAGATGGCAATCAGTTCTGAGGCTTCGGTTTCGAGCGGTTGCGTCAGGATGGGTTCGATGCCGCAGTCTTCGCGCAACAGTTCGAGCCAAAGAGCTGACTCGTCCGCTTCCTGCAGCGCCCCGCCGAGCTTGGACACGAACTCGTCCGCCGAACGGGCGCGGGAAGCTTCCCGGACATGTGCCGCCACCGAGGTTCCTGAACGCAGCAACTGCTTGCCGAGCGTGCGAACTTCCTCCCGCACCTTCGGCAGCCGCACATACAAGCGGATGACGCTGGAGGCAAACCGCTTGGTGCGGCCCCTAAATTCCTCCGGCAACCGTCCGGCACGCCGTTCTGGACTTCTGCTTTCCACTTTCTGCCTTCTGGTTTGTCTTCCGCTTCAGATCACATCTGCAAACGTGCGTTCCGTCCGGCGGAAATACCACACGCCAAGCATGCACAACAACGCGGTGACGAGCACTGAGCAGGCGATGCTGCGGACTTCCAGCGGCACGGCACCCCGCAGGCAGGCCCAGCGGAAGCCCTCGATCACGCCGACCATCGGGTTCAGGTCGTAGAGCCAGCGCAGATACTCCGGCACGCGACCGCTGCTGAAGCCGACTGGCGAGAGGTAAATCCCGAACTGGACGATGAATGGCACCACGTAGCGGAAGTCGCGATACTTCACGTTCAACGAACAGAGCAGCAGGCCGGCACCGAAGGCCGCCAGGAAGGCCAGCACCACGAACAACGGCAGGCAGAGCACCCGCCAGTCCGGCAGGAAGCCATACCAGAGCATCAGCAGCGCAAGCATCCCCAGCGTGATGAGAAAATCCACCAGGCTCGTGATCACCGAACCGGCGGGCACAATCAGCCGGGGGAAATAGATCTTCGAGATCAGGCTGGAGTTGTTGAGCAGGCTCCCACTGGCCTCCGTCAAGGCGGAGGCGAAGAACTGCCACGGCAGCATGGCCGCGCTGACGAACAGCGCGTAGGGCACGCCGTCCGGCGCCTCCAGCTTGGCGATGCGGTTGAAGACCAGGGTGAACACCACCACGGTCACAAAGGGCCGCACCACCGCCCACGCGATGCCGATCACGGTCTGCTTGTAGCGCACCACGATGTCGCGCCACGCGAGGATGTAGAACAGCTCGCGAAACAGCCACAGGTCGCGCCAGTATTGCTGTTCCGTGCGCCCGGCCTCGATGATGAGTTCGTGGGGCTTGGGGGCGGCTGGCAGAGGTTTTTCCATCAAAGTGTTTTCGTTTCGAAGGCTGACTAGTAGCGGAGCCAGTAATAGACTGCCATTACGCCTTCGTTCTCAAAGGCGATCAACCCGGGCTCCTTCCGCCACCATTCGTCCACCGAGTAGTCGGGCACCGGAACTGGCACCACGATGCTTTGCACGCCCACGGGCTCGAGCATCCGGCGGCCCAGCCACGCCACCCGGCGCGTGGCGAATGGCTCGACCGGCATGAGGAGGCGATGCACCTGATTGCTCTGCGCCCAGCCGCGCAGTGCGGTGAAATCCTCGTGCAAGGTGGTGAGTTCGTGACCGACGAGAACCACCGCGCCCTCTGGCACGCCGGCGGCCTCCAATTGCCCGCGGCGACTGATGCGGTGCGGCTGCGTGATGCCTGCCCGGTCCGTGGGACGCGTTTCGCTGTCCAGCAGCACGATCCGTGGCGCTCGTCCACTTCGGAACCAGCCCATCGCCTCCTGGAACAACACGTCGCGCGTGCCGGTCGCGAGGACAATCGCATCCGCCTGCTCCACCGGCTGCTCCACCACCCACGCCCGGGCAACTGCCCGTAGCACCGGCCGCCACAGGAGCCAGCCCGCGATCCCGAGCAGCAGGCCGGCCACGGCCAGCCGGCGCAACCACCACCGCCAACCTCGTCGCGGTCCCGAGTCCGAAGCTGGTCGCTCGGGCCGGTCATTTGAAGGCGTAGAGAACACTCTTGATGAGCTCGTTTTGGAACGCCAGCACGCCGCGGTCATGCCGCCACCATTCCTGCCACCGGTAACCCGGAAGGTCCACGGCCACCACCACCAAGCGCGTGTCGCTGCCGGCGAACAGCTTCTGCCCCAGCCGGCTCAGCCGGCGCGTGTGGAAGGGATCGGTGGGGACGATGATGGTGTGCGCACCGTTGCGTTTCGCCCACTCGCGCACCGCCAGGATTTCGTCCCGGGTGCTGGTCACACCTTT
>CAZOCL010000003.1:1309-75298 GCA_964578245.1 uncultured Klebsiella sp. | reverse complement strand
AAGCACACGCGCGGGGCGAGTGCGCCGACCATTTCGTGGAAATCGAACGGGATCTCTTCCAGCCGGCCGCGATAGCCCGCGAGTTTGAGCATGTAGCGCGTCTGGCACCAGCCCTTCTCCGGCTCCCAAACTTTTGGGTTGCCGCTCATGTAGTCGAGGAACGAATCCAGGCCGCAACTCGTGACGATGACCTTGAGCCGGGGGTCGAAGACGCCGGTGAAGACCGAGTTGTGCCCGCCGAGCGAGTGGCCGATGGTGCCGAAGCCGGCCTTCACGTTGACGGATGGGAGCGACTCCAGGACATCGACGGCGCGGAGGTTGTCCCACACGGCCTTCAAGGTGCCGCTCTCCCAGCCAAGGGCCTTGAGGTCGGGCTGGTAGTTCGCCAGCAACGGATACGAGGGCGAGATGGTGACGAAGCCGCGCTCGGCCAGTTCGGATGCATACTGGCGGTGCGGTTTGCCCCCCAGGCCGACGACGACCTTGTGGCCGATGTTGTTGTCCGTGGGGTGCAGGCAGAGGATGCCGGGCACTTTCTTCTTCCCGTCCAAAGCAGCCTTGGGGATGAGCAAGTAAGCTGGCGCGCGCCCGCCAGGTTCACTTTGATACGTGATGAGCCGCCGCACATAGGTGCCGCAGTCCGTTTCCTCCTCGATCTTCACATCAAGCGCGCAGCGCTTCTCTGCACCGGGCAGTAGGCCCATCACGCGCTCCATGCCACGCACGACTTCCGCGCGGCGCCGCTCCCAGTCCTTGGGCGATTTTACCTGCTGCACATTCCCGGTCACATCGCGATAGACGAGCAGATTTGTGCGCTCGAGACGCGGCAGGCCCGTGGGTGGGAGATTGTCAGCGGCGGAGAGCGCGCAGGGCGGCGCGGCGAGGAGGAGGACCAGCAAGGTGCGGAGCATGGGATGTTCTTAGCGCACCTCCACCAGCGAGGCAAACCAACTCCAGATCAGGGCGGGACCACCGCGCGATAAAACGTCTGCGCGAGGTTGTTGCTCTTGACGCCTTCCACATGGCCATCGCTGAAGACGATGTTGCCGCTATCGTCGTGGCGGTTGGTGCTCCAGTAAGGCCGGAAGCCAAACGGTGAACCGCCGGACGGGAGGAAGGTGATGTGGTTGTCACCCGCGATGAACGTGTTGATGTTGCTGCGCCGGGGCCGGACGCTGTTGAAGTAGCTCACGTTCGTGCCACGCACCTGGGAGAAGCTGGTGAGCGGGCGTTTATCGCGGTCCGTGGGGCACACGAGAATCTTGGCGTTGCCCAGCGAATTGGAAGCGAGCAGGAACGGGCGCACGTCTCTCGCGATAATCCCGCCTGGCAGCATAGCGTTGGTGGGGATGGGGAAGCTGCCACCCTGCGACGCCGGGATTTGCTGTGGAAAATTGCCGTCGTGGGATTCGGCGTAGCTGATCAGTCCCAGGCCCACGCCGCGCAGATTGTTGCTGCAAAAGGTCTGCAGCCCGCGCGCCTTGGCCTTCATGATCGCGGGCAGGAGCAAGGCCACCAGGATGCCGATGATCAGCGTGGCTACCATGGTTTCCAGCAGCGTGAACGCATCAATCGCGCGGCGTAACATGGATGGTGTGCGTCTCAAGCGGTAGTAGGAAACGACTTCCGGCGGCAGTCGTCAAGGCGAAGACTACGGGAAACGACCCGATTCGGCCCATGAACGGGAATTTGAGCCAGATGGCTAGCCTCTGTCTCTCCTCCAAAGGGAGCGAAGTGGGGCAGATGAGCGGCAACTAAAGTGGGCCGGATCACATTCCTACGGGGTCCAAATCTGTCTCAAAGCTCGGTTTCAAAAGAGAGTTTTCGTTAAAGTTTTTAATGTAACTCCCCTCCGCCTTCCGCCGGCTCAAAAAACGAGCCCGTTCCTCAACTTTTTGACTGTTGTAACCAATTGGAAATTAAACACTTACGAAACAGTTCTAAAAATCCGCTTTCGGCCTATTGACCGCTGTGGGGCAAAAGGGGTAAGAATGGGTCGCTCTGGGGCAATGTGTGTTAAGTGTCTGGCTCCGGTTTTTGTCTCATGTCTTCAACCACTGACAACGTTCGCATCACCTTCAAGGGTGAATACGACTTTGGCGTGGACGACAAGCGGCGGGTGCAGATCCCCGCGAAGTGGCGTCCGGCCGGAGAAGTCGCGCTGTCGGTGCATTTCTGGAAGGCGGAAGGCCAGCGGCACCCTTGTCTTCTGGTGCTGCCACCCGCGACGGCCCGCAAGCTGGAGGAAAAACTGGAGGGTATGTCCTTCAGCGACCCCAAGGCGGAGTCGCTTCGTCGCCTGTTGGGCGCGGACTGCGATGACCTGACGCTGGACTCGGCGGGACGCATCTGCGTGCCGGAGAAACTCGCCGCAAAGGCGAGTCTTGGCAAGAAGGTCATTTTGGTCGGCCTCTTCGACCGTTTTCAAATCTGGAATCCCGAGTTCTACGTGGACACCCAGGCTGCCGACGAAGTGGCGCGGCCGGATGCCATCAAACTGATTTAGCCATGGGCCTGCTCAATCTATTCAACTCCGGCAAGGGCCTCGTCGGCCTGACCCAGAAGCTCGTCACCAAGGTGCCGCTGGGCGAGGTGGTGCCCAACTTCACCTCCCGGCCCGGGGCGGTGACCCGCGCCGTCTCGGCGGTGCGCGGGCGCAAGCGTGGCGACCCCTTCAACGGTGAAGGCCGCCCAGCGGTGCGGACCGGTGGACCAAAGATCCGGAGCACAGTCGCGCCCGATCCCAAGCTGCCGCGCAATCCCTTTACGAAACCGCCGGTCCCGCGCCGGAAGGCCAAGACCGACGAAGCGCTCGAACTGCAGGCGGAACCAGTGACGGTGCTGCCACCAGTGACCGTGATCCTGCCCACGTTCATCCCGCCCTCCGCCGGGAAGAGCTGGGCGGCCCGGCTCCGCTCGGTGCGCGACACGGTGAAACGCCCCGTGGTGCGCAAGCTCAAGGTGCCCGCGCGGCTCGCGCGAGTTTTCGGCGGACAGGTGGCGGCGGTCCGGCGGCGTGTGCCGCGCGGTCCGCTCGCGGCCCGGCAGCAACTGGTGGCGGCGTAACCGGCCCATGAACCGTGACAAACTTCATCCACAGCCCGGTGATGGTGGAGGAAGTGTTGACCGGCCTCGCGTTGAAGCCGGGCGCGACAGCCGCCGACGGCACGCTGGGTTCGGGTGGTCACGCGGCCGCGATGTTGCGGGCGAGCGGACCGACTGGATGGCTCTTTGGCTGCGATCGCGATGGCGACGCACTTGAGGCGGCGCGGGCGCGGCTGACGGTGGAGTTCGCCGGTCGCTTCGAGCTGCGGCGCGGGAATTTTGCGGAGCTGCCGGACTGGGTTCCGGCGGGCAGTTGTGACGGTGTGCTGCTGGACCTCGGTGTGAGTTCGCCGCAACTGGACCGAGCGGAACGCGGGTTCAGCTTCCAGCAGGACGGCCCGCTGGACATGCGGATGGACGCGCGGCAGACGCTGACGGCGGCGGAACTGGTCAACTCCGCGAGCGCGGACGAGCTGGCGAAGATTTTTTGGGAATACGGTGACGAGCCGGATTCGCGGCGGATGGCCCGGGCGATCGAGCGGGACCGGCAGTTGCAGCGGTTTGAGACGACACGGCAGCTCGCGGGCCTGATGGAGCGGATCGCGCCGCGGCACGGGCGCAAGGCGCACCCGGCCACGCGCGTGTTCCAGGCGCTGCGGATCGCGGTGAATGACGAGATCGGCTCGCTGCGGCGCGGGCTGGCGGGTGCGGTGCGGCTCCTGAAGCCCGGCGGGCGGCTCGCGGTGATCACGTTTCACTCGCTCGAGGACCGGGTGGTGAAGGAATTCGGGCGCGAGCTGGCGCGGGACTACGTGGTGCCGGGTGAAGTGGACGTGCCGGAACTGCGGCAGCCCCGGGCACCGGTGGTGCGGCTGGTGACGCGGAAGGCGATGGCGGCCGGCGAAGCGGAAGTCGCGGCCAACCTGCGGGCGCGCAGCGCGCAACTGCGGGTGCTGGAAAAAACTTAACGGCGACGGTTATGGCGAAGAATCGAAAGAACAGCGCGGGCGGCGGCGTCCGGTTTGGACCGGCGGTGAAGGCGTTCTTCATCTGCCTGCTCATCGGGTCGCTCGGGGTCACCTTCGTCTGGCAGAAGCGGCAGATTTACTCGCTCGGCGTGAAGACCGAGCAGTTGGAGAAGAAGCTCGCCACGATCAAGCGGGAGAACGAGATGCGTCGCCAGCAGATGGCGATGCTCAACTCGCTGCCGTATCTGGACGCGCGCGTCAAGGAACTCAAGCTCGGCCTGGGCGTGCCCACGCCCGACCAGATCCTCACCCTCGTCGAGGGTTCGCTCACCCGCGTTCCGCCGCCGCGCACCCCCGCCCAGCCGGTGCTGACCGCGATGGCTTTCCCGGCGGAAAAAACTTACCTCGCCTACGCCACCAAAGCTTTGCCGCCCCCTAGTCGTAAACGCTGAACCACAAACACAAAACAAAAACCATGAACACCACCACCATCATCCGCAACGACGACAATGAGTCCGAGTTTGAGATGAGCTTCGCTGCCTGATGCCCGCCAAGGTGACCAACCCGGATGCCACGCTCCAGCCGTTCCAAAACCGCCGGCTGGTGCTGATGGCGTTCTTGTTGTTTGTCGCCTTCAGCGGTCTTGGCTACCGCCTCGTGGACTTGCAGGTGCTGCAGCATGAGGCGCTGCAGGCCAAGGCCCGGTCCCAGGTCCGCCAGACCCGCCTCATCGAGCCCCGCCGTGGCGACATTCGCGACGCGCGCGGCAACCTTCTCGCCACCAGCCGGCCGGTGAAGACCGTCTTCGCCGACCCGGTGCTTATCGGTGACCGCCAGGCCGAAGTCGCCCGGGCGCTCGCGCCGATCTTCCAGTTCCCCGAGGCCGAGCTGCACAAGCGCCTCCTCCCCCAAGTCAGCATCCATACCAACCCCGTGGCCACTCTGGACGGCCGCGTGCTCACGAACCGCAACATCGTCCTGGTGGACAGCTACGTGGCCGCTCCCCGCGGCCTGCTGCACTCAAACCGGTTCACGGCCATCCAGAACGGCGTCGTCACCACGAACTACTACGCGGTCGCCACCAACTCGCCGCTCGTCCTCTCGAACAGCTATGTGGTCATCTCGAACCAGCTCGTGGTGGCCACCAACCGTCATGTGGTGCTCGCGCACAAGGTGCCGCTGGAGCAGTGGTCGTTGATCACCACCGCGATGTCGAAGCTGACCTTCGGCCTGTCGCTGGAGGACGAAAAGAAGAAGCTGAACCGCAAGGACCGCGCCTTCTTCCGCGAACTGCGCTCCAAGGCGATCAACTCCGATCCCGTGGATGATCAGATCCGCATTTACCCGAACCAGTCCCTCGCGGCCCACGTTCTCGGCTTCATGGGCCCTGTCACCGTCACGAACAAGACCACCGGCGTGGTGCGCACCGAAACGACCGGCCTTGATGGTTTGGAGCGCTCGCTGGACGCCAAGCTCGACGGCGTGCGCGGATGGCGCGAGACCGAGTATGGCGGCAACCGTGCCGAGTTGGTGATGAACCGCCAGCAGGAAGTCGAGGCGCAGGACGGCCTCAACGCCGTGCTCACGCTCGACGCCGCCATGCAGCACATCCTCGAGACCGAGCTGGCCGAAATCATGGTGAAGTATAATCCGGTCAGCGCTTCCGGCATCGTGCTCCGCCCGCGCACCGGCGAGATCCTCGCGATGGGTTCGCGTCCCACCTATGACCCCAACCAGCCGGGCAAGTCGCCGATTGCTGCGCTCAAAAACCGCATGACGGTGGACAGCTACGAGCCGGGCTCCACCTTCAAGATCGTCTCCATCGGCGCGGCGCTCGATCAGAATCTGGCGAAACTGAACGAGCCGATTGATTGCGAGCGCGGGGTCTGGAATTACAAGGGCAAGACCCTGCACGACCACGAGCGCTACGACATTCTCTCGGTCGAGGACGTGATGATGAAGTCGTCGAACATTGGTTCGGCGAAGATTGGTCTGCGGCTCGGCGACCAGGGCTTGTTCAACTACCTGACCGCCTTTGGCTTCGGTGAAAAGACGGGCATCCCGCTGCCCGGCGAGGCGCGTGGCCAGCTCATCCCGGTGAAAAAATGGGATGGGATCACCGCTTCGCGCGTCTCCATCGGTCACTCTGCCGCCGCCACGCCGTTGCAGATGGCCATGGCGATGGCGGCCATCGCGAATGGCGGCCGGCTCATGCGGCCGCTGCTCGTGGACCGGCTGGAAGACGCCGAGGGCCGGGTGATCCTGAAGAATTACCCGCAGATCGTGCGGCAGGTGCTGCGCCCGGAGATTTGCCGCCAGGTGGTGGAGACGCTCAAGCGCGTGGTCTCCTCGGATGGCACGGCGGAAAAGGCCCGGCTCGGCTACTACTCGGCCGCCGGCAAGACGGGCACCGCCCAGAAGCTGGAGCATGGCGAATACAGCCACTCGAAATACTTTTCCTCCTTCATCGGCTTTTTTCCGGCGGACCATCCTGAGCTGCTCATCTACGTGTGCGTGGACGAGCCCGACCGGGCGAAGGGGTTTTATGGCGGCCAGGTGGCTGCGCCGGCCTTCAAGAACATCGCCCTGCGTTCCGCGAATTACCTGAACATCCGGCCCGAAACCGCCGTGGGTGAGCCCGTCGTCGGCCTCGCCCAAGGGCTGCAAACCACCAACCGCACCAACTGATCATGACTCTCAACGAACCGCTGACGCCGCCCGCCACCCTCAGCGCCCGCGCCACCGAACCGCGCCAGGCATCCATCCGCCGTCCACCGGCCCGCTCGCTGGTGCTGGCGCAGAGCTGGGTCCCGTTCTCCGTCTCGCGGCGGGAACAGGCCGTGATGCGCCAGAGCGCAGTGAACGCAGCCGAGGCGTTCAACCTGCTGTCGAACGAACTCGCCACCCGGCGGGGCGAGATCAAACCACCCACCGCCTGACGTATGCTCCTCAAACAACTGGTTGAGGGCCTGCCGCTATTGCGTTCAGAAGGCCCGCTTGAGCGAACGGTGGCCGGAGTCACCGCGGACTCCCGCCGCCTCTCGCCGGGCATGGTCTTTGTCGCCGTGCCAGGTGAGAATCATGATGGGCACGACTACATCAGCGCGGCGATCGACCGTGGCGCTTCGGCCATCATCTGTGAGCGGAACGGCTTCTCCTCGGGACGCGCAACGAAGGTGAAAGTCGCGGACGCGCGCGTCGCCCTGGCAATCGCCGCCGCCAATTTTCACGGTCACCCCAGCCGCAAGCTCAAGGTCATTGGCGTCACGGGCACGAACGGGAAGACGACGGTCAGCTTCATGGTGAAGCACATCCTGGAGGCCGCGGGCATTCACGCCGGGCTGCTTGGCACCATCCGCTACGAGATCGGCGACCGCGTCCTGCCCGCGCAGCGCACCACCCCGGAGTCCGCCGACATCCAGCAGTTCATGGCGCAGATGATTCGGGCCGGCTGCGAAGCGTGCGTGATGGAAGTCAGCTCGCACGCGCTGGCGCAGAAGCGCGTGCACGGGGTCCAGTTTGATCTCGGCATCTTCACGAACCTCACGCAGGACCATCTGGACTTCCATGGCGACATGGAGAGCTACTACGACGCCAAGAAGCAGCTCTTCACCTCGATTCAAGAGGGCAGCAAACCCGGAGCTGCGATCCTCAATATTGATGACTCGTTTGGCTCCCGCCTAGCGCGCGAGACCAGCGCCGAGGTGCAGCTCACCTACGGACTCGACGAGGCGGCGAAGCTGCGCGCAACCGCGTTTCAGCTTGGGCACGGCGAGACGAGCTTCACGGCCGAGACGCCGGCGGGAAGTTTCGCAGTGACGATGCCCCTGATCGGCCGGCACAACATTTACAATGCCCTTGCCGCGATTGGTGCCGGGCTGGCGCTGCGCGTGCCCATCGCGAAGATCCAGACCGCACTCCGCACGATGCCTTCCGTGCCTGGCCGTCTGGAGCGGGTCACCGCAGGGCAGCCTTTCAGCGTCTTCGTGGATTACGCGCACACCGATGATGCGCTGCAACACGTGCTGCGCACGGTGCGTGAAATCACGCCGGGCCGCGTGCTGCTGGCCTTCGGGTGCGGCGGGGCGCGCGACACCGACAAGCGTGCGAAGATGGGCAAGGTCGCCGCGCTGCTCGCCGACCACACCGTCATCACCAGCGACAACCCGCGCCGGGAAATCCCGGCCTCCATCGCCGCGCAGATCGAGTCCGGCTTCCGCTCGGTGCGGGCCGACCAGTTCACCGTGGAACTCGACCGTGCCGTGGCCATTCGCAACCTGCTCCGGCTGGCCCAGCCCGGCGACACCGTGCTCATCGCGGGCAAAGGGCATGAGGCTTACCAGGAGTTCGAGGATACCGTCATCCCGTTTGATGACCGCGTGCACGCGCAGGAAGCGCTGGAAGAACTCGGCTGGACCGAACCCGCATTGGTGAAAACCGTCTAAACCATGGCCCGTCATGTCCCGGAAGAAATCACCTGGAAGCCTCGCCGCCTGCGCAAGCAGGACATCGACGCGCGGGTGGCGCACTTGCAAAAGACGCTGCCATCCGTGGTGCGCGAGGTGTTCGCCGAAGGCGAGAAGCGTGCGGAAGCTCCGGCTGCCAAGCCCGCCAAAACACAAAAAAAATCCAAGTTCGCCGTGCTGCATTGGGAACAACGTCCGCCTGACAAGAAGCGGTGATGCGTCGGGCAATACTTTGCGGTCAACCAGACACCAAACTCCATGAACCCCGACACCACCCAGGCCCCGAGCCGTCCATTGCGCAACGTGGACTTGTGCAAACAGATCAACGCGCTGCGGCAGACGCAGCCCGCCGCCGTGCAGCCCATCTTTCCCGATGCGGACAGCGTGCCCGCCGCCGTGAATGCGGACGCCGGCCTGCGCCAGTTGTTCCGCCGTCCCGTGACCGTGCCGTGGCTGGCCAACTCCGACGCGTATCGCTCCCTCGCCGAGTAATGGACCCGCGCCCGCTACAATTCATCGCCGATGCCACCGGTGGAGTGATCCTCCACGGGAAACCGGACACGCAGGTCCGGCGCGTCTGCACGGACTCGCGGCATGTGCTGCCGGGCGATCTGTTCGTGGCGCTGGCTGGTGAAAAGTTTGACGGGCACAAGTTCATTGCCGAGGTTCTAGCGAAGGGCGTGGCAGCGGTCATGATTGAGAAGGCGCTGGTCGGGAACTGGCCGGCGACATCCGCGGGCGTCATCGCCGTGGAGAACACCCGGACAGCTTACGCGCAGCTTGCCGGACGTTACCGGCAGGATTTCAAGATCCCGGTCATCGCGGTGGGTGGATCCAATGGCAAGACGACCACCAAGGAACTGGTGGCCGCCGTGCTGCGGGAGCGCGGCGTGGCGCTGTGGAGCGAGGCTAGCTTCAACAACGACATTGGTGTGCCGCACACGTTGCTGCGTCTGGAAGCGCTGCACACCGCCGCCGTGTTCGAGGTGGGCACGAATCATCCCGGAGAACTCGCGCCGCTGGTCCGGCTCATCCAGCCACGCTTCGGCATCATCACCAGCATCGGCCGCGAGCATCTGGAATTCTTTGGTGACCTCAATGGAGTGGCGCAGGAAGAGGGCTGGCTCGCCGAACTGCTGCCGGCCGATGGAATTTTGTTGGTGAACGGGGACTGCCCGGAAATGGACGGCATTGCCGCGCGCACCCGTGCGCGGGTGGTGCGCGTGGGTTTCGGGCCGCACAACGACTGGCGGGCCAGCGACGTGCGATACGAGGGGGACGGGGTCACGTTTCAAGTCACCAGCCCCTGCGCCGCCTGCTCCGGCACGTATCGCATCGGGCTGCTGGGACGGCATCAAGTTTTGAACGCTCTGCTCGCCGGGGCTGTGGGAACCGAGGTAGGTCTGACCAGCGAGCAAGTCAGGCGCGCTTTGGCGGGATGCACCCCGCCAAAGATGCGTCTGCAACTTTGGGAGGCCAACGGCGTGCGCGTGCTGGACGACGCCTACAACGCCAACGCGGACTCCATGATCGCCGCACTGCAGACGCTGCACGACCTGCCTTGCACGGGACGGCGGGTGGCGGTGCTCGGGGACATGGCCGAACTCGGCGCGCACAGTGTCGCGGCGCATGTGGAGGTCGGCCGACGCGCGGCGGAGCTGGGCGTGAACCGCCTCTTCGCCGTGGGCAAGATGGCGGGGCATCTGGCCGGCGCGGCGCGGGCTGCAGGCCTGAATGCAGTGACCGAGATCACGGAGGTCGCGGGGGCCGGCGAGACCGTGCGCCGCGAACTGCTGCCCGGGGATGTGGTGTTGTTGAAAGCGTCCCGTTCCACGCGCCTGGAGCGCGTGGGTGAAGTGCTGCGGAACGAACCCGGCGCGGGTGGAAAGCTGAATCCGCTCGCCGCCCAGATGAACTGAATCACCATGAATGCCAAAGCGAACCGACAGACCTTGCGCACGGCCAGGAAGCTCGCGCGCGAATTGCAGGCCAACGTGCGGCTGCCGGGCTTTCTCTCGCGGTTGTGCCGGTGGGAGCAGCGTCGTCATCACCACGGTCTGTTCACGCTGCAACACCGGCACGACTAGCCGATGATTCTCTATTTCACCCAATGGCTCCAAGAGCAAGCCACCGGAACCGCCTGGGCCGACTCGTTGTCGGCGCTGCGGGTGTTTCGCTACCTGACCGTGCGCAGCGCGGGGGCGGCGATTTCGGCGCTGCTGCTCAGCTTGTGGCTGGGGCCGGTGGTCATTGCGTGGCTCAAGGAGTTGAAGTTCGGCCAGGAGTATCTGGACAAGGCGCAGGAAGCCGGCACCACGGCGACACAGGTCTTCACGAAGAAAGGCGTGCCGGGCATGGGCGGTATTCTCATCGTCCTGGTGGTGGACCTGACCTCGCTGATTTGGGCCCAGTGGAATCAGTTCATCGTGTTGACGCTGGTCTCCTGGCTGGTGCTGGCGGCGTTGGGTTTCTACGACGACTACAAGAAACTCACCGAACAGAAGAGCGCGGGCGCGGCGGAGAATTTGAAACTGGTCGTCCAGTTTCTGCTCGCGGGTTTCATCGCCTTGATGCTCTGGATGATGCCGGAGACGGAGCGGCTCATCACCGAGATCCAGGTGCCATTCTTCAAGAACGCGGTGCTGACCAGCGCGCCGTGGGTGGGTGCGCTCATCACGGTGTTTGCGATTGTGGGCAGCAGCAACGCGGTGAACATCACGGACGGGCTGGATGGGCTGGCCATCGGCTGCACGCTGATCGTGACCACGGTCTTTCTGGTGTTCACCTACATCGCGGGCAACGCGGTCATTTCCGGCTACCTGCTGGTGCCGTTTGTGCCGGGCGCGGGCGAACTCACGGTGTTCTGTGCGGCGATGATCGGTGCGAGCCTGGGCTTCCTCTGGTTCAACTGTCACCCGGCCAAGGTGTTCATGGGGGACACGGGCTCGCTCGCGCTGGGCGGCGTGCTGGGGATCATGGCGGTGCTGATTCACCAGCCATTTGTGCTGGTGATTGCGGGCGGGGTGTTCGTGCTGGAAATTGTGTCGGTGATGATTCAGCGCGGCTGGTTCAAATATACGAAGCGCCGCTTTGGCGAGGGGCGGCGGGTGTTTCTGATGGCGCCGCTGCACCATCATTTTCAAAAGCTCGGCTGGTATGAATCACAAGTCGTCACGCGCTTTTATATTCTCTGCATCGTCTGCGCCATGCTGGCGCTGGCCACGCTCAAACTGCGCTAAGACCAACGTGCGAACCCGCATTGACATGAGGAAGAACGGAGTAATGGAGTGGTGGAGTAATGGAGCGGTGGCCGATCCCATTGCTCCATCACTCCATCACTCCATCACTCCGCTGTTTCCGTCCTGACCCATGTTCCGCCTGCAAGACAAAGACGTGCTGGTGATCGGCCTCGGCCTGAGCGGGGCCGCGGCGGCGCGTCTGCTGGTCGCCCGCGGCGCGCGCGTGACGGCCATGGACAATTCCGACACGCCCGCGCTGCGGCGTGAGGCGGAGGAATTGCGCGACATGGGCGTGCGGGTGGAGCTTGACCTGCGGCTCCCACCCGGCGGGCAGTTTGATTTTGCGGTGGCGAGCCCGGGCGTCGCGATGGATTCGCCACTGGTCAAGGAACTGCGCCAGCGGGAAATCCCGGTCATCGGCGAACTGGAACTCGGCTGGCAGCAAGCCGTCTGCCTCAACGTTTCCGTCACCGGCACGAATGGCAAGACGACGACCACTGAACTGATCGAGCATGTGCTTACGTGCTGCCAGAAGCGCACGCTCGCTGCCGGTAACATCGGGAAGCCGCTCTGCTCGGTCAGCGCCGAAACGAAGCAGCTCGATTATCTCACGCTCGAAGTAAGTTCGTTTCAGTTGGAGACGATTCGCTTTTTCCGTCCCGCGGTCGCGGTGCTGCTCAACATCACGCCCGACCATCTCGACCGGCACCACACCATGCCGGAATATGCCCGGGCGAAGGCGCGCATCTTCGAGAACCAGCAGCCTTTCGACTGGGCCATCGTGCAGACCGAGGCGCTGGCGATGCTCCGCACGCTGGGTGTAAAGGTGCCGGCGAAGCTCATCACGTTCAGTGCGCAAAACCGTCGGGCGGACATCCACCTGGATCGCTCGCTGATCATCAGCCGCATGGAGGGCTGGGTTGGCCCGCTCATTGATCTGGACAAGACGCAGCTCCGTGGACCCCATAATGCGGAGAACGTCATGGCCGCGCTCGCGGTCGGCCGTGTGCTGCGGCTGCCCCTGGAGGAAATGGTCGCCGCCATCTACAGCTTCAAGCCAGGGGCGCACCGGTGCGAACTGGTCGGCGAAATTAACGGGGTGAAATTCGTGAACGATTCCAAGGCCACGAACCTCGACGCGGTGGCGAAAGCGCTCCAAACCATGCCCGCTGCACAGCCCGGGGAAGCGAACATTTTGCTCATTGCCGGTGGACGGGACAAGGGCCTGGATTATCATGACCTTGGTCCGCTCCTGGCCCAGCGCGTGAAGCATGCATTCCTTCTGGGGGAGACGCGGGAAAAGCTCCGTGGCGCATGGAGTCTCTTTACCCCTTGCACGCTCGTGGATTCATTGCTAGAAGCGGTCAACGAAGCCGTGCGCAACGCGGCCTCGGGCGACATCGTTTTGCTCTCTCCGGCTTGTTCGAGCTTCGACCTGTTTCGCGATTACCGCCACCGGGGTGAAGTGTTTCGACAAGCGGTCGGGCAGTTGCAGCGCACAAGTAATGGCGGTGTCGCCATTGACAACCCCACGAATGGGGGCGCGCGGAAAGCCGGTTGAGACGGGAAACCATGTCGCAAGACGCGATCGAACGATTTTTGCAGAATTAACATAATAATTTCGCCGGGGTCTGGCCAGCTCTGGCGAGCCAAACACGCAGCCACCAAAGCATCACACGCACCACCATGAGCACTCAGAATCCGTTAAGCCCGCAAGGCTCGCTCCTCGAGCAGAAAGCCAAGCGGAAAACCAACCTCCCTGTCATTGTCGCCGTCTTCTTCGGCATCCATGTCGTCGTCGCCGGCGGCATCATGATGGCCGGGTGCAAACCCGAGCCGAAGCCGGAGCCCAAGCGCGCGCCGGAGCCGGTGCTGCCGCCAATTTCATCGCCGAGTGATATCGGCTCCCCCGTCGGAGCCCCGCCGGGAACCGCGCCCACCGCGCCTGGCAGCCTGCCGCCCATCGGAAGTGCGCCCTTGCCTCCGGGTGGTGGTGCCCCCGTGATTGCTCCGCTGCCGGCGACCCCGGTTGCACCGCTTGCGAGCAATCCGCCGCCGCCCGTGCCGGTCACGCCGATCCCTCCGGCCCCCGTGCCGACGCCCGAGCCGCCCGCTCCCACGGGCGAGGCCAAGGTGCACGTCGTTGCGAAGGGCGATTACTTCGCCTCGCTCGCGAAGAAGTATGGCGTGAGCGTGAAAGCCATCGAGACGGCGAATCCCGGTGTGGATTCCACCAAGCTCAAGATCGGTCAGAAGCTCAACATCCCCGCCGTCGCGCCGAAGCCCACGAAGGCCGCCGGCACGCCGGGCACCCCCGCCACTCCCGCTGATGCGGACGGCACATACACGGTCAAGTCGGGCGACAACCTCGGCACGATT
The DNA here is from genome assembly GCA_964578245.1 of uncultured Klebsiella sp. Taxonomy (GTDB): domain Bacteria; phylum Verrucomicrobiota; class Verrucomicrobiia; order Limisphaerales; family SXTU01; genus SXTU01. Next base: position 61,201 of record CAZOCL010000003.1, on the reverse strand, counting down.
GCCAAGCGCCACGGCACCACGGTCGCGAAGCTCCGCGAGGCGAACGCGCTGAAGACCGACCAGATCAAGGTCGGCCAGAAGCTCAAGGTCCCGGCCGGCGGCGCGAAGAAGCCGAGCGAGCCCTCCACGAGCGCCACCCCCGCGTCGAAGGCGGAAACAGTGCCGGCGTTGCCGCCCGCGCTCCCCTCACCGTCGCTGCCGCCCGTGGGCGAGCCGGTCTCGGCTCCGAAGCTCTGAGCGAGCGGTCTTAACCGATCAACCAACCCCCCAATCACCGATGCACCGGCTGACTGGCGACGATGGGACGGGAGCGTGGCAACGAGTGCCGCTGCGCTTCCTCCCGTCGTCGGCCGGTCGCGGTCAGCGGTGCGGGGCCAGGATTACGGGCAGGCTGCTCCGCGCAAGCCCCGCCCCTGCCCGTAATCCTGCTCCTGCCTTCGTCTTAGTCGTGCCATGAACATTCGTCACATCGCCACCTTGTATGCCTGCTGCGTCGCGGCCCTGCTCGCGATGGGGCTGGTGATGCTCTACAGCGCGAGCATGACGCAACAGGGCGAAACGTTTCTCATCAAGCAGTCCATCTTCGCCGCCATCGGCCTGGTGGCCTGCTGCATCACGGCGTCGATGGACTATCGCTGGCTCCGCAAGCTGGTGTGGCCCGGGCTCGTCATCGCCTGCCTGCTGCTGGCGTTCACGGCGGTCAAGGGCCGGGAAATCAACGGGGCGCGGCGGTGGATCGAGTTGCCCGGCTTCACCTTCCAGCCCTCCGAAATCGCGAAGGTGGTGGTCATTGCGATGCTGGCCCACTACGCCAGCCTGTATCAGAGCCGTATGAAGGATTTTCTGCGCGGCATCGTGATCCCCGGTGCGCTCGCCGCCTGCGCCCTGGTGCTGGTGCTGGCTGGCAAAGACTTTGGCACGACGATGCTGCTCGGCCTGGTGACGTGGCTGGTGCTGCTGATCGCCGGTGCGCGCCCGGCGTTTTTGGTGCCGCTGGGCATGGCGGCTTTCGCGCTCATCTGCGTGCTGCTGATGGGCAACGAGAATCGCCGCACGCGCATTGACGCCTGGGTGCATCCTGAGAAATACGAGAAGACCATCGCCTACCAGCAACTGCAGGCCAAATACGCCCTCGGCTCTGGCGGGGTGTCCGGCCTTGGCCTGGGCAATGGCCGACAGAAGACCGGCTTCGTCCCGGAACATCACACGGACTTTATCTTTTCCATCATCGGCGAGGAATTCGGCCTGACCGCCACGCTGGGCCTGCTCGCCACCTACGGACTCTTGTGCTGGTGCGGCCTGAGCATCGCGTGGCGCGCGAGCGACATGTTTGGCCAGTTGCTGGTCGTCGGACTTACGTTCCTGGTGGGCGTGCAGGTCTTCATCAACGTCGGCGTGGTCACGATGGTCCTGCCGAACAAGGGACTTCCGTTGCCCTTCATCAGCTACGGCGGGTCAAACCTCGTCATGATGCTGGCTTCCGCCGGCCTGGTCCTCAGCGTCGCCCGTCGGGCCACGGACAAGACGCTCGTCGTCGCCGCGCCGGTGGACGACAATCCCTTTACCGCCCTTCCGCGTCTCACCTGATGCAACGTCCATCAGACAAAGCCCTCGTTGCCATCGCCTGTGGTGGCACGGGCGGACATCTGTTTCCCGGCCTGGCCGTCGCCGGCGAATTGCAGCGTCGCGACTGCGACGTGCTGCTGCTCGTCTCGCCGAAGGATGTGGACCAGCAGGCGGTTCGCGCGGTGAGCGATCTGCAAGTCGCCACGCTCCCGGCGGTTGCCCTGCAAGGCAATCCGGTCGCCTTCGGTCGCGCTTCGCTGGCCTCCTATCAGGCCGCGAAGAAACTCTTCGCCGCGCGTCCGCCGCGCGCCGTGCTTGCGATGGGCGGCTTCACCAGCGCACCGCCGGTGCTGAGCGGCAAGAAGTTTGGTGCGAAGACTTTCCTGCATGACTCGAACACGATTCCCGGCCGCGCCAACCGGTGGCTGGCGCACGTCGTGGACGAGGCGTTCGTAGGTTTCCCGCAGGCGGCGAGCCGCTTGTGGATTCAACGCCACGCGGTCACGGGCACGCCGGTGCGCGAGCAATTTGTCCCGGCCGATCCGGCGAGCTGCCGGCTGGCGTTGGGACTGGACCCGAAGCGGCCGACGCTCGTCATCACCGGCGGAAGCCAGGGCGCGACCGGTCTGAACGAACTGGTTCTCGGCGCGCTCCCGGAGCTCACCGCGCGTCACCCTGACCTCCAGTTCATCCACCTCACCGGGGCGAACGATGTGGACAAGACGCGTGCGGCCTACGGCACCCAGCTCGAAACCCAGAACGCGAAACTCAAAACGCGCTGCCTCGTCCAGCCCTTCCTGACGGAGATGGAACTCGCGCTCGGGGCCGCGACGCTGGTCGTCAGCCGCGCGGGAGCTTCGTCGCTCGCCGAGCTGGCCGCCATGCGCGTGCCCGCCATCCTCGTCCCGCTGCCCACGTCCGCGGACGATCATCAGTCTTTCAACGCCCGTGCGTTCGCCGGTTCCGGTGCCGCACGCATGGTGAATCAGCGCACCACTTCTCCCGCTCAATTTGCCGCGCTTGCGTCTGAGCTGCTTGCTAATTCCGCCGCCCGCGCACAAATGCAGAGCGCCCTCGCCCGGTGGCACCAGCCTGCGGCCGCAGCGGACATCGCCGAGCGCATCTTGCGCGCCTGCGGCCTGCCGGTTGCAGCCACTGATTCTGCCGAGGCTGAATGGCAGCCGCCTGCGCGCTTCGCCAAGGCGGTGCAGCAACGCCAGCAGGAAACCGGCAACCGTGCCTCGCTACAATCGGCAATCGGCAATCGCCCATCGGCAATTTCATGACCGCCCTCGCTCCAGAGCCAGTCACGCACGCTGCGGATCTCGCGGGCGACCTCGCCGCGCTGCTCGCGCCTGGTGCGGTGCTGCGGCGCGACGAGCCGCTGGCGAAGCGCACCACGCTGCGCGTCGGCGGACCGGCGGAGGTTTACGTCGAGCCGGCGGATGAGTCCGAGCTGGCGCTGGTGCTGCGCTTCTGTGCTGCGCACGACATGCCGTTCTTCCTGCTGGGGCGCGGCTCGAATCTATTGATCCGGGATGGCGGCATTCGTGGCGTGGTCATTCACCTGGGTGCGCCCGCCTTCTCGCGCATCGAGGCGGCCGGCGAGCGGTTGCGCTGCGGCGCGGGTGCGAAGCTGAAGGACATCGCCCACGCGGCGAAGCGGCATGGCCTGGGTGGACTGGAATTCCTCGAAGGCATCCCGGGCAATCTTGGCGGGGCGCTGCGGATGAACGCCGGAGCGATGAACGGCTGGACCTTTGAGGCGGTGGAGACACTTCGTTACATGGATTACGCGGGCGTGGCCCACGAACGCGCGGCGAGCGACGTGCCGACGAGCTACCGGAGCTGCCCGTTGCTCAAGTCCGCCGTTGCGCTTGGGGCGGTGCTCAAAGGGCGACCCGCCCCGCGCGAACAGATCGAGGCGCGGCTCACTGAGTGCCAGCAGAAGCGCTGGACCTCGCAGCCCAAGGAGCCGAGTGCCGGCTGCATCTTCAAAAACGCGCCGACGATCCCCGCCGGAAAGCTGGTGGACGAACTCGGCCTCAAGGGCACGCGTGTCGGTGGCGCAGTTGTGTCTGGCGTGCATGGCAATTTCATCATCAATGACGGCACCGCCACGGCGCGGGATGTGTTGTCGCTCATTGAAGTCATCCGGGGCATCGCCCGGGAGAAACGCGGCATCGAACTGGAAACCGAAGTGGAAATTGTCGGCGAGGACATATGAAGCTCCAAGTCCCAAGCTCCAAATTTCAAAGAAGTTCCAAGTCCCAAGCTCCAATGGGAGCGGGGGGAGCGCATCGTAGCCCCGAGCTTTTCAGCGCATTCCTGCGCATACCGGTCATGCGTTTGAGCGGAGCCTTTGCTCCGGCCAATTGGAATTTGATGTTTGGAGCTTGTTTGGGATTTGGAGCTTGGGATTTGGAGTTTTCCCCCAACCGCATTTAATTCATGTCTGCCCCCCTCACCATCACCGTGATGCTCGGCGGCCCGAGCGCCGAGCGCGAAGTTTCCCTCCGCACGGGTGCGGCGGCCGCGGCCGCGCTGCGTTCTTACGGGCACACGGTTCACGAACTGGATCCGAAGGGTCCGGGCCAGTGGACCTTGCCGGCCGGCACGCAGGTCGTCTTCCTCGCGCTGCACGGGACTTACGGCGAGGACGGCACGGTGCAGCGGGAACTGGAGATGATGAAGATGCCCTACACGGGGTGCGATCCCGAGGCCAGCCGTCTCGCGTTTGACAAGGTGCTCACGAAGCAGAAATGCGTCGCGTGCGGTGTGCCGACGGCGAAGTTCATGACCTTCACCTCAGCGGAAGCGGCGTGGCCCGAGGGCTGGCAGGCGCCCGTGGTGCTCAAGCCGGTGCGCCAGGGCAGCAGCGTGGGTTTGCAGTTTGTGGATTCGCCCGCCGAGTTCTCGGCGAAGCTGGCTGAGGCGCTCAAGTTCGACACCGAGGTGCTCATGGAGGAACGCATCCTCGGGCGTGAAATCACGGTGGGCATCCTTGCCGGGCGGGCGCTGCCAGTGGTCGAAGTGCGGCCCAAGCAAGGCGCTTACGACTACACGAACAAATACACCGCCGGGAACACGGAATACTTTTGTCCCGCTGACTTTGATGGTGTGACCACCGCACGCATCCAGGACGCGGCCTACGCGGCGTTCAATGCCATCGGTGGCCGAGACTATGCGCGCGTGGATGTGATGGTGCGGGCGAACGGCGATCCCGTGGTGCTCGAGGTGAACACGCTGCCCGGCATGACCGAGACGAGCCTGCTGCCCAAGGCCGCCGCCGCGGCAGGCCTGAGCTACGCGGAGCTGTGCCAGATGATGGCGGACCTCGCCCTGCGGCGCGGCACCTGACTGAAACCACGATGAACAGCAATCAACACGAATGGATGTCGCAGCGCGTGCTGCGTGCTGCGTGCTGCGTGTTCTCTTTCGCGTCCGGACGCCCTCACGCAACACGCAACACGCAACACGTTGAGGGCTCCGACAGGTTCGCGCGCTGCCAAATTTCCCCGCGCCCCTCCTCTGCCAAATCATTTTTGCCATGTTCCGAAAACTTCTAAGGCTCTTCAAAAGCAGCAACCGCAAGCTGCACCGCGAGAACGAGAACGTGCTCCGCGTGAAGCTGCGCACCGACCAGGTCCGTGCCGCGCGCACGCGCTTTGCTATGCAGGTGCTCACCGTGCTGTTCGGCGCGGCGGTGGTGCTCTTCCTCGGCTGGCGGGGCGTGGACTGGGCGGTGCGGGAGTTCGTCACCGAGAACCCGGCCTTCGCCACGAAGACCATTGATTTGCAGACCGAAGGCGTGCTGACCGTCGAGGCGTTGCGTCGCTGGGCCGGCGTCCGCGTTGGGGAGAACCTGATGAACCTGGACCTCTCCCGCATCAAGCGCGACCTCGAACTGGTGCCGCTGATCCAGTCCGCCGCCGTCGAGCGCGTGCTGCCGGATACGCTGCGCATCCGCGTCATCGAGCGCGTGCCGGTGGCGCAGGTCGCGGCGCTGCGACCGAACGCAAACGGCCGCTATGCCACGGTCATCCACCTCCTGGACGCGACGGGTTTCGTGATGCTGCCCCCGGACCGGACGATGGTCGCGGACCCGACGGCGCTGCAGATTGACTGGCTGCCCGAGCTGCGCGGCGTCAACGACGTGGACCTCAAGCTGGGCCGTCCGGTCGAGTCCCCTCAGGTGCGTGCCGCCCTGCGGCTGCTCGGCCACTTCGAGCGTTCGTCCATGTTCGGGCGCTCCGACATCCGCCGCGTGGATGTCTCCGGGCTGGAGGTGCTGACAGCGACGACCTCGATCGGCGGCGAAATCACCTTCGCTTCGCACCATGATTTCGACATGCAGCTCCGCCGCTGGCGCGCCGTGCAGGACGTGGCCACGCAGCAGGGCAAGGTGATCTCCACCCTCGATGTCTCAATTTCACAGAACCTGCCGGCCCGCTGGGTTGAGGCGAGTTCTGTGCCCGCCCCGCCGGCCAAGCCGGCCAAACCCGCACCCTATCGGAGGAAAAATGCTTAACCTCTTCTTCCCGGAAAAGACCACCGTCATCGTCGGGCTCGAAATCGGCACCGCGAAGGTCGCCGCCGTGGTGGGCGAGGTGACCGACGCCGGTGGCGTCAACGTCATCGGCATCGGGCAGTGCGCCTCGCGCGGCGTGCGCAAGGGCGAGGTCGTCAACGCCGATCTTGCCGCCGAGGATGTGCGCAACGCCATCGTCGAGGCGGAGAAGTCCGCGGACGTGGAGATCGGCAGCGTGTATCTCAGCGTCACCGGCAGCCACCTCACCAGCCTCAACACGCACGGCGTCTTCAGCGCCGCGTCGGATGACCACGAGATTTCCCAGCCGGATGTGAACGAGGTGCTGGCGAACGCGAAGGTCTTCAACCGTCCATCCGAAAACACCGTGCTGCACGCCATCCGCCAGCACTTCACGCTCAACGGCCAGGCGGGCATCACCGATCCCATCGGGATGCTCGGTGGCAAGCTGGAGCTGGACATGCATGTGGTCCACGGCGTCACGACGCGGCTCCAAAACCCCGTGCGCGTGGTGAAGGGGTTGAACCTGGAAGTCGAGGAACTGGTCTTCAGCGGCCTGGCTTCCTCGCTCGCGCTGCTCGACAACGAGCAGAAGCAGATGGGCGTGCTCGTCGTGGACATCGGCGCGGGCACGACGGAATACGTGGTGTATGCCGACGGCGTCATCAAGCACACGGGCATTCTCGCGGTGGGCGGCGACCACGTGACGAACGACCTTTCCTACGGCCTGCGCATGGCTCCGGCCCGCGCGGCGCTGCTCAAGCGCGAGCATGGGGCGGCGACCCTTGAGGGTGCGGCGGGCCAGACGCTCACGCTCACGAATGAGAATGGTTTCCCCGACCGTCGCGTGAACGTGGACCACCTGCGCCGCATCATGGTCGCGCGGCTGGACGAGACCTTTCAGCTCATTGACGAGGACGTGGGTGAAAAGGGTTTTCACGACCAGCTTCGCGCCGGGGTGTGCCTCTGCGGTGGTGGCGCGCGCATCCGGGGCATCGAGAAGCTGGCCGAGGAAGTGTTCGACCTGCCCGCGACCCTGGGCCGCGCGAACGCCGTCGGCGGGCTGCGTTCCGCGACCGATGACCCCGAACTCGCGACTGCCGTCGGCCTCGTGAAATATGGTGCGATCCGCCAGAAGGGCCAGCGCCGCGGCCTGGTCGGCAAGCTCAAGAACCTCGCTGGTTCACTGGGAATTTTCTGATGAGAACTAGATGCTGGATGCTGGTTGCTCGATGCTGGATGGCGAAAGCCGTTCGGACGCGATGCACCCATCCAGCATCGAGCATCCAGCATCCGCCATCGCCTCCCCCTTATGACCTCGACTGAAACCATCCCCACTGCAGCTCCGGTCAAGAAGCAGCTCACGATCAAAGTGTTCGGTGTCGGCGGCTGCGGCGGCAACGTCGTCGGCCAGATCCACCGTGCCGGCTTCGGCGACGTGCAGTTGATCGTGCTGAACACCGATTCGCAGGCGCTCGCGCAGTGCCCGCTGCCGCACAAGTTCAACCTCGGCCTCGAGTTGAACGGCGGCCTGGGCGCGGGCGGCGATCCCGAGCGCGGTCGCGCGGCGGCGGAAGAGGACGAGACGCGCCTGCGCGAGCTGTGCACCGGCGTGGACATGGTCTTCATCTGCGCCGGACTGGGCGGCGGCACGGGGACGGGTGCTGGGCCGGTGCTGGCGCGGGTGGCCAAGGAGTGCGGCGCGCTGTCGCTGGCCTTTGTCACGCTGCCGTTTGACTGCGAAGGGCCGAAGCGGATGCGGCAGGCGCGGCTGGGCCTTGAGGCGTTCAAGGCTGCGGCCGATGGCGTCATCTGCCTGCCGAACCAGAAGGTGTTCAAGCTGATTGATGAGAACACCAGTGTCATCGAGACTTTTGCCACCACGAACGATCTGCTCGCGCAGGGCGTGCGCGGCATCTGGCAGCTCGTGACGCGGCCGGGCTTCATCAACCTTGATTTCGCGGACCTCTGCTCCGTCTTGCGGGACCGGCATTCGGAGAGTTCCTTCGCCAGCGCGGAGGCGGCGGGCCAGCATCGCGCGAAGGAAGTGGTGGAGAAACTCCTGGCCAACCCGCTGCTCGAAGGCGGCGCGGCGCTCGGCGAGGCCGATGCGCTGCTCGTGAGCCTGATGGGCGGTCCCGGCCTCACCATGGCCGAGGTCAATCGCGTGATGGAGCAGATCAACCGCCAGTGCGAGAACGCGCACCTGATAATGGGCGCGGCCATCGAGGAGGAACTCGGCGGCCGCCTGACTGTCACGCTCGTTGCCTCGCGTCAGCGTTCGCACGCCGCCGATTTGCCGAAGGAAGTGGAGCCGGAGCATCCCGAACCGGCCCCGGTGCCGCGCACGGGTTCGGACATTGACCTGCTCGGCGCCGCCATCGCGGCCAAGCCGGTGACGCGGACCACTGCGGCGAAGACGGAGTCGGACCGGGTGCCGGCGGCCGTGGCCGTGGCGGAAATGGTGGCAGAGGCGACGGCCCCCACGCCGGTGGTGGCGTCCCGTTCGTGGCGCTCGCGCAAGAAGCCCAAGCCGGTGCATCCCGAGCTGCAGTTGGAGACCGTGACCAAAGGCCCCTTCGAGCACAGCGAGCCGACGCTCCGCAATGGCGTGGACCTGGATGTGCCGACCTTCGTGCGGCGCGGGCTGGTCATGAATTGAGCGCCCGGTGTCTGCTCTCAACGACTACTTCCAGAGCCTCGGCCTGACGATGGCCGACCGGCTGGGCGATCATCCCGAACCGGACCGCGTGTTCGCAGGCATCGCCACGGACGTGCTCCGCGCGGTGCCCACGCCTCCGGTGGACGTGCTCGCGATGGCGGAATGGGCGGCGCAGCAGCGTCCACTGCCCAAGCAGGTCAATTTCAAGGGCGGCTTCGGCCAGCCGCCGCTGGCGGTATTCGTCGCCCCGGGGTTTTACATCGAAGTGCTGTTCTGGTTTCCGAGCCGGACGGGCATACATGGGCACGGATTCACTGGAGCGTTCCGCGTGTTGAATGGGTGTTCCGTGCAGATCGAATACCGGTTCATGGAAGAGTCCGCGCCAGAGGAGGCGCTGCGGCTGGGCCGGCTGGTGGCGCAGGGAATCGAGATGATCGCACCGGGCAAGATTTGTTCCATCCACGGGCGGGATGACTTCATCCACTGCGTAGCCCATCTGGGCAATCCTTCACTTACGCTGGTGGCGCGCACCTATGGCAGCAAGGACCTGCTGCAGTTCGCCTTTCACCGGAGCGGCTTTGCCCATCGGGGGAAGTATCAGCAGCAGCACGTGGCGCGGCAGGCGGCGGTGCTGGTGGCCGTGTTCAAGGCCCGCCCGGAAGTCTTTCTGGAACGGATGCTGGCGTATCTGGCCAGCGTGGAGGCCGTGGTGTTCTATCTCGTCCTGGCGGAGTTGAAGTCGCTCCTGTCGCTGCCCGTGTTCATCAAGCAGGTGATGCCGGGCGTGCGGGAGCGATTCGGGCGCAGCCACGCCGCGGCTTTGGCGGCCGTGGAAGAGGACCTTCGCTCCGCCGGCATCTGGGGCCTGGTCAGCAAGGTCAAGGACCCTCGGCAGCAGCTTCAGCTCGCGCTCACCGAGCTGTTCCCCGACGAGCGTGAGCGCGACGCGCTCATCTGTCAGTCGCTGGAGGTGGCGGATGCCAAACCGGTGATTGAAGAGTGGCTGCGGATTGCCGAACAGACCTCCGCTCCGGGTCATTGCGCCTGAACTGTCACCGGGCTTTGAGCCGCCCGCTGATCCGTTCGTAAGTGCCGCTGCGCGCCCACAGGTGATTGACCAGGTTGGCCACCTTGCGGGCGGTGGCCGCTGCGCCAGTTCGCGTCGGCTCGGGCGTGGCGGTGACGGTTGCGATCAGCCTTCCCCATGCTTCCGGGCCGAGCGGCTGGAAGAGTCCCTCGGTGGCGAATGGCCGCGCCAGCTCCTGAAGAATCTGCGGATCGGCCAGCCGGGCGATCGGCGCGCCGGCTTCCTCTTGAAAGAATTCAGCGTGGCCGGCGATCGCCAGCCGGGCGAGGTATCCGTAAGTGTCGAGTTCCACCGTTTGCCGCCCGTGGTCCACGGCGATCAGCGGGTGGTAGGGCAGCACCCGCGGCAGGAAATCGTTGAGGAAGACGTCCTGACAATGATAGCCGGCCTTGATCCGCGCGTATTCTCCGAGCGAGGCCACATTCTTGAATCCAGACGACTCCATCGGCGCATGCTCCGTGCGTGGTTTGGCTAGGTCCACCGTATCATTGGCCACATCTACGTAGAAGGTGCCAATCTGAAAGGCCGTTTGAAAGTAGCGGTCACGGATCACTCCCCAGATGACCTGAAAGACGCCGTCGGCGTTGGTGAACTCCCGGAGTTGATGCAAGGCGGCAGACTGTGGCTGGCCCGTGCGGAGGACATCAAAGACCGCCGAGGTGATGCCGCTGCAACAGCCTTTCGGATAGCTGCTGAAGAGATGATCATCTGGCGCGCAGTGCCGCCGGACCAGCCGGTCGAGCGGGGCTCCGGTGAACTGGTGCCAGTTGCCGGCGTCCTCCAGACGGAGGTTCGGCGGGGCGATGCCGCGAAGCTCGCGGTGAAAGTGATAGAACGCCTGGTCCACCGCCCTTCGCACATCCAGCAGGTCAGCCATCAAGTCAGGCAGCACCGGGTCGATCATTGCCCGGGTCAGTTCCCGCTGCTGCGCATCCGGCGGCCTGATATGGCGTGGAAGATCAACGGCCATGGGGGTAACCGCCATTCGCAGCCGCAGGGAAGGGGTTGGGGCCGGGGTGGCCGGCACCCTCGGCTGCGGGATTCGGGGACGGATGGAGACCGGGCTGTGACGAATGGCTCAGGAAGCCGGACCTTTCGTGGTCATGGGGGTGGTGGTCTCAACAATGTTCGCGGGCTTGGCCGTGCCTTCGCCAATATCCAGCGGCAGGCACAGCGGAGTTTCCCAAGGCTGCCGGATTGAAGGCAGAGGCGTCGCGGGTGGAGGCTGGGGTGAGTCGGACTGATTCATAATTTGGTGCAGCGCTCTTGGCCAGAGGCATCAATTCAGACTGAGAGAATTCTTCTTGTGCCGGGAGTGCGGAGTCAAGGGCGCAAGCCGGGCCGGGCAAGCGAGGACGCTTGCGGCACGGCCGGCCGGAGGCCGGCGCTACGTGGCGCCCGCCGCCCTTGTCAACGGCCCGTTTTTCCACTGCGCGCCTGCTCATGCTTCCACAGTCCGAGCGCGGCCAGCGCGTGGCGGGCGGAGATGGTGAGGGGAGGATGCTTCAGCGCTTCCCGGAGGCGGACCGTGTCCACCCACGGGTTGGGCTGGCAGAGGCTTTCGTGCAATTGCGCCAGGGCGGCGGACGGCTTGCGTTGCTTTTGATGCTCGGCCAGCGCCGGGTCCTGCTTCACCGAGTCCCACGGCACGGCGGGTGGGAAGATCCGGCTGGTGGCGTGCCGGTAGAGCTTGCGGCTCTGGCCGGGCTGGTGGTGCAGTTCCGGGGGGACCCCATACACGAACTCCAGCACGCGCCGGTCTGTCAACGGATACGCATACGTCAGGCCGTGTTCCGCTCCGAAGACCGCCCAGGCTTCCATGCGCGCCGTCATATGCCCATGATGGTAGAGCGCGACCTGGCAGTTGCGGCTGCCGGGCACCTCGCGCAAAAGGGGCCCATCGGTGCGCAAGTGTGGCCGGATGCGGGCGGCAAATTCCGGCTGGATGAACGGCTGGCCGCGCCGGCTCCGGGCCTGGCGATATGCCAGCCGCTCCCACACGGCATCGGGCAGAGTGGGCAGCACGGCATCACTCCAAAAGTAGCGCAGCATCTGCACCACCCCGCGCGGCCGGCGCACCAAGTCTGCCAGACCCACATACCGCGCCAGCGCCCGCCACTGTCCGCGCACCAGAAAGTCAGCGGCCAGGCCTCGCGCGTTGTAGCTCACGCCCTCGTCCCCGCCCCAGCCGGACAGCATCAACCCGAGGCCCAGCGCGGCGGCGCGACGCTGCACTGAGATCTCCTGGCCCATCGTGGGTGCCGGGCGCAAGGAGATGTCCAGTCCGGCCATCCAGCGCTCATTGTCGTCGTCCGCTTCCAGGTAGAGTGGCGTGAGCCCCTCCTGCCGGCAGATGGCCTCAATGCGCCGGTGCTCCGTCGCTTCCGGGTTGGCTCCCGGCGGCGGCGACCAGGAGAAGACGGTGGGCGGCGCGGCCCCACGCTGCCGCAGGAGCCGGGTGGCCAGCACGGCCACCGACGAAGAATCCAGCCCGCCGCTGAGATGCGCGCCCACGCGCAGCCGCGTCCGCAACCGGTCCGCCACTGCGCGCTCCACCAGCGCGTAGAGCTGGTCCACGTAGTCGTCGTGTTTGGCCAGGCGGATGTCCGGGAGCCGCTCGGGGAACCAGTAGCGCGCCACGCGCACCCCTCGCTCATCCCGCGTCAGCGTGTGGCCGAAGGGCAGCTTGCGCACGCCCCGGTAGTAGGTGTGGACATTGTCATGCATTCCCGGAGCCACGCCCAGCAGCAGCCGCCCCACCTCCACCTCATCCAGCTCCCGCCGCACGCCGGGAATGGCGAGCAAGGCCGGCAGATCTGTGGCGAAGGCAAACTCCTTTTCCGTGTGCCAGTAAAAGAGTGGCCGGGCCCCGATGTGATCCCGCGCGAGGAACAGCCGCCGGGCGTTTGCATCCCAGATGGCGAAGGCGTAATCCCCGAGCAGATGCTCTGCGCAGCCTTCGCCCCAGCGCTCATACGCCCGCAGTAGCAGTTCCTCATCGGATACGGTGACATGTTCAGCGGCGGGCAGGTCCAGCGCGTCGCACAGCTCGGGGCGACCGTCCAGGCGGGCATCGGCGACGAGGGTCAGGGGGCCACGGGTGAGGATGTCTCCGGAGCGCGGGTCGGTGACCCGCAGCGGCACCGACGTTCCGGGCGCGTTGGAATCCACCACCGTGCTGCGGGTCACAGACCCGCGCTCCGCCGCCAGGCGGGCTTCCGGCGTGAAGTGCTGCACCTGGCAGCCGAGGGCGATGGGCCCCATGCTCCACAGCCCGCGCGCATCGCGGCCATACTGCGCCATCAGGGCCAGGGCAGGGGAGAGGGACTCCGCAGGGACCGGGGCACCGTCCAGCCGGAGCAGTCCGGCAATGGCGCTCATGCCGTCACCGTCTGGATCTGCAGCAGCTTGTCCTGATGAAGCTGGCTCAGGAAGGCCAGCACTTCGCGCTCACACACCGCCGGGTCCACCTCGAACTCGGATTGCAGGCGGGTGACCAGGTCACTGACGCGGCAGGGCTGTTCCACGGCGGCCCAGACGCGCGTGGCCATGCGGTTCATCTGGTAATACTCGCCGTTCTCGATGCTCAGCAGCACCGCGCGTTCATCCAGCGTGCCGGAGATCAGCTCGGACGCACGGACAACGGTGTTGGTGGGCAGAACCATAGCGGGGCGCAGGGTAGGGGGCAGCCGGTGAGGGTCAAGTGCGAACCAAGGCCGGACCGGGATAGAATAGGGCGCGTTGTCCTCACCGCGCCACCGAGGTTGGCCAACGGCAGGGTAAGGACACCCCGCCCTGCCTGCTTCCTCACCGCCACCTGACTGGACTATGAATTGGGACCGAAGCTGGGTGTGGATTCGTTTCCAACTGGCGACTTGCCGTTCGTCTTCTCGGCGAGGTCGAGGGGCTGGCAGAGCGGCGTCTCCCAGGGGAGTTTGGCAATAACTTGCTGGGCGGCGGATGCAGGCTCGGTTTGCATGGCGGTAGAATAACCAAAGTCCGGTGCGGAAAGTCAACTCCCCGGAGCGCGGGACCGTGTCCCGCAGCGGCGGCGGTGGGATGGGAATGCTGGAATTGGGCGAAGCGGACAAGTTCGGACTTTGCTCCGGGAGCGGTGTCCTCATTGCACCGCTTTCGGCACGGAACGTCCGGGTGGAAGACGGGGTTGACGCCTGCCTTACCGGGTTTGCGGTATGCGGCAGGCCCAACCGCGCATGCAGCACGATTGGCTAGGAGGTTGGCCCGTTAGAACGAGTCTCAAATGGGCTTACACCTTTCGTTTGCAAGGCGCCCTTGGCGACTGGCGCTTCGGAGGTGGTTAAGAAGCGGGGGCCTGATCCATATAAGAAGTCTCAGGTGCGAAGTGTTTCGTTCCAGACTCCGTCCCTTGGGCGGCGTCGAGGGGTTGGCAGAGTGGGGTCTCCCACGGGAGCTTGGCGGAGGCTGGCGGGGTGTTGGATGCAGGTTCTGATTGCATGCTGAACAAAGGATAAACAAAGGCCGGCCCGGGGTGTCAACCAGAAGGCAGGCCGCTGACGCGAGCGCTTGCGCTTTCAATCGAACTCGGATCGCCGGGAGGAAAACTGCTGCCGTCTGGACCAAAACTTGGGTCGTCCGGGAGAAAACTTGGCCCGTCTGGAAGCGCCAGTGAAGGCAGGTTTTCCTCCAGGGCTGACGCATCAAAAGCCCGAGGAAATCCATTCGGAAGCAGCCGAGGAAAGTCCGCTGGGAGGGGTGCTGGGCGGCCAACCGATAATGACTCGGACTGACGAATGGGGACTGACGAATAAAAGCGACACGGGAAAAGCAGTTTAACTCCCCGGTCCATTCGTCAGTCCCCATTCGCCAGTCCTTACTTTTTTGATGCGTCAGCCCTGGGTTTTCCTCCAGACAGCATAGATTTTGCCCTAAAGTTCGCTGGTTTTGACTGCGGGCATGCCTGCGGGCGATGATATAGCCGTCGGCGGCGAAGGCGTGGGCGGTGTCCACCAAAGCGTGAGTGGGAATCGGGACGGCTGGCCGGGCTAAGAGTTGGGGCCGGTGCTGGGGCTGGCTTCAGTGGGATTGTCATTTGGTTTTGCCATCGTCCCTTCAGCGGTATCAAGGGGCTGGCAGAGCGGGGTCTCCCACGGGAGCTTGGCGGGGCTAGGGAGCGAGGTGGTCGGGGCGGTGGGCGTCATCATTCGGTGTCCAACCTGACGGGCCGCCGACGCATAGCGAGGTGTATCGGAAAGAATCGGCGTCGCGCTGGGCGCGGGCAGCGCTGGCAGGGCGCGGTGTCCTCACCACGCCGCCGAACCGCCGTTGCGTTTGGGTGGCTGACGGCCCGTCTTCCGCAGCCCTGCGGGTGAGAACTACGCGGCCGGAGCGCCCCGGCGTGCTGGCGCGAAGTCCGGGTCAGAGACCGGCGCTCCGGTTCAGGGAAAGGACACTCCGCCCTATCTGCCCTGGCCCGGGCGCAACGGTTTGATCTTGTCTGCCTTGAGGTGGGCGTAGGGGCCGTCCGCCCGGACGTAGTGCAGGAAGGTCTGGATCATCTCGGTGCCGGTGAAAGGCTCACGCCAATGGGGGCGCTCAATGCCCTTGTAGATCAAACCATCCCCCGCCGCGAGGTGGGCGGCCACGGCTTCCCCGGTGGGCGTCTCAACGAAGAGCGGCCAGGGCACCAGCGGGTCGGGCTGGAGGGAGAGGGAGAGGCTAATTTCGCAGGCGGGGCGGTCCTGGTGACGGGCCAGCACGGCGCCCGGCTCGTAGATGCGCATGAAGGAATACGTGGGCAGGAGCCGGTGGCCGGTCAGTTGCTCGACCTGCGGGAGCAAGCGGAGGAGGAGATCCTCCGTGACGAGGTTCTTGTAGGCTACGGTGGCCGCCGAAACGGCCCCATCACCCCGGCGCAACATATTGTGCGCCTTCATGGTCTTCAAGTCGGCGGCCGCCTTGGCGCAGACGGCGGCGGGCAGCAGCCCACGGGCGATGATATAGCCGTGGGTGGCGAAGGCCGCGATGGTATCCACCGAAGCAGGCTGGAGTGGAAGGGGACTGCTGGTGATGCTCTGGGGTGCGCGGCCGGGGGGTGGTGACTGGCTCACGGGCTGGAGATTCTCCGCGCGGGGAGGGCGATGTCAACCTGGTATCCCAACCACAAACCACCGGCTGAACCGGCCGGGCGAACCGGCCAAATGGGACTACGAGTGGGGGCCCGCGCTTGCGCTGGCTTCGGTTGGATTGACAATCGGTTTCGCCATCGTCCCTTCGGCGGCATCAAGGGGCTGGCAGAGCGGGGACTCCCACGGGAGCTTGGCGGGGGCGGGCAGCGAGGTGGTCAGGGCCGAGGGCATCATCATGCGGTGCCCAACCTGACAGGCAGCCTGCCGATAGCGAGGTATATCGGAAAGCATTGGGGGCAGGGCGGGGGTGTCCTCACCGTGCCGCCGTTGCGTCTGGCCGGACGGCACAGGCTGGTAGCCTGTGCCACCCATACGACGGCGACCAGTCGCCTGCGGAAAGCGGGGACGAGTCCCCGCACTCCATAGTGGGCGGAGGTGGCGGAGTGGGACACCTCGCCTGACCGGCCTCGCCGGCTGCCGGAAGCGCAGCCCGCCGCACAATGGACTGGCCCGGCTACGAGGGGGGACCGGAGTTTGGGCTGGATTCGGAGGGCCTGATGTAGAGCTTCTCCGTCCCTTCAGCGGTATCAAGGGGCTGGCAGAGCGGGGTCTCCCACGGGAGCTTGGCGGGGCTAGGGAGCGAGGTGGTCGGGGCGGTGGGCGTCATCATTCGGTGTCCAACCTGACGGGCCGCCGACGCATAGCGAGGTGTATCGGAAAGAATCGGCGTCGCGCTGGGCGCGGGCAGCGCTGGCAGGGCGCGGTGTCCTCACCTTGCCGCCGAGGTAAGGGGAGGTGTGGGTGGCCGACGGCGCGCTGGGGACAGACGCGCCCTACCTGTCGAGGCAGCCGACGGCGGGGTGAGGACACGCCGCCCTACCGGCTGAGGCTCGCACCCCACCCGGAGTGCGGACGCCTACGTCCGCAGGCGGGGGCTGGCTCGGAGTCCCGGCTTGAGCCGGTGGAGCCGTCCGATTCACCTGCGCCACTCGTGCGCGCTACCGGCTATAGCCGGGACTCCATACGGGGGGCGGGGAGCGGGGCTGCGGACGTGGGCGTCCGCGCTCCCTTGGCAGCGGAGAGGAGAACCCGTCCTACCGTGAATCCGGCCCCCAGACCCGCAGGCTGAAGGGGCGGACACGGCCTACTTGGACTACGAGGCGGGGCCGAAACTGACCGGCGTCTCATTTGGGTTTGCCATTTTTTGCGTCCCCTCTTCAGCATCGAGGGACCGGCAGAGCGGCGTCTCCCAAGGGAGCTTGGCGGCGGGGGCTGGCGGGGCGGGGGAGGCAGGTGCGGCTTGCATGGCGGCGGGAGAGTAGCTGGGGGGGGCGAGCTGTCAACGGAGGAGGCAGGCCCAAGCGGAGCAGAGCGCGGACGCCTACATCCGCAGGCGGGGGCTGGCTCGGAGTCCCGGCTTGAGCCGGTGGAGCCGTCCGATTCACCTGTGCCCCTCGTGCGCGCTACCGGCTAAAGCCGGGACTCCAAGCGGAGGGCGGGCAGCGGACGAGGGCGTCCGCGCTCCCTTGGCAGGGGGGAGGACACCGGCCGAGCAAGCGTGCGGGCAGCGCCAGGCCAGGCCGCAACCAGCGCAGGGTGAGCGGCTAGGAGGCGGGGGCTGTGCTAACGACAATGCTCTCAAGCGCGTTGGGGGTTTCCTCCGTCCCCTCGGCGGCATCGAGGGGCTGGCAGAGCGGAGTCTCCCAAGGGAGCTTGGCGGCGGGGGCTTGCGGGGCGGGGGAGGCAGGTGCGGTTTGCATGGCGGCGGGAGAGTAGCTGGGGGGGCGAGCTGTCAACGGAGGAGGCAGGCCCAAGCGGAGCAGAGCGCGGATGCCTACGTCCGCAGGCGGGTTGTGGCTCGGAGTCCCGGCTTGAGCCGGTGGAGCCGTCCGGTTCACCTGTGCCACTCATGCGCGCTACCGGCTAAAGCCGGGACTCCAAACGGGGGGCGGGCGGCGGACGTGGGCGTCCGCGCTACGTTGGCTGAGGGGGGAAAGGCCGCGCGCAGCGCGGCCCTACCGGGGTCAGTGGACGGGCTGGCCCGCCGCATCCAGGTAGCCATGCTGGCGCATCACGTCGGTGTGGTCGGCGATGACGCGGGCGGCTTGTTCGGGGGTGAGGGCGTCGCGCCAGGAGCCGATGCTGCCCTTGCGGAAGAAGGCCTTGGCCTTGGGCAGGCGTTCGCGGAAGCCGCCGGCCTGCTCCTGCTTCTGCAGTTCCTCAAAGCGGCTGAACTCGATGGCCTTGCGGATGCGCTCGGGCTGGTCCGGCAGGCCGAGGAAGCGCACGGCGGTGGTGAAGGTGGCTTCCGGGGTGAGCTTCATGTCCTCGTAGCGGATCACCTGCACGCGGATGCCGGGGGCGGTGGCCCAGCTCGTGACGTGCCGGCTCCAGGAGAGGAGGCGCTGGCGGAGCTGGTTCGGCTCGGTGGCATCGCTGACGGCCACGCAGGCGTCGGGCTTGCCCAGCAGCTTGACGGTGCGCTCGTAGTTGGTGCTGCCGCCGTGCGCCGCGTAGGAGACAGCGACATCGAGGGGATTGCGGACGAAGTAGAGGGCGGCCTGAGTGGCCTCGGGTGGGAGAAGCGGGCGGCCGTCCGGCAAGAAGGTGTAGGCGTCGTGGCACTTGCAGTAGAGCGTCTCCTTGGCCTTGCGGGCGAGCTGGAGATAAACCTCGGGACGGAGGGCGTCCGCTTCGTCGGGGGTCAGTTCGCCGGAGTCGTAGCCCACGGCGTCGTCGAAGGGACCGCGGGCGCTGGAGATGGGGCCGCCGTCGAGGTCGTTGATGTCGGCGGGCTGCTCGGCATCGCGCAGGAAGTTGGTGAGGAAGGTGCGGAACCAGGTGTTCCCGGACTTGGGATACGAGGCGAGCCAGACGATGCGCTTCATGGCGGGCGATGGCTCAGGGGCGGAAGTCCGCTTCGAGGCGGTCCACCAATTCGGCGAGACGGAAGATGCCCTCGGGGCGGGTGACGCGGGTGACGGTGGCCTGCTGGGCGAGGGCCAGGGCGGCGCGGAAATGGGCGGGCTTGGCGGCCAGGCCGTCCACGAAATGGAAGCGATAGGTCTGCTGCTTGAGCGCGTTGAGGCGCTGGGGGCCTTCGACCGGCGTGAGCTGAATGTCGGGCTCGTTGGTGGCGCGGAGGATGTAGAGCTTGCGCACCGGGAACGGGGCGGTGGCGAAGGTTTCACCCAGCGGGACGGCGCGTTTCTCCAGCGCCTGGCGGATGCGCCGGAGGCCGTCGGGCGCGAGGTCAAATTGCTTGAGGGAGTCCAGCCAGAGCTTGGCATGGGGCAGGCCGGGGTGGAGCAGCAGCCGTCCGCTGGCGTCCGCCCGCACGGCGCAGACGTCGTCAGTCAGCACCGGGTAGCCACGTCGCTGGCAGGCCATGGCCATGGTGGATTTGCCGATGCCCGATACGCCGAGGAACGCCACGCAGGAATTGCCCGTGGCGATGGCACTGCCGTGGAGGACGAGATCCCCGCGCTGGTGCAGCAGGGCGGCGAAGGCGGACCCGTAGAGGAAGAGCCGCACGTCCTCGGGGTCGGCCCCCGGCGGGGACTCGATGACGATGCGTCGCCCCTCGGAGATCAGGAAGCGGGCGATGCCGTCCACTGTGAGCAGGAGCTGGCCGGGGGCGGCTTGATAGCGCACGCCGCGGTCGGTGGCTCCGGGGAGTTCGGTGGGGACGGGGCCTTCGACAATCTCGATGTCCGCCTCGGGTCCATCGGCGGGCGGAAGCTCCGCCATGGGCAGCGTGGAGCGGATGCGCAAGCCGTAGGCCTGGCGCAGGAGAGCGGCTCCTGGCTGGACTTCGCGGCTCACAGGTTGGGCATAATCGGCCATGCGGCGCTCCCGGTAGCATGGGCGCGCGGCTGGTGTCGAGTCGGAGTGTCATCTTGGGATGCACTGACGCATCAAACCGTCCGGCGCACTCCATAGTGTCATGGTGGGCAAGGAGGTTGTGGCCCGGTCCGTGCCCGCCAGGAGGGCCTTGCGCAAGAATGGCTGGCCATCGCTCCGGGAGTTTTACCATGCTCGGTTTATGCAATGGCTTGTGCCGGAACCTGAGTGGCTGATCGCGCTGCCTCCTGACGTGGCTGTGCATGTGCGCAAGCTGGCGGCCTTGCCGGGTTTTCCCCGTCAGCTGGCCCGGTTCAGCGCGGCGCTCAAGCGCATGAACGAGAAACACACCGGTTCCGCCAAGGTCCTGGCCGAGCAGGCGTGGCGGATGGATGCCCAAGACCCGGTGGTCCGCCAGCTTGCGGACTGGGCGATCCGCAAGCGCGTGCCGGGCTGGCACTTTGGGATCATCAACGACGACGACCGGAATGCGATCTACCAGGCGGCGCTGAACCGGCGTGTCCGCCCCGGCATGATTGTCTTCGAGGTGGGGACGGGCACCGGCATTCTCGCGATGCTGGCGGCGCGCGCGGGGGCGGCCCATGTCTATACCTGCGAGATGGAGCCGTTGCTGGTGGAGGTGGCGCGGGAGAACATCGCGCGGAACGGGCTGGCGGACCGCGTCACCGTGATTCCCAAGCGCTCGAACGACGTGCAGTTGGGCATGGATCTGCCGGAACGCGCGGACCTGTTCGTGGCCGAGATCGTGGACAACGGCCTGCTCGGCGAGGAGGCGCTGGCGATCACGGCGGATGTGCAGGCGCGGCTGCTCAAACCCGGGGCGGTGCTGCTGCCTGATCAGATCGAACTGCGCGGCACGCTCGTGGGCGGGCCGCAGGCGAGCCTTGCGTTCCGGGCGCGGCCCGCGTGCGGGCTGGATGTCTCGGCGCTGGATCGGCTCGGTCCGGCCACCGTGCAAAGTCCGGCCGGGCTGGAGACGGATTTGGCGGAGGATGTGGTGGTGCTGCGTTTCGACCTCGCGGTGGCGGCGAGTTACCGGAGGGCGCAGACGAGTTTTGGGGTCACGGTGCGGACGGACGGAGCGGTGGAGGGCTTCCTGCATTGGATCTGGCTGCGCTTCGGGGAGGGTTTGGAATACACGAACCGACCGCCGGCGGTCAGTTGCTGGGGACCGCGCATCCACGCATTCACCAGCGCGATGCCAGTGACGGCGGGGCAGGTCGTGACGATGCAGGTGCAGCACGACTGCAAGCGGGTGCGCATCTGGTCCGAGGCCTGAGCCGGCTTGAGCCGGGATTCCGAAGGGGAAACTGCGGATGGCGCGGACGAGGAAGCGTGACGCACGGAAGCTGCCGGTTGGATTGGTCCCGCACCGGAAGTTGGGAAAGCCCATGAACCCGCGCCGGCGGCTTGCCGCCGCCGACCCTTGGGCCGCAGCAGCCCGAACCGGCTTCAAGCCATCCACCCGCCAGTCGGGCGCAATCGCTTGCCCTTGATTCAAGTCAGCCCCCAAAAACCGGGTCAGAAAAATGGGGTCGGAAAGAAATCCCTCATCCTTGTCCGTCCCCAATCTTTGGGCATTCCTCCCCATGATTCTGTGCGCCATGATTCTGTGAATCTCCCCGCCTCTCCCCATCTGTGGTCGCCTTGAATCTGCGGGAAATCCTCTCCCCGCCTCGCTCGGCCCCGTCCTTCCCGTCTTCATTGTTCTGACCCCATCTTTCTGATCCGCTTCGGTTCATGGGGAGGTCTGTCGCACCGCTCTTCAAAATGGCTTCGTTCGGAAAAATATCCCCAGCTCCGCACTCCGAATTCTCCCGCTCATCCGTCCCCTCCGTCCCATTAGTCCCACCTTGCCCCTCCGACCTTGGACTTTCGCCCTGAAACTCTGGACTTTGAACCTTGAACTTTGAACTTTGAACCCCTTCCCGCCTCCGCTGCCACCGCTCCAACTGCGCCAGCGCCCGGTGGATCTGCCGCTCCAGCTTCGTCTCGTAGCGCAGGATTCGGTCCAGCACCGCCTGCGCCGGCAGCACCGCCGCCGCCTGCCGCGCCGCCTCCTCCCGCCGCTCCCGTTCCTCCGCCCGCTGCTTCACCCACCGGACCAGCCTCAGTTCCCCGTCAATGAAGGCCAGTGCCAGCTCCTTCTGCCGCGTGCGCAGCGCGGGACCCTCCAGCCCCTCGGGATTCGCTGCCAGATCCTTCCGGAACTGCGTCAGCTCCAGTGCCAGCCGGTGCGGTTTGTCCAGCACGCCGAGCTGTCGAATCGCCTCCTCGGTCAGCTCCCCGGTCGCTTCCACCGAGGCCCGCAGCCGCTCCAGGGCCCGCTCCAGCAGGGTGCTCCCGAAGACGGAATCCAACATCGCTCCCACCGGGTCCTCACTCAGTTCCCAAGGCAGGCTCCCCAGCCGCACTTCCTCGCAGTTCCGTTGCTGCTGCCCCCCGTCCACGCTCAAGGCGATCTCCCCCGCCTCCGCCCGCAGCGCCCGCCGCAGCCGCCAGTGCCCCGTGACCACCTGGTCCACCAGCATCTCCTCCACCGGCCCCACCGGCTGCAAGTCCGCCACAAACCGCGCATGTAGCTCGTCGAACTCCTCCTGGCTCTCCTGATAATGCGCCCCCCGCACCAGCACCGCCGTGGACCGTATCCCCGTTCGGTGTCCACCCTTCAGGGTGTCCGTCCGGGGTCCCAGCACCTCCTCCTCGGACCGCAACCCGTGCGTGAGCGCGTTCAGTCTGGCCACCGCCCGGCCCGCCTCCGTGCGCGGCCCCGTGGATTTCTGGGCATTCCTCCGATTCGCCTCGATCTGTTTCTCCGTCATTTGTTTTTTCATATGTTGATGGTGCGTTTCCCCGGGCCGTTCCCCTGAACCCCCGAGCCCCCCGCCGTTTCCCTGCGTTTTTGTTCTTTGATTTTAGTTCGGGCTTTCGTTTGGCCTCCCGGCCCCCCGCCCGTGCTCGCCAACCGGCCATCGGCTCTTTGAAATTTGAAATCTGAAATCTCCAATCTTAAATCTGCGCTCAGCCCTCGCCTCACGGCTCTCGGACCCCAGCAATCGGCAATCGGCAGCCGGCAATCATCCACTCCCGCACTCTCCCACCCCAAAACCGATCCCGCATTTGCGCCACGCCAATGGAATGTCGCCCGCCAGCCCCCGCTCCCTTCACTTCAAATTGCCGATCCCAATCTTTGCCTTCCCTGAATCTTTGGGAAGTTCTTGGCAACGAAAATGGGCCCCCAATATGGGGCCAGAAAGAAATCCCCCATCTTTCTGCCCCCTTCCTGTTCATGGGATGCGCCATCCCACTGTGCCCTTCGTGTTCGCTGTCCAAAACCTGATTCGCATCGGGCCGTCGCCGCTCCGGTGTTGACACTCACACGGGGTCGGGCAAACGATACGGCCATGAACTCTGTGCCCGATTCCACTCCACCTTCCCGTCGTGATTTTCTCAAAACCTCCGGCCTGGTAGTCGGGGCCAGCGCGCTCTCCGGCGTCGTGCTGCCGCATGTCCACGCGGCGGGCAGCGACCAGATCTCCGTGGCCCTCGTCGGCTGCGGTGGTCGTGGCGGCGGCGCGGCGGCCAATGCGATGTCGCAGAGCGGCCCGCCCAAGCTCGTGGCCATGGCGGACGTCTTTCAGCATCGCCTGGACGGCGCGCTCAACTCCCTCAAGGGCAAGTTCAAGGACCAGGTGGACGTGCCGGAGAATCGCAAGTTCATCGGCTTTGATGCTTACAAGGGTGCGATCGATTCGCTGAAGAAGGGCGACGTGGCGATCTTCACCACGCCGCTGGCCTTCCGCTGGGTGCATTTCAAATACGCCATCGAAAAGGGCATCAACGTGTTCATGGAGAAGCCGCTGACGGCGGACGGCCCCACCTCGCGCCGGATGCTGGAGCTGAACAAGCTCGCCAAGGAAAAGAACCTCAAGGTCGGCGTGGGTCTGATGTCCCGCCACAAGAAGTGCCTGCAGCAACTGCATCAGCGCATCCATCAGGACAACGAGATTGGCGACGTGATGCTCATGCGCGGCTACCGCATGCAGGGCCTGCTCGGCTCGGCCTTCTCGGAGAAGTATCCCGGCAAGGAAAACAACCTGCCCGGAAAACCCAGCGAACTGATGTGGCAGATCTCCCGCTTCCACAGCTTCATCTGGGCGTCCGGCGGCGGCTACAGCGATTTCAACATCCACCACATTGACCATCTCTGCTGGATGAAGAGCCCGCCGGGGCAAACCCTCTGGCCCGTCAAAGCCCAGGGCGTCGGCGGCCGCACCTACCGGACCAGCCCGGATGGCAAGCCCTACGTGGACCAGAACTTCGACTCCTATTCGGTGGAATACACCTTCGAAGATGGGACCAAGCTGTATATGGACGGCCGCTGCATGACCGGGGCCGTGCCGATGTATCACAGCTTCGTGCACGGCACGAAGGGCATGGCGGTGGCCGCCAAATCCGGCGACTGCAACGGGCCTTCCAGCACCTTCAAGGGGCACGTCCTCTCGCGTGAGAACCAGCTTTGGACGTCCGACTCCAAGATGGCGGATGATCCGTATTTCAACGAGTGGCAGCTCCTCACCGATGCCATCCGCAACGACAAGCCGCACAACGAAGTGGACCGGGGCGTGATGGCCAGCCTCACCACTTCGCTGGGCCGCTACGCGGCGCACACCGGCCAGGAAGTCACCCTGGACGAGATGCTCAATCACGAGCACGAATACGCGCCGGGTGCGGACAAGCTGACGGCGGACTCGCCGGCTCCCGTGCAGGCAGATGCGAATGGGTTCTACCCGGTCCCCGAACCGGGCCGGAAGACCAAGCGCGAGTATTGATTCGCGGCGAACTTTCCGAAACCTCTCCGGCCAGCCGCGCAAGCGACTGGCCGGTTTTGTTTTTGGACAGAATGGGCTCGCCAGCGTCGCAGCATCGGTCAGACTCGCGCCACAGCAACGATCAAAGGACCGTCGGCATGGACAAGACTAAACAAGCAGGGAAAGCAGCGGCTCCAGTGCCGCGCCTGCTCGTGGTGGATGACGAGCCCGACAATCTCGATCTCCTCGTGCGGCTCTTCCAGCGGCACGGCTGCAAGGTGTTCCCCGCCGCCAATGGGACGGACGCGCTGCGCCTGGCGGACCAGATCAAGCCCGACCTGGTGCTGCTGGACGTGATGCTGCCGGATGTCAACGGCCGCGAGGTATGCCGCCTCATCAAGGCCAGTCCCGCACTGGTGGACGTGTTCGTGGCGCTGATTTCGAGCGTCGAGATCTCTCCGGACAGCACGGTCGCCGGCCTGGAGTGCGGCGCGGATGAATACATCACCCGGCCCATCGGCAACAAAGAGCTGGTGGCCCGCGTGGATGCGCTCTTCCGCATTCAGCGGGCACTGACGGCCCGCCGGGTGGCGGAGGCGCGGCTGGCCTTGCTTAACCAGACGCTCGAACAGCGCGTTACCGAACGCACCGCCGAACTGGCGGACGCCAATGAGCAACTGCGCCGCGAAGTCCTTGATCGCCATCAGGCCCAGGCCCGCAGCGCTGCGTTTGCCCGGCTGGGCGAGCGGCTGAGCGCGGCTGGCACGCCCCGGGCGGCGGCGGAAGTGATTCTGGAGACCGCCCGGCAGTTGCTCGGCTGGGATGCGTCCTTCCTGCAGCTCTACGCCGCCAGCACGGAACAACTCACTCCGGTCCTGGCGTATGACACGCGGGAAGGCGAGCAGGTGGATGCCACCGCCACCTTTCGCCAGGCGCGGTTGTCGCCGCTGATGCGCCGGGTGGTCCAGCAGGGAGGACAATTACTGGAGCGCAAACGCGGGGGCCGGGCTTCACCCGCGTTCCACGACTTTGGCGGACGTCGTCGTCCGTCTGCGTCGCTGCTGTATGTGCCCATCGGTCATGGCGGGGCCGTCGCCGGCGTGTTGTCCGTGCAGAGCTACACCGCCGGGCATTATACGGCGGAGTCGCTGCAGACGTTGCAGGCGCTGGCCGAGCATTGCGGTGGGGCCCTGGAGCGGCTCAGCGCGGAGGCGGCCCGCCACGCTAGCGACGAACGTTTCGCCGCGTTCATGGAGAATTCTCCGGCCTTCGCCTGGATCAAGGACGAGCGGTTCCGCTACGTCTATGTGAATCCGCGCGCCTGCCGCGTGCTCAAGCGGACGCAGGCGGAGTTCGTTGGCCG
Organism: uncultured Klebsiella sp.; assembly: GCA_964578245.1. Taxonomy (GTDB): domain Bacteria; phylum Verrucomicrobiota; class Verrucomicrobiia; order Limisphaerales; family SXTU01; genus SXTU01. The sequence goes on along the minus strand of CAZOCL010000003.1, from coordinate 35,192 downwards.
CACGGATCGCGAGCTTTTTCCCCGCGCCGTGGCCAGCCAGTTGCGAGCCCACGACCAGACGGTTCTGGAACGAGGCGCGACCGTGGATGTGATGGAGAACCTGTCTGGCGCGGGACGGGAACCGCGCTATTGCTGGACGCTGCGCTTCCCCCTGCGGGATGCCGCCGGGCGGCGGTATGTGGCGGGCATGGGAGTGGACATCACCGAGAAGGTGCGCGCTGAGGAGGCGTTGCGCGCGCTGCCGCACCGCATCCTGGCGGCCCAGGAAAACGAACGCCGGCGGGTGGCCAGGGAACTGCACGACGGGGTGAGCCAGTTGCTGGCCTCGGTGCGGTTCCGGCTGCTGGCCGTCGAGGGCTGGCTGCATGACCGGGCGGATGACACGCTGCGGCGTGAAGTCACCCGGGCGAAGAGCCATCTGGATGGAGCGCTGCGCGAAGTCCGGCATATCTCCCACAACCTTCGCCCGCGTGAGCTGGACGATCTCGGGCTGGTCGCCGCGATTCGCGGTGCGTGCGTGGAACTTCAGGCGCGCTCGGTCCTGCAGGTGACCTGTCGGCTGGCCCAGTTCCGCACCCGCCTCCCGCCCGACTTGGAACTCGCGCTCTACCGCATCTTTCAAGAAGCCGTTGCCAACGTCCTCAAGCACTCCGGCGCGCGCGAGGTGGAGGTGCATCTGATCCGTGCGGACCGCGGCGTCACCCTGCTGGTGGCGGACGATGGCTGCGGCTTCGTCCCGGCGCGCAAACCGAAAGGCCGGTCCGCCGGCAGTCTGGGGCTGGTCAACATGCGGGAGCGGGCGGAGTTCATCGGCGGCACCTGCACGGTCAAGTCCGCCCAGCGCGAGGGGACGATCATCGAAGTCTGGGCTCCGTTGGCGAGCCGGAGGAAGTCCAAGCCATGAGCAAACGCAAGTCACCCCCACAGCGTGTGCGTCCAGCCAGCGGGCCGAAGCGTGGCCCTGTGCCCGCGTCGGCACCACCCGCGGCAAAGTCGATCCGGCTGCTGCTCGTGGACGATCACCCCGTGGTGCGCGAAGGACTGCGGTCCTGCCTGCGGCACCCGCGCCTTCAGATCGTCGGCGAGGCGGCCAGCGGCGAGGAGGCATTGAGCCTGACGAGCCAGCTCAGGCCAGACCTCGTTTTGATGGACATCAACTTGCCTGGCATCACCGGCCTGGAGGCTGCCGCCCGCCTGCGCAAGCTCGTGCCGGCGACGAAGGTGCTCATCCTGAGCATGCTGGACGGCCGCGAATTCGTCGCCCAGGTGGCGAGCAGCGGAGCCAGCGGCTATGTGCTGAAAGAGGCCGCGCCGGAGGAACTCATGGAGGCCATCGAGGCGGTGCATCGTGGCGAGGCGTATTTCAGCCCCTCGGTGGCGACGTCGATGCTGGAGGCGCTCACCCCCTCGGGCACGACCGAGCTGTCCCAGCGCGAGCGCGCGGTGCTGGCGGCCATCGCGCAGGGTGCGAGCAGCAAGGAGATCGGCCGGCGGCTCGCGCTTTCGCCCAATACGGTGCGCACCTATCGCGCCCGGCTGCGCCGCAAGCTGGATCTGCACACCGTTGCCGCCTTCACTGAATACGCAGTGCGGAACGGGCTTATCCGTGCCGCCTGAAGCGGGATTCCTTCGCGACGCGGACGGTCACGACCGCTGAACGTCCCTGCGTGCGGGAGCGACGTGACATCGCGGTGTCACCCGTTTCCAGAAGTTGATGTAACGGTGCTTTGAAATTCTGCAGGGACGACGCGTGACCAGTTCTGGCCACGAATTCCTGAAAACCCTCCGGTTGCCCGCCGACGGCTTGTCATCCAAATGGATGACAAGCGTGTCATCCATCTTACACGTTGTCGGGTGCGCACGGGCACGGGAAAGTTACCCCGCTCAGAACCGGCGCCTCGGGCAGACAAGGACCGGCCCGGGCGCTTATGAGACCTGCGAATGCTTGCATGCCAATGGGGATTCCCCCGCGACTGGCGCGCACCCGCCTGCTAATGGCCGGGGCGGGCGCCTTCGGAACGTGCGAAGGCGCCCGCCAGCCCGGGGCCAACCAACCAACCCTGCTCAACATGACTCCCAACCTTGCCCCACCCCGGATGCGTTTGTTGCTCGCCGACAGCGATCACGAGTTCTTCGCGCGGATGATCCTGCTGCTGGATGAGGTTGCCCCGCGCCGGTTTGTGCTCGAATGGGCTTCCACTTACGGCTTTGCGGTGAGCCTGATGCGGCGGCAACGGTTTGATCTGTGCCTCGCCAGCTCCCGCATCGGTCACCGCAGTGGAACCGATCTGGTGGCCGACATGAGGGTCCACGGGTGCCTGACGCCGGTCATTCTGCTGGCGACCGAGGATGAGATGAACGATTCGCCCGAGAGTCAGCCGGTTGACTGGCTGGACCGGAACCGCCTCTCCCCTGAAATGCTGCGGCAGGCAATCCGCGACGCATCGTTCCGCCCGGGGGCTGCGGGAGCGTTGTCGGCACCGGCCACGGTCAAAACCGCGGTGGCCGGACAGTTGCGCGTGGACGGGTAGGCGATGGCCCGCATTTGCGGGGTCGATAATTTGTTGCGGCAGACAATCCTTTGCGCTGCCTTGCGGCTCAAGGTTGAGGCTCTCCTCCCGAACTCGGCGAAGTGCTCGTGAAATAGTTCCGAGGAATCACGTCAGGCTGAGCGGAAGCAGCCGCAACCCGAAGAATCATCTCCACCTTCCGGCTGGTCGGTTGCCTGCGGGCGGGCTCCGCCGACGGCGTGGTTCAGGGTTCAGTGATGCGCGTGCCGACAATGGTTGCTCGTCAGGAGCAACCCGCGCAAGGTGCTCCGCGTGCTGTGGTCGCCTCCATCGTGAACCCTTTGCCTTGCCTACGGACACCTGCGCCCAGCGTGCAGAAGCACGTTGCCCCGATCGGACTGCGCGCAGTGGCCCTCTTCGAGGCGGCCAAGGGAACGCTGGTGCTGCTGGCTGGCTTTGGGGTATTCGCGCTGTTTCACACTGACGCCCAGCACATGGCCGAGCGCATCGTGCGCCACTTCCATCTCGACCCGGCCAGCCACTACCCACAAATCTTCCTGCACCTCGCCGAACAAGCCACGCCGGCGCACTTGTGGTGGCTGGCTGCTGGCGCATTGGGCTACGCGTCGCTGCGTTTCGCGGAAGCTTACGGCTTGTGGCACGAGCGGCACTGGGCCGAGTGGCTCGCCGTTCTCAGCAGCGGCATCTACCTGCCCGTGGAAATCTGGGAGGTGAGCAAGGGAGTGACCTGGCTCCGCGTCACGTTCCTGCTCGCAAACCTCTCCATCGCGATCTATCTCGGGCTGATACTCGTCCGCAACGCCCGCCAAAGGCGGCGGTTGCAGAGTGTGGCCTGAAACGCCTCCGTCTCCGCGTATGGCTCTGCGGTTGAAATTAATCCGACCAGAGAGTGTGAACTCTCAAGCCCGTCTCGGTTTTGATTTGGGTTGATGACCGCTGCTACCATCGCCGTAAGGCTGTTACGGGCGGGGAACGCTAGAGACGGAGGAAGGCTGTCGTGGGCGTATTTACTAACCGACCGGCTGCCGTCTGCACTGTCAACCGAACCGTTCCGACTGACCGCTCTGACACCGACCACTAACACTGACGCCCACGACAGCCACACTGGAGGATAGCACACATTGGTCGGGTGCAAGGGACAATATTGAGCGAGCGCCGCGCATCCGTAAACATCCGCGGCGCTCCACGTTGTCCGCTCCACCGACGGCACTCGGCTTGGAACGAATACATTCAGCACTGCATGACGGGTGAGGGTGCGAAGTCCTGTCTGGCCAGTAGCTCTCTATCTGACCGAAAAACCGAATCTGCTGCCGCCACTGGGCGTTGTTCCACCTCTGTAAGGAATACCCCTAAGCAATGATGCCATCTTTTCCTTGGCAGAACGGATGACGCCACTACTCTCCTTGGAAATCAAAGCGTTAGCGAGGTGTTCTAACGCTGGTGGGCGCCAGAGGTCTTTATGATTCCAATCCCGTTTCCCTTTCTGTCTGCCCGCCTGCGGCGTTTCAGGGTCATCCACGCAGCAGTATTGCTATGCATTTTCGTTGGGGTGGCGAGCGCACAGACCTTCCAGATCAACTCGCTCAGCGGCAACGGTGCCGTGGTGCTGAACGTTGAGGGCACCGCCGGGGATGACCGGGGCGGCATTGCCGTGAGTGGTTCGCAGGTGTTCTACAGCGGTGACGCGGCGACGGTGCGGGCTGCTCGCGCGGGTCTGACCGGGCTCGCCGGTTTGGGCGTTACCCGCGAGGGGTTGGTGACGGATCTGCGCACTGAGACGGTCTATCTGCTGGGCAACGGCACGACGCCGATCGCGCCGCATGCCAGTGGGGCCGCTGCTACCATCACCAGCCTCCTCGCGCTGGACGGGCTGACCGGCGTCACCAACGGCACAGTCATCACGCTGTCCAGTTCCATCACCGTGCCGTCCGCCAGCAACAATGGCGCGGCAGGCGTGTTTGCGGGCTGGGGCCGCATCGTGATCCACAATGGCACACGGGTATACAGCATCGCTCTGCCAACGGGCGTAGTGACCGACCTCGGCGCGCAAACCGTGCCGACCCACACCGGTTCGGAGACGTGGGCCTATTGGGGTGTGGCGGAGACGATTGGCGGGGAGACGTATCTGGCGTATGTGCAGGACAGCAGCACCATTGTGCGGCGGCGGGTGAGCACCGGCGTGGTGAGCACGATTGCCACCTTCAGCAACCTCGGGGACATGGCGAGCTTCACCGTGGTGCCGGCCCTTAACCGCTGGTATTTCCACAACGAGAGCGGTGGGCAGTTTGGCTCGGTGTCGGAACTGCTCGGCTACGCTTCGGCTACTTTTACCCTGCCAAATGAGGCACCCACGATCAGCTCGCAGCCAGCGGGCCAGATGATTGTCAACACGGAGACGGCGGCGTTCTCGGTGTCGGCCATTGGCACGGACCCGCTGCGCTACCAGTGGCGCAAGGACGGCGTGGCAGTTCCCAACGCGACGAACACGGCCTTCACTCTCGCCTCCGCGCTGGTGGCGGATTCCGGCAGCTACACGGTGGTGATCACCAACAACTACGGCGCGGTGACCAGCGCCGTGGCCGTGCTGACGGTGGAGCCGATCACAGCGGACCTGTTCAAGATCACGAGCCTGCGGACCAACAACTTCTTCGTCGTGGATCCCGCCGGGGTCGCCGGGGATGACCGGGGCGGCCTGGTGGCGACCGACCAGAAAATCTTTCTGCGCGGTGACGACGCAGTGGGGAGCTTCAACCTGACGAACCTCGGCAATGGCGTCCGGCTGGGCACGGTCAGCGGCGGCGTGACGAATTTCTTCGCCTATGACTCGCTCGTGAGTGACCTCCGCTCGCAGAAGGCCTACGTGCTGGACAATGGCACGACCAGCCTCGGCATCTCCGGTGGCACGGTGACGCGGCTCGTGGAAATCAATGGCGCGGACGGCGTGCCCACCGGGGTGATCGTTCCACTGAGCACGCCCATCGTCCTGCCCGGAGCCGGGCTTTACACCGCCAACGTGGGCCTCTTCTCCGGCTGGGGCCGCATCGTGCTGCACAACGGGACCAACGCCTATTCCATCAACCCCGGCACCGGTGCGGTCACGGACTTCGGCCCGATGGCGCGGCCGACCCGCACCGTGTCCGAAAGCTGGGCCTACTGGGGCGTGGCGGAATACTGGGGTGGCAGCCACTATCTGGTGTATGCTCAGGACGCGCAGCGCATCGTCCGCACGCGCATCCCGGACGGAGCGACGACCGTAATCAGCACGTTCAGCAACTTGAACGACCTGGCCAGTCTGACGGTGGCGCCAGGCTTGAACCGCTGGTATTTCCACAACGAGTCGGTCAACCAGTTCAGCACCAATATCAACTACGGTTCGGAAGTGCTGGGCTATGCGGACGCGACGTTTCTCTTTCAGGCGGCTGGCACGCTGGTGCTCGCCGCCGGTTCCGTGACCGTGACCGAGGACTCGGGCAGCTTTACGCAGGCAGGCTTCGTCACCAGCGCACCGGCGGGCACTGCGTCTTACTCGCTCACGAGTGACAACGCGGTCTTGTTCGCGGCAGGGCCGGCTCTGACGCCCGCTGGCCTCCTCAGTTTCACGCCCGCAGCCAATGTCTATGGCAGCGCCAGCGTGACCGTCACTGCGGTCAATGGCAGCGGCCAGACGGTGGGCAGCGGAGCCTTGGTGGTGACGGTCACGCCTGTGAACGATGCGCCAGTGGTCACCTTGACGACAAACAACGTAGTGGTTTTGGAGGACAGCGGCGGAGCAACGATCCTGGCCTTTGCCCAGTTCAGTCCCGGGCCGGCCAACGAATCCGCCCAGAGCGTGAGCGTAGTGACAGTGACCAACGATAATCCCGCGTTGTTTAGTGCGGCTCCGGCCATCTCGGCCGCTGGCACGCTCACCTTCACTCCTGCGGCCAACGCCTTCGGTTTCGCCACCGTCACGGTGTTCGTGCAGGACAATGGCGGCACGCTCAACGGTGGGGTGGACACCAGTGCGGCCCAGACCTTCACCATCACGGTGACGTCCGTGAACGACGCGCCGAGCCTGACGTTTCTTACCAACAGCGTGGTGGTGCTGGAAGACAGCGGACCGGCCAGCGTCGTCGGATTCGCCTCCTTTTCTCCGGGTCCGGCGAACGAGGCCGGCCAGGGGCTCGCGGGCTACACGGTGGCGAACAACAACAGCGCGCTGTTCCTCGCCCAGCCCGCGCTGGCTGCCAACGGCATGCTGACTTTCACTCCGGCGGCGAACGCCAACGGCAGCGCGACGGTCACGGTCATCGCCCAGGACGACGGCGGCACGGCCAACAGCGGGGTGGACCGGACAACGAACTCGTTCACGGTCACGGTGGCCGCGGTGAACGACGCTCCGGGCATGGTGCTGGCGACGAACACGGTGGTGGTGCTGGAAGACAGTGGCGCAACGACGGTCGTCGGCTTCGCCGGTTTCTCGCCTGGCCCTGCGAACGAAACCGGCCAGAGCATCACCAACGTCACGGCCAGCAACAACAACGGAGCATTGTTCAGCCTGGCACCCACGTTCGCGCTGGACGGCACGCTGACCTTCACTCCGGCGGCCAACGCCAATGGCAGTGCCATCGTGACGGTGATCGCGCAGGACAACGGCGGGACGGGCAACGGCGGAGTAGACCGGACCACGAACTCCTTCACGGTCACGGTGACCGCCGTGAACGACGCGCCCACCGTAACCTTCGCCAGCAACACCGTCGTGGTGCTGGAGGACAGCGGCGCGGCCAGCCTGACTGGTTTCGCGGTCTTCTCGCCCGGGCCGGCGAACGAGTCCGCGCAGAGCCTGGTTGGCTACACGCTGGCGAACAACAACAGCGCCTTGTTCGCCAGCCCGCCGGCCCTCGACAACCCTGGGACACTGACCTTCCTGCCGGCTGCCAACGCCGTCGGCAGCGCGACGGTGACCGTGATCGCGCAGGACAATGGCGGGACCGCCAATGGTGGGGTGGACCGGACCACGAACTCCTTCACGATCACGATCACCGCTGTAAATCACGCTCCGACGATCACCTTGAGCACGAACCAGGTGGCCGTCGTGGAGGACAGCGGGGCGCAAACGTTGCCAGCCTTCGCCGCCTTCAGTCCCGGTCCGGCCAACGAGTCCGGACAGACGATCACGAGCGTGTCCATCCTCGCGGTCACCAACGCAGCGCTGTTCAGCGTCGGCCCAGGCATCGGCACAAATGGCGCTCTCACGTTTACTCCGGCGGCCAATGCCAACGGGACCGCGCTGGTGACCTTCACCGTGCAGGACAGTGGCGGGACAGCTCAAGGCGGGGTAGACACATCTGCGGCCATCTCGTTTCTGATCAGCGTCTCTCCCGTGAACGATGCCCCGATCATTTCGTTGGTGACCAACCAGGTGGTGGTTTTGGAAGACAGTGCTGGCTACAGCGCGGTCTTCGCAACGTTTGGCCGCGGTCCGGCCAATGAATCAGCTCAAAGCGTGACCAATCTCACAACGAGCAACAATAACACCGCATTGTTCGGGGCCCAGCCCGTCGTGGCGCTGGACGGCACGTTGGCCTTCACGCCCGCTGCCAACGGCAATGGCAGCGCCACCGTGACGGTCATCGCCCAGGACGATGGCGGCACGGCGAACGGCGGGGCGGATCGGGCGACCAATATTTTTACGATCACCGTCGTCGCGGTGAATGACCGGCCGGTGATCTCGGTGGCCGGGTCTGTGTCGGTGCTGGAGGACAGCGGCACCATCACCTCAAACGCCTTCGTCACCGTCACCAGCCTGGGGGCGGCGGATGAGTCCGGCCAGACCGTCACCAACTACGCCGTGGCGAACACCAATAGCGCGCTCTTCAGCACACAACCGACGGTGGATCTGGCCGGCAATCTGAGCTTCAGGCCGGCGGCCAACACCAGCGGCATGGCATTGGTCACGGTGATTGCGCAGGACAACGGAGGAACTGCCAACGGTGGCGTGGACACCTCGTTGGGCCTCTCCTTTCTGATCACCGTCACGGCGGTCAATGATGCGCCGGTGGTGACGCTTGCTTCGAACGTCGTGGTGCTGGAGGACAGCGGAGCGGCCAGCCTGGCGGGCTTCGCGAGTTTCTCGCCCGGGCCGGCTGACGAGTCTGGCCAGACGCTCGTGGGCCACGTGCTGGCGAACAACAACAATGGCCTCTTCAGCACCCAGCCGGCCATTGATGCGGCTGGCGTGCTCAGCTTTACGCCGGCTCCCAATGCCAATGGCGCGGCCACCGTCACGGTGGTTTCACAGGACAGCGGTGGCACGGCCAACAGTGGGGTGGACAAGACCACCAACACCTTCACCCTCACGGTCGTCGCGGTGAATGATCCTCCGGGGCTCCTGTTTGCGACGAACGAGTTCGTGGTGCTCGAAGACAGTGGCGCGGTGACGGCTGCGGTCTTCGCCTCCTGGTCCCCCGGTCCCGCGAATGAAGCGGGACAGACCGTGACCAACGTGGTGATCAGCAATGACAACCCGACGTTGTTTGCCGTGCCGCCCGCCATCGGTGCCGATGGCACGCTCGCCTTCACTCCGGCGACCAATGCCAACGGCACCGCCATTGTGACCGTCATCGCACAGGACGACGGCGGCACTGCCAACGGGGGAGGGGACCGCACGACGAACAGCTTCACGATCACCGTCACTGCTGTGAACGATGCGCCCGGCGTCTCCTTCAGCACCAACACGGTGGTTGTGCTGGAAGACAGCGGCCCAGCGAGCCTCACCGGCTTTGCCACTTTGGCAGGCGGCCCGGCCAATGAATCCGGCCAGGCGGTGACCAATGTGACGACCAGCACTGACAACGCAGCTTTGTTCGCCGTGCCGCCTTCGGTCAGCCTCGCGGGAGTGCTCAGCTTCACACTGGCAACGAATGCGAATGGTTCCGCCACCGTGACGGTCATTGCGCAGGACGACGGCAGCGTGGCCAACGATGGGGTGAACCGGGCCACCAACACGTTCACCATCAATGTTACCGCTGTGAACGATGTGCCCGCGTTTACCTTGTCGGCGGGAACCGGACTGGTCACGAATCTCAATGCCATCGGGTGGGGCAACTCGGTGTATGGCCAGACTTTGGCACCAACGATACCAACCAATTTGCTGGCGGCGGCTGGTGGCGGATATCACACGCTGCTTCTCAATCAGGGAGGCAGCGTCACGGCTCGCGGCTACAATGCCTACGGTCAGACCGACGTGCCCGTCGGCTTGTCCACTGTTGTCGCGGTGGCCGCTGGATTCCACCACAGCATGGCGTTGAAGCAGGATGGGACGGTGGTCGCCTGGGGATCGCCTGCTTATGGCCAGACAAATGTTCCGGCCGGGCTCACCAACGTGACCGCGATTGCCGGCGGTGGTCAGCACAGTCTTGCGCTCAAGAGTGATGGAACCATCGTGGCCTGGGGCTTGAACGTGAATGGCGAGGCGTCGGTGCCCAACAGCCTCACGAATGCCGTGGCCATCGCCGCCGGGTTCACCCATTCACTGGCGCTTAAAGCTGATGGAACCGTCGTCGCCTGGGGGGACAACGGCTATGGCCAGATCACGGTCCCAGCGGGTTTGACGAACGTCGTGGCGATTGCGGGCGGGCATACGCATTCGCTGGCCCTCAAGAGCGACGGAACGGTGGTGGGCTGGGGCTACAATCCGTATGGGCAGGCCACTGCCCCTGCCGGGCTGGTCAATGTGACCGCCATCGCCGCTGGTTATGACCACAGCCTGGCGTTAAGATCGGACGGATCGGTCGTGGCTTGGGGAGACGACAGCCAGGGCCAAACGAACGTGGTTCCCGGCCTGGTCCAGGTGGTGGCGATTGCTGGTGGTGGATTCCACAGCGTGGCAGTTTACGCCGGCCAGCCCACCGGCACCGTGGGTATCACTGTGCTGGAAGACGCCGGGGCGCAGACCCGAACGGGACTGGCCGCCAACATTACCGCTGGCCCGGCCAACGAATCCGGTCAGTCCGTCAGCTTTCTGGTTGCGAACGACAATGCCGCGCTTTTCTCTGCGCCCCCTGCCATCGCCGCCAACGGAACACTGTCCTTCACGGCCGCTCCCAACGCCAACGGCACAGCCTTGGTCACCGTCCGCGCCCTGGATGATGGCGGCACTGCGAACGGCGGCATTGACACCAGCGCGCCGCAGTTCTTCACCATCACGGTCACAGCGGTAAACGACCCGCCCGTGGTCACGTTCGCCACCAATCATGTCGTGGTGCTGGAAGACTCCGGCGCGGCCAGTCTCGCGGGCTTTGCCACCTTTTCCCCTGGCCCGGCAAACGAGACCGGCCAGAGCCTGGTGAGCTATACGCTCTCAGTGGACAACCCGGTCATCTTCAGCGTCCTGCCCGCCCTCACCACCAACGGCACGCTCACCTTCACACCGGCGCCCAATGCATTCCAGGCAGCCTTGGTGACGGTCATCGCCCAGGATAGCGGTGGCACCGCCAATGGCGGCATCAACCGGACGACCAACGTCTTTGCCATCTCCATTCCCGAGGTGAACGACCCGCCGCAAGTCACCCTGCTGACGAACTTGGTGGTGGTGCCGCCGGACAGTGGCGCTTACTCCAACGGCGCATTCGCCACTTTCAGCGCCGGGCCGACGAACGAACTCGGGCAGTTCGTCACCAACGTCACTGTGATTACGGTGGCCAATCCCGCGCTCTTCAGCATCCAGCCGGTGGTTGGGACCAACGGCGCGCTCACCTTCAGCCCGGCCAGTGGTGCGGCGGGCAGTTCCACGGTCACGTTTGTCGCTCAGGACAACGGAGGCACGGCCAATGGCGGGCAGGACCGCACCACCAATGCATTCACCATCACGCTGGCGGCCGCCAATGTCGCCCCGACCGTGACCTTCAGCACCAACCTTGTGGTGGTGCTGGAGGACAGCGGCGCGGTGACGCGCGCGGGCTTCGCCAGCTTCTCTCCCGGTCCGGCCAGCGAGGCGAGCCAGTTGCTGCTCGGCTACACGGTGGCCAATGACAACAACGCGTTGTTCAGCGTGGCTCCGGCGATCAACAATGCAGGCACGCTCAGTTTCACCCCGGCCACCAATGCCAACGGCTCGGCCACTGTGACCGTCATCGCCCAGGATAATGGTGGCACGAGCGGTGGGGGAATCGACAAGACCACTAACCAGTTCACCTTCACCCTGACGCCGGTGAACGATGCGCCGACATTTGGACTGAGCCTGTTGTTCAACACGAACACCGTGGTGGGCTGGGGCTACAACGGCTCAGGCGGGGCCACCAACGCGGCTGGCCCGGTGACCGGGGTGACCGCGATCGCCGCCGGTGGCGAGCACAGCCTGGCCTTGCTCCCCAATGGCACCGTGCTTGGCTGGGGCTTGAACACCTCGAACCAGGCGGCTCCACCCATCGGGCTCAACAACGTCATCGCCATCTCCGCTGGTGCCCAGCACTCGCTGGCGCTCCGCAGCGACGGCACGGTGGTGGCGTGGGGTTCGAATTTCCGTGGCCAGTGCACGATCCCAGCGGGGCTGACCAACGTGGTGGCCATCTCCGCCGCCGGGGACCACTCCGTGGCGCTCAAGAGCGATCGCACCGTGGTGGCTTGGGGGTATAACCTCAACGGGGAATCCACGGTCCCCGCGGGCCTGACCAATGTGGCCGTCATTGCAGCCGGCGACAACCATACCGCAGTATTGAAGACCGACGGCACCATCGTGGTATGGGGCTTTGGCGGCAATGGAGAGAAGAACGTGCCCGCCACCGCCACGAATGTGGCGACCATCGCCAGCGGTGGCCATCACGTGCTCGCCCTGCGAAACGATGGCACGGTGGTGGCCTGGGGTTACAATACGGTCGGCCAGGCGACGGTTCCGGCGGGGCTGACCAACGTGGTTGCGATCTCTGGGGGACTCGGTCATTCCGTCGCGTTGAAGTCTGATGGCACCGTGGTGGTCTGGGGCGGAAACAACGTCAACCAGCGCACGGTGCCTCCCGGACTCGCCGGAGTGATCAAGATTGCCGCCGGCAGTGTCCACACGCTGGCGCTGGTGGGCAGTTCGCTGGTTCAAATCTCGGTGGCCGAGGACAGCGGCACGTATTCCCAGCCTGGCTTCGCCACAAACATTGTGGCCGGCCCGGCGGACGAATCCGGCCAGACCGTTACCTTTCAGGTCTCGAACAACAATGGCGGGCTCTTCACCAGCCAGCCGACGATTGATGCCAGCGGCACGCTCTCGTTCACGCCGGCGGCCAACGCGAACGGTGCCGCGACCGTGACGGTGCGGGCCCAGGACGATGGCGGCACGGCCAATGGCGGCGTGGACCTTTCAGTCGCTCAGATCTTCACTGTCGTCATCACGGCCCTGAACGACGCGCCGACCGTGACTTTCAGCACCAACAATCTCGTGCGGCTCGAAGACTCCGGGCCGGCCAGCATCGCCGGTTTTGCGACCTTCTCCCCGGGTCCAAACGAGACGGGGCAGGCGCTGGCCACCTATGCCGTGTCCAATGACGCCACCAACCTGTTTAGTGTCCAGCCGGCCCTGAGCGCCGTCGGCACGCTTGCGTTCACCCCGGCTACCAACGCCGCCGGCATCGCCACCGTGACAGTGATTGCGCAGGACAATGGCGGCACCACCGGTGGCGGCTCGGACCGGGTCACCAATGCTTTTACCCTGACCATCACGCCAGTGAATGACGCCCCGCGCATCACCTTTGCAACCGGTTTGGTGGTGGCGGTGCGGGACAGCGTCCTGACCAACTTCCCCGCGTTCCTCTCGCTTGCCACCGGACCCACGAACGAATCCGGCCAGACGCTCACGTTGATCTCCGTGGCGAATGACAATCCGACGCTCTTCGCCAGCGGCGGCCAGCCGGCCTTCAATGGCGCGGGGGAACTCTCCTTCCAGCCGGAACCTGGCAGGGTGGGCAGCACCATCGTGACTGTGATTGCGCAGGACGACGGTGGCACCGCCAACGGCGGCGTGGACCGGGCCACCAACACCTTCACCATTCTGGTGGCTGCCACGCGCGTGTTCGTCGGCTCGGTGGCTGAGACAGTCCCGGGCGGTTCGCTCACGATCCCACTTAATCTGGCTGGCGCGGGCACCGAGAGCGGTGTGGCCTTCACCTTGAACTACGACCCGAACCTTTTCAACTTGGGCGGAGTGTCCTTGGGCGGTGCGGCCGGCAGTGCATCACTGCTGACCAACACCCTTCAGAGTGGCAGCGGACGGCTGGGTTTGCTCGTGAAGCTGCCTCCCGGGGAAGTGTTCGCCGTAGGCACGAACGAACTGGCGGTGGTGACGCTCAACGTCGCGGGAGGCGCTCCGGCCACGAACTCGCCGCTGACTTTCGGCAGCACGCCGGTGGTGCAGGAAGTGACGGATGGCAGCGCGGCGACGGTGCCGTTCGTGGCGTATGTGGGCGGCACCGCGCGCGTGACCACTGCGTTTACCGCGGTCGAAGGCGACGTCTCGCCGCGCCCCGGTGGCAATGGGGCGGTCACGGTTTCGGATGTCGTGCAGATCGGCCGGTATGCCGCCGGCTTGGACACGGTCACGAATTTTGGGGCCGGCAGCGAGTTCCAGCGCGCGGACTGCGCCCCGCTCGGCACGCAGGGCGATGGCCGGATCTCGCTCGCGGACTGGGTGCAGGCCAGCCGGTTCGCCGCCGGCCTGGACACCCCGGGAAGCCCCGGTGGCCCCACCATCCAGGCCGCCGCCCTGGGCCGTGCCGGGGTGAAGCTGCCCGCGGGCAACCGTGTGCTGCGCGTGTCCTCCGGAGCGCTGGTCGTCGGCCAGACGAATACTGTGCGGGTGCAACTGGACGCCCTGGGCAATGAGGCGGGTGTGGGCGTGACCCTGGGCTTCGATGCTTCGGTGCTCACCTTCGTGAACGCGACGATCGGAGGCGGCGCCACCGGCGGTTCGCTGCTGGTCAACGATGTGAAAGCAGCCGCGGGCAAGCTGGGACTCATGCTCAAGCTGTCCCCCGGCACCGTGATCGCCCCCGGCACACACGACCTCATCACGCTGACGTTCAAAGTCACGGCCAGCGGCGGCACGGCCATCACGGTGAGTGGTGATTCGCCGGTGGCACGCGAGGTGGTGGACGCGACTGCGAACGCCGTGGGCGTGAGCTTCGTGGACGGTAGCTTCAACCTCGTGCTTCCCGTGGGGTTGGAGGCCGTCGGCATGGAGCGCGCGGCGGACGGTTCGCAGCGTCTCGTGGTGCGCAATAGCGATGGCACGGCGGTCACGGTCGCGCAGACCGCGAAATATCAGGTTCATGTCACCACGAATCTAGGCGATGCCTGGAAGGTCCTGCCCAACGCCCTGATCGTTGAGAACGGGGTGCTCAAGATTGTGGACCCGGCGGCCAGTGGCGCCGGGCTGAGGCTCTACAAACTGGTGGAAACGCCATAGTCAATTATTGAGGGACAAGCTCCGGCGTGCTCCCTGTTCTTTTAGGGAATGATGACCGGAAACCCTTTGGGCAAGCTCCATCCCAGACGAGTTGAGGTAACAGCCGCACGCTTCACCGCTGACGCGGTTTTCGAGCGCGCAGCACACGTAGGGTGAACCCGTGCCCGTTCTCGAAAGGTTCGACGCGCGCTTCGACTTCGAGCACGGGGTAGCGGACGGTGGCGAGGCCGTAGGTTTTGTAGGTCTGCGCGAACAGTTCGGTTTCGACGATGCCGGTCCAGTCCGCGAGACTCAGGAACTTCATCGGCTCGCCGGTGATTTGGTGGTGGGTGCGCTGTTCTACGATGAGGCCGCAGGTCGTGACGGTCTGGCCGACAAAGTCGCCCAGGCGGTTCACGGGGCAGTAGGTGTCCCAAGCCACGTCAGGGAACAATTCCAAAGGGTGGCCGCTGACGGCGTAGCCGAACAATTCGGTCTCGCAGCGCAGCCGTTCCAGACGGGTTGGCTCGTTGAGCGGCGTGCCGGGGAGTTGCTCCAGCCCCGGCGGCGGAATGAGCCATCCCTGTCCTGGCTCCGCTGACGCGCCAAAGGTCTTGAGGAGGTGCTGCGCCTGCCAGAACTGCCGCGTGCGTGTTTCACCGAACTCGTCGAACCCGCCCGCGCGAACCATCGCCTCCAGTTCCTCTCCCGACGGTCCGACGCGGCGGAAGAAGTCCGCCAGCGAAACGAACGGACCATCGGTGCGCGCAGCCAGCAGCCGGTCGCCGGTGCGTGTCGTCAGCCCTTTCACCCGCGACAGCGGCACCCGGATGGCCTGGCCGTGCGGCACGAAGGCCGGCCCCGGCTCATTCACGGAAGGCGGCAGGAACTTCAAGCCGAGCCGGTGGCATTCGAGCACATAGACGAGCGGGTGATAGAAGCCCTTGCCGTTGGTGAGGACGCCAGCCATGAACTCGGCGGGGTGGTAACGCTTGAGCCACGCGGCCTGATACGCCTCGACGCCGTAGGCCGTGGAGTGCGCCTTGTTGAAGGCGTAGCCGCTGAAACCGGTCACGAGCTGCCAGACCTCGGCAATCTTAGCTTCGTCATGCCCGCGTGCCAGGGCGCTGGCGTAGAACTCCCGCCCAATCTCCGCGACAATGGTGCGCTTCTGCTTCACCAGCGCGCGGCGCAACACGTCGGCACGGCCTGGAGGAAGTCCGGCAAAGGCTTCGGAAATCTGGAGAATGTGCTCCTCATAGACCACGAGGCCGAACGTGCTCCGCAGGCACGGCTCCAGGGATGGGTGCGGATACGTCACCGGCTCCATCCCCTGATAGCGGCGGGTGAACGAGAGTTTCTTCGACTCGTTCGCCGCGCCGGGTCGGATGACCGAAACAATGGCAACCAGTCCGTCAATCTCCCGCACGTTCGTCATGCGACAGAGGTTCACCATGGCCGGCGACTCGATATGATGGACCGCCCGCGCGTGGCCGCCTGCAATCATCGCCCACACTTCCGGGTCCGCCCACGGCTCCAACGCTCCCAAATCCGCGACGATGCCACGCCGGGCGAGGGATTCCTTGGCGTCACGCATGACGGCAAGGCCGCCCTGCGCGAGGATGTCCATTTTGACCAGCCCGATGTCCTCCACCGCATCCATGTCGAAGTGCGTCGTCGCCAGCCCCTTGTTAGAGATGAACGTAGGCGCAAGTTCGTGCATCGGCTGGCACGAAACCACGACGCCGCACGGGTGCATCTTCGGATAGCGCGGCACTCCGTCGAGGAAGGCGGCCATTTCCACGGCAGTCCGGTAGGGTTCCTCGTCGAACGGCAGATCGCTTGTCTCCGGGTTGGCGCGCAAGAGTTCGATCAACTCAACGCCACCCTTCGGCGCGGGTTCGTCCGGCACCCAGCCGCCTCCGAAGCCCCACGGAAAGTGTTCGGTGAACTTCCGCACGTCACGTTCGGCGACCCCGAGCACCTTCGCTACCTCTGCGAACGCGCTCCGCGCCTGGAACGTCGAGAAGCCGCCCACCACGGCGCAGTGCTCGCGCCCGTATTTGGCGAAAATGAGCTGAACCACGTCGTCTTTGCGGTCGTGCGGAAAATCCACGTCTATGTCCGGCAGCTTGTTCAAGGCCATCCGCTCCGGGTTCAGAAAGCGTTTAAAGTAGAGATCGAAGCGAACCGGGCACACGTCCGAAATGCCGAGGCAGTAGCAGACCAGGGAATCCGCCGCCGAGCCGCGCGTGATCCACTCGATGCCCTGCGCACGACACTCCTGCAAGATGTCCCACACTATGAGGAAGTAGGCTTCGTAGCCGACAGCGGCGATGATGTTCAGTTCTTCCTCTACCTGAGGAGTAAACTGCAATGCACGTTCCTGGTAGCGCCGTCGAAGCCCGGCCTTTACGAGCCTGTCCAGAAAGTCCCGGGCAGTCGAACCATCTGGCGGCTTGAAGTCGGGAAACTGAGGTTCGCCGAACGGGAAGTCGAAGCGGCATCGCTCCGCGATTTCAAGCGTATGTCCCAACCAGTCGGGATGTTCTTGGCACATGGCCCCCATTTCGGCTGGTGAACGGAAGTGAAAGCGCCCGGATTGGCGCTTCTCCGGGTGCGTCTCTCGCAGCAACGTGAGCGTGCGGATGCTTTGCACAATGTCGAACTTCTGCCGGTCGCCTGGGGTGGCGTAGTGGATGGGCGGGCAGACCACGGCGGGAAAGTCGTCAGGAGCATTGTAGGACGTGGCGAGCCGGTAGAAAGAACGCGGGAAGAACTCAGCCAGACGGGCGTCTTCGCTGACGGCGATCAGTCCGCTGGTGAGTCCGTCGAGTTCCTCGCGCTGGAACGGACGGCGCTGCTGATCCGCAACGGAAGCTTCGTCGGCATCTGTTGCGCTTCGCTCGGCGTGGCGTGAGAGCAGGCGGCAGAGATTGTGATAGCCGAGTGACGACTCGACGTAGAGCAGGAGCGGTTTGTCTTCGATTCGTATTTCCGCGCCGAGAATCGGCTTGATGCCCGCAGCCTTTGCGGCCTGCACGAACTGCGCCGCGCCGTGCAAATTGCCGGTGTCTGTCAGTGCCACGGCGGACAGACCGTGCTGCTTCGCCAGCCCGACAAGCGCAGCCGGGGAGAGCGTCGAGTCGAGGAAGGAATAATGACTGTGCGTCCGCAACGGCACATAGCTGCCGACGGGATGAGCCGCCGGCTTGGGCTGGCGCTTCACCGGCTGGACCGCCACGGTCACAACGACCGCCAATGGCTCGCGCGGGGCATTACGAAGCCGGAAGTCGTGCCCGCGCAGAATCACGGACTGGCCGCGCGAACGGCGCAGATCGTCAACCACGACCGCGAGGCGTCGCCGCGCGTCCTGTTGCTGAACTGAGACTTCGAGCGGCAGTTCGTTCCGAAAGCGTTCATCATAGACGTTCGACAGCTTGAGCGACACGAGCCGAAGGCTCACCCGGCGTCGCCACGCGGTCTTGAGCAGCACCCGGAGCCGCCCATAAATGTCCGTCTCCAGGTCCGTCGGCTCGACGAGACTCTCGCCGCGCTGGTCCTCGTCCATGTCGTTGTAACGGACCTTGACCGTCAGTGTGCGGATGCTGCGGCCTTCCTCGCGGACTTTGGCAAAGAGGCTGTCAGCCATGCGCCGCAACACCGCCTCCGCGAAATCCTCGTCCGTCACGTCGGCCGGAAACGTCTCCTGCTGGCCATAGGACTTCGCCGGTTCGCGTTCGGGCACCAAGGGGCGCTCGTCCACACCGCGCGCGAACTGCCGCAGCAGGGGCGCTTGTGCGCCGAGCATGAGCGCCAGCATCTCGCCGGGCATGGCGGCGATTTGACCGATGCTCGCCAGCCCGGCGGCGTTGAGCTTGACCGCCAGTTTCGGCCCGACTCCCGGCAGCCACTTGTTTGGGAGCGAGGACAGGTAGCTGGCTTCGCTCCCGGCGGGCACCTGTTCCAACGCGGCAGGCTTCAGCAGCTTGGAGGCAATGGCGGCCACCAGCTTGTTGCTGGCGATGCCCTCGCTGATGGTCAGCTTGAGCTTTTGCTGAATGGCGCGGCGGATGGTCTCCGCCACCTCCGCCGATGGTTTGCGCACGCCGGAGAGATCGAAATAACCCTCATCAATGGAGGTTTGCTCCACGTCCGGGGTGAAGTCGTAGGCATAGCCAAACATCCACTTGGAGAACTGTTCGTAGCGCTCGAAATCGCCGGGGAGCAGGATGAGCTTGGGACAAAGCCGCCGGGCCTGGCTCGTGGGCATGGGCGTGTAGATGCCGAATTTGCGGGCCTCGTAGCTCGCACTGGCAATGATGCCACGCCGCTCCCCGCCCACGGCAACCGGCTTGCCGCGCAGGGTCGGGTCGGAAGCCTGTTCGACGGAGGCGAAGAAGGCGTCCGCGTCGAGATGGACAATGACGCGCATAGACTCAAGCCAGCGTGACTTGATGACGGGGACAACGGCTGTCTCACCTCACTCCCTGGCCCGTCGGATAAGCGCGCGGAAGACCCCCTGAATCATCAGCTCTTCCGAAGGGAGGAGGTCGGGGAATTTTGGGTTCTCCGCGCGCAGGTAGGGCTTGCCGTTTTTGAGCAGGAACGTCTTGAGCGTGCTCTTCCGATCAATGAGCGCCGCCACCACCTGTCCGTGGCGCGGCTCCGGGCCGTGCTCCAGGAGGACAATGTCCCCGTCGAGGATGTGCTTCCCGACCATCGAATCGCCCACCACGCGCAGGGCGAAGGAGTTCCGCGTGGGCTTGAAGCCGATGCTCTCTACGTCCACGGAGACGCAGCCTTCAGCCTCCTGCTCGCGGTCACGGCTGAACCCGGCGGGGATGGAGCCGAACAAGGGAACGTGCGCGATGTGGCTGCGCGAACCGCCCCAAGGCTGGGCAAGCCGCAGTCCTCTCGCGATGCCCGGCTCCCGCGCGAGCCAGCCCTTGCGGACGATTGCTTCGAGATGACATTCCGCCGCCCGCTTGCTGCGCCATCCGAACGCGCCCGCCAGCTCCCGGCTGGTCGGTGGCGGCTCCCCGGCGGCGAGCCGGTCGCGGACGTGCTCGAAAACCTTCTGCTGAACAGGGGTCAAATCAGTCATACTATCCACATGGCTAGTATCGGTTCACTCCCCTGTCAATCGGGAGTTACTCACCACCCGGCTCGACCATGGCAGCGATGGTTTCCAGCGCGTTGCCTTCCAGCCGGTTGTTCACGAAAATAAATGTCTTCTGCTGCGGGGTGGCGTCGCCTTCGCGAATGAGCGCTGCCCCGGCGGTGCGTGCTTCCTCGTTCACTTCCTTCGTCTGGTCGTAGGGCTGGAACGTCTTCACGGCTTCCTCGTAGGAGCGGCCCGGCTTGAGCAGGAACCGCGCGGCGACCAGGGCGGGATTCGGGCGGCTGCCGGGCAGGGCCATTTGCTCGCTCACCGAGGGCATGGCGCTCCACGAGTTGAAGACGTGCGTGACGCCGTGGCGGGCGAGGCAGGCGAAATAGTCCGGCTGCAACCAGTGCTGGTTGCGCATCTCGACCGCGTAAGGCCATCCCTTCGGCAGCCGGCCAAGGAACGTGTCCAAGGCGGCCACGAAGTCGCGTCCGTGCTCGTAATCCGTCTTGTAGAACCGGGAGAACTCGAACATGAGCAGACCGACTTGCGGGCGGATGGCCTCGCACGGGCGCAGGAAGGCGGAGGCGAACAAGTCGGCGTTGAGGAAGTTCTCGTTCGGCTGGCCCGCGCGATGGCCGAAGCGGGGCAAATTCGGGAACTGCTTCACCGTAATCTCGTCCGTCACCTTGAACCCGAACTGGAAATCCGCCGGCACCTGCGCCGCTAGCCCTTCCAGGTAGCTCGGACGGGGAAACGTGTAGTAGGCGGCGTCCACACAGACCGTCTTGAAGACCTCCGCGTATTCGGCAAGGCAGTTCCGTTCAAACCGCGTCTCGGCGAACTTCCCGCGATAGACATAGCGTTGCTGATCGTAGAGCCGCCCGCACCAGCCGGGATACTTCCAGGAGGACGTGCCGATGAAGACCCCGCGCGCGGACAACTGCGCGACGGCTTGGGCGAGATTGTCCCGGTCGAACGGCACGGCGAAAACCTATCAGCCCTTAGCATGAAGTCGAATCGCCGTTGCCTTGCCCGCTTCTACCAGCCCAAGACCGGAGCCAAGGCCCCGACCGCCGGCGACGCCGCAACCCCAGCGTGGACTTTCACGGCGAGCGGCGCAGCAACACGACGCACGCAAGCACCACGGATGGCGAGGCCCGGCTGCTGCGCAAGGGCAAAGGCAAGGAAGCCAAGCTCTGCTTCGGACTGCACGCGCTGATGGAGAACCGCCACGGCCTGTGCGTGCAGGCCGAAGTGACCTCGGCCACCGGCGTGACGGAAACCGCCGCCGCGACCGAACTGCTCGCCCGTCAGTTGGACCAAGCCGAGCGTGCGCCGCAGACCGTGGGCGCGGACAAGGGCTATCACAACGCGGAACTGGTAAGCTTCTGCCGGGAACACGGCATCGCGCCACACGTCGCGCCCATCAAGGACCGCAAGGTCACTGGCCTGGATGGCCGCACCACGCGGACTAGGTGATGCCGTTCACTCCGACGAGGCGGTAGGAGATGAAGGAGGCCGTTGCGCTCCCACTTTCAAGCCGGCTTCGGAGGCGAGGTGGTAGAACGGTTGCTTCCCGCAGCCGAGGCGGGAGCGGCTGGAGGGGAATGCGCCGGAGACAATTGGCATGATGGTGGACGGCGGCGGTAGAGGTGACGGATCGGGCTTTACCAAAGGTGATTTGCACGGTTTCGCCAGTTTGTTGGGCGTTCTTCCGGCTTGCGTCTCTGGATCGCATATGCACACTCCTTGCGGAACTCCTCCAGTGCGCAAAACTTGGCGAACCTGTGTGTTGGTATTGCTGATTGCGGGGGCTCTGGTGTCGTATTTGGTGTGGAAAAGCGACGGGCTGCGACGCCAAGCCACCGTTGCGCTGACACGTTCCGAAATGGCTTTGGGGCGCTCGCCTGAACCGATGATTCCCAAACTCGACAGAGTCTGGACCCCGGCTGCATTACCTGCCGCGATGCCATCGCAGAGCCAGTCGTCCGCCGTCGCCACTCCTCTGTGGGCCACGCCCGGCGTAGCCCGAGGAGAACGGCTCGATCCCAAGTCTGTCGATTATCTGAAAGCGAAAGCGACGGGGATGAAGCCGCCAGGGCGTTCGGCCGCCTTCAACGCCAGTTCCCTGACTTCTTTGGCGACGCTCCTGCGTGGCGACAGGGTCATGATCCCTTTGTTCGGCGGTGAGCAAGTCACCGGGAAAGTGAACTTGGTGCAGCAGGAAGCCGGCGGAATGGTGCGGGTCGGTGGCGAATTGACCGGGCCACGCGCTGGGAGTTTCTCTTTGGGCAGTAGTGGCATGAACATTGGGGGAAAGATACTTCTGCCGCAGGAGGAGATCGCTTATGTAATCAGTGAGCAGGCTGACGGCCGGGTGCTCCTGCAGGAGAAACACCTCTCGGAGGTGATGTGTTTTCCAATTCCCCTTCCCCGGGAGGCACGGCTGGCCGCAGCGATCCCACCGCCGCAAGCGGCACCACCGATCCTCAGCAGCCGTCCCACCGCCTCGGCCGTGCTGTATCTCGATTTCGATGGCGAAACTGTGACCGATCCCGACTGGAACAGCGGGAGCACCATTGTCGCTCAACCATCCGCTCTCAGTAGTGCAGAAATCACGGAGGTCTGGAACCGGGTGAAGGAGGATTTCTGGGTCTTCAACATTGACGTGACGACAGATCGAAGCCGTTACAACAACGCCCCCGTGGGTCGCAGGATGCACTGCATCATCACGCCTACCTCAACTGCGCACCCAGGCGCTGGCGGCGTGGCCTACCTCAACAGTTTTGCACAGGCAGGAAGTTCTTTTTCTTCCACCATTCCTTGCTGGGTGTTCGTAAATTCCAATGCCAAGTATGTGGCCGAGGCAGTCTCGCACGAGTTGGGTCATACCTTTGGACTGAGCCACGACGGTCGCACTGCTCCCTTAGAAGAATACTATGAAGGACACGGCAATGGCACCGTCGGCTGGGCACCGATCATGGGAGTTGGCTACTACCAAGAATTGAGTCAATGGAGCAAAGGGGAATATCTCAATGCCAGCAACCAAGAGGATGATCTTGCCATCATTTCTAATGTGGCCAACGGCTTCGGCTTCGTCGCGGACGAGGCCGGTGACTCGGCCGCTTCATCAGCGGCTTTGAACGCGCCCGGCGGTTTGGTCAACCAAGCCGGCATTATCACGTTGTCCAGCGACCTTGATTTCTACGTCTTCACCGCCGAAGCCGGCACGACTGTGAGCATCAACGCCGATCCGGCTGCAACATCTCCGAACCTTGACATACTTTTGGAACTGCAGAACGGCTCCGGCACCGTCCTGGCCAGTTCCAATCCCGACACGGCCCTGAGCGCGACAGTCAGCTACGGGGTGGTGGCGGCGGGCACTTATTACATCAAAGTCCAAGGCACGGGCCGGGGCGTCGTCCTGGCAGACGGGTATTCCAGCTACGGCAGCATCGGCCATTATTCCTTGACTGGCAGCATCAGCAACAATGGTTTGTCGGAAGCCTTGGACACCTCGGGGTTACCTTGGACTACGGGCGGGAGCGCCGTTTGGACGGGGCAAGCCGCAATCACCCACGACGGTGTGGATGCTGCCCAAAGCGGCGCGATCGGCGATTTTCAGGAAGCATGGATGGAAACGACGGTCACTGGACCGGGCACGCTCACCTTTTGGTGGAAGGTCTCTTCCGAGGACAATTTCGACTATCTGGAATTCTATGTGAACGGGGTGCTGCAAAGCGGCCGCATTTCCGGCGAAGTGGACTGGCAGCAGCAAACCTTCAGCCTGGCTGTTTCTGGCAGCCAGACCCTGCGTTGGCGCTACGTCAAAGACAGGGGCTTGAGCAGTGGCCAAGACAGTGCGTGGGTGGACCAGATTAGTTACTTCCCCAGCCCCTTCGCCGTCACGTCGGCTGCCACGGGCGTGACCTCCACCAGTGCCACGCTCAATGGCACGGTCAATGCCAACGGGAGCAGCACCGTGGTGACGTTTGAATATGGCCTGACGACGGCATATGGCAGCAGCATTACGGCGGTTCAGTCCCCGGTGACTGGCATCACCAACACGAGCGTCAGCGCCGTGTTGAGCGGCCTGTTGCCCGGCACGATTTACCGTTACCGGGTCACGGGGGGGAGCATTAACGGCACGAGCACTGGCGCGGCTGCGGCTTTTATGACGGCTGTTAGTTTGGCGGAAGCGCTGGACGCCACCGGTTTGACTTGGACCAGCGGCGGGAATACCCCGTGGGCAGCACAGAGCACCGTCACCCACGACGCAGTGGATGCGGCGCAAAGTGGAGCGCTCGGCGACGCCCAGGAATCTTGGATGGAAACGACGGTCACTGGGCCGGGCACGCTCGCCTTCTGGTGGAAGGTTTCCTCCGAGACCAATTGTGACTACCTGGAATTCTATATGAATGGAGTGCTGCAAAACGGCCGTATTTCCGGTGACGTGAACTGGCAGCAGCAATCCTTCAGCCTGGCCGCTGGCAGCAACACGCTGCGCTGGCGTTACTTCAAGAATGGCAGCGGCAGCGGCCTGCAGGATAAAGGCTGGGTAGACCAGATCACCTTGACCGGGCAGCCAGGCGGAGTCGAGCCGGGCTTCAATCCTGGCGTGAACAGCACCGTCGAGAGCACGGCCGTGCAGGCGGATGGGAAGCTGGTGATTGTGGGCGGCTTCACCACGGTGGGCGGCGTGTCGCGCAACCGGATCGCGCGGCTCAACACGGACGGCACCTTGGACATGGGTTTCAATCCCAATGCGAACAGCCTCGTTTTTAGCGTGGCGGTGCAGGCGGATGGGAAGCTGGTGATTGCGGGCGATTTCACCACGGTGGGCGGGGTGACGCGCAACCGGATCGCACGGCTAAATGCGGACGGCACCTTGGATCAGGACTTCGACCCCAATGCCAACACCACCGTCTACAGCGTGGGGGTGCAGGCGGATGGGAAGCTGGTGATTGCGGGCACGTTCACCGCGGTGGGCGGGGTCACGCGTAACCGGATCGCGCGGCTCAATACGGATGGCACCTTGGATCCGGGCTTCAATCCCAATGCGAACGCTGACGTCTTCAGCATGGGGGTGCAAGCGGACGGGAAGCTGGTCATTGGTGGCAATTTCACCATGGTGGGCGGGGTGACGCGCAACCGGATCGCGCGGCTCGATGCGGGCGGCACGCTGGACACGGGTTTCAATCCCAATGCGAACAGTGCGGTTTACAGCATGGGGATGCAAGGAGATGGAAAGGTGGTGATCGGAGGCTTCTTCACCTCCGTGGGCGGGGTGACACGCAACCGCCTGGCCCGGCTTCATGCCGACGGCCTGGTGGACTCGGGCTTCGATCCCAATGCGAACAGCCTCGTGTTTAGCGTGGCGGTGCAGGCAGATGGGAAGCTGATAATCGGAGGCATATTCACCACCGTGGGTGGAGTGACGCGCAACTACTTTGCCCGGCTCCATGCCGACGGCCAGCTGGACCCAGGTTTCAATCCCGATGTGAACGGCGCGGTTTACAACGTGGGGATGCAGGCGGATGGAAGAGTGGTGATCGGAGGCTCATTCGGGACGGTGGGCGGGGCGACGCACGCTTGTATTGCACGGTTGGAGAATGACGCGGCCACGCAAATCCTCACGGTGCCGACTTTCAACCGGGTGCAATGGCTGCGCGGCGGAGCCTCGCCAGAGACGGTGCAGGTGACGTTCGAGTTGTCCACCAACGGAGGCGGCATATGGACGCTGCTGGGCGCGGGCACGCGCATCAGTGAGGGCTGGGCACAGACCGGCATCAGTCTGCCCACCAGCGGGCAGGTGCGTGCCCGTGCCCGCGCCGCGGGCGGCTACGTCAACGGCTCCAGCGGCCTGGTGGAGGCGGTGACGGTGTTCAGCGGGCTGGCAGTGCCGGCGATCGCGGTCAGTGGCAATGGGGTGGAAATCCCCGACGGTGACACTTCACCCAGCACTGTGGATCACACGGATTTTGGCGGCGCTAATGTGACTAGCGCCACGGTGGTGCGTATGTTCACGATTACCAACAGCGGCACGGCCGCGCTAACCCTGACGGGCGCGCCCAAGGTGGCGGTGAGCGGGACGCACGCGGTGGACTTCACGGTGACGGCCCTGCCAAGTTCGCCGGTGGCGGCTGGCGGAAGCACAACATTCCAAGTGACGTTCGACCCGAGCGCCGGGGGGATGCGCACGGCAATGCTGACCATCGCCACGGACGACCACGATGAGGGCACGTATGACTTCTCAATCCAAGGCACGGGCCAGGTGAACATTGCGCCGACGCTGGCGGCGATCGGCAGCCCGGTAGCCATCCTGGAGGACGCGGGCGTGCAGACGGTGAACCTGGGCGGGATCAGTGCCGGTGGCGGGGAGAGCCAGGGGTTGACGGTAACTGCGAGTTCAAGCAACCCCGGGCTGGTTCCGCATCCGAGCATCACCTACACCAGTCCCGGCGCGACCGGGAGTCTGAGTTACACGCCAGTGACCAATGCCAACGGCACTGCGACGATCACGGTGGTCGTGACTGATGATGGCGGGACCGCCAGCGGCGGCGTTAACGCGGTGACGAATACGTTCACGGTGACGGTGACAGCGGTAAACGACGCGCCGAGTTTCACGAAAGGGGCGAGCTTGGCGGTGAATGAGGACGCCGGGATGCGGACGGTGGCGGGCTGGGCGACGGCGCTCAGCACCGGGCCAGCTAACGAAGCGAGCCAAGTGGTGGACTTTATCGTCAGCAACAACAACAACGCCTTGTTTTCCGTGCAGCCGGCCATTGCCGCCAACGGGACATTGACTTATACGCCCGCCACCAATGCCAACGGTTCGGCCACGGTGATGGTGCAGATTCATGACAACGGGGGCACGGCCAACGGCGGAGTGGATACCAGCCCGGCGCAGACTTTCACGATCACTGTCAACACGGTGAACGACGCACCGACGCTGGCGGCGATCGTCAGCCCGGTAGCCATCCTGGAGGACGCGGGCGTGCAGACGGTGAACCTGGGCGGGATCAGTGCCGGTGGCGGGGAGAGCCAGGGGTTGACGGTAACTGCGAGTTCAAGCAACCCCGGGCTGGTTCCGCATCCGAGCATCACCTACACCAGTCCCGGCGCGACCGGGAGTCTGAGTTACACGCCAGTGACCAATGCCAACGGCACTGCGACGATCACGGTGGTCGTGACTGATGATGGCGGGACCGCCAGCGGCGGCGTTAACGCGGTGACGAATACGTTCACGGTGACGGTCAACGCGGTGAACGACGCGCCGGTGGTGGCGCTAGGGATCGCGGACTTCGCGGTGAACGAGGACGCGGCCAGCGTGGTGACCAACCTGACCACCATCTTCAGCGATGTTGAGACTCCGGCTGCCAGCCTCACCTATGCCGTGACGGCGAATACTAACACCTCGCTGGTGGGCGCGACGATCACCAGCGGGACGAACCTCACGCTGGCGTTTGCCGTCAACGGCAACGGGACCAGCAGAATCAGCGTCAGTGCGACGGACCCCGGCGGGCTTTCGGTGACGAACACCTTTACGGTGTCCGTGGTGGCGATCAACGATCCGCCAACGGTTGCGTTGCTGACGAATATCCTGGTCGTCCAGGAGAACAGCGGAGCTATTTCCTTGGCCGGCTTCGCGACATTTTCTCCGGGGCCGGCCAACGAGAGCGCTCAAACGTTGTTGGGCTACACGCTTTCCAACAACAACGGTGCGCTCTTCAGCGCCGCCCCGGCGATCAGCACCAGCGGCACGCTCACTTTCACGCCCACCTACAATGCCACAGGCACCTCCACAGTTACCGTCGTGGTGCAGGACAACGGTGGGACTGCCAGTGGCGGCGTAGAACAGAGCACCAACACCTTCACCCTCAGCGTGACTGCGGTGAACCAGCCGCCGAGCTTCTCCTTGGGAGCAGCCCAAGGCCCTTGGGTGGTTTCGACATACGCAGGCAACATTCCCGCCGGCACCAACGACGGCACAGGCCTCGTAGCGAAGTTTCTCAACCCCATGGGTGTGTCAGTGGATGGCGCCGGCAATGTCTATGTCGCCGACGAATTCAGCTACACCATCCGGAAGATCGCCCCGGGCGGGTTGGTGACGACCCTGGCTGGTTCGCCGGGCGTGCCAGGCACCGCAGACGGCATCGGCGCAGCGGCACAGTTTGGCTTGCCCACCAGCACGGCCGTGGACTCTGCAGGCAATGTCTATGTGGCAGATTTCAACGGCGCAACCATCCGGAGGATCACTCCCGGCGGTCTGGTCACGACGCTCGCTGGGCTGGCGAACAACACTGGCAGCGTGAACGGCACTGGTTCAGTGGCACGGTTCAACCAGCCGAGTGGCGTCGCTGTTGACAGAGGGGGAAATGTCTATGTGGCGGATCGCGCCAATAATAGGATTCGAAAGATCACGCCTGACGGTGTGGTGACAACGCTGGCCGGTTCCACTGCTGGCAGCGCAGACGGCGACGCCGGGACTGCGAAGTTCTCGATGCCCTATGGCGTGACGGTGGACCCCAATGGGAACGTGTATGTCGCGGATGACGGCAACAGCACGATTCGCAAGATTACACCCGCCGGGGTGGTGACTACCCTGGCAGGTTTTGCAGGCGCCACCGGCAGCGCGAATGGCACCGATGCGGCGGCGCGGTTCAACAATCCCCAAGGGGTGGCCCTGGACAGTGCGGGAAACCTTTTTGTTGCGGATCGTTCCAACGGCACCGTGCGAAAGATCACTCCTGGCGGAGTCGTGACAACGATTGCCGGTCAAGCGGGCATCTCCGGCACCAACGACGGCCCTGGCACACTCGCTCAATTCAGCACCATCTACAGCGTGGCAGTTGACGCCGCCGGCAACGTGTATGCCGCAGATTACGGAAACCATCGCATACGGAGGATCACGCCGGCCGGTCCAGCCGCGACCGGAATCACGATTGTGGATGGTTCGGGACCTCAAACGGTGACCGACTTTGTCACCAACATTTCCGCTGGTCCAACCAACGAATCATTACAAACGGTGAATTTCATCGTGTCGAACAACAACAACGCATTGTTCACCACGCAACCATTCATTGACGACTCCGCGGCAACGACACCAGGCGCTGTGCATTTCACACCCGCCCTGGGCATGGTCGGTGTGGCGACTGTCACGGTCACAGCCCGCGACAACGGCGGCACAGCCAACGGCGGCGTAAACATCAGCGCGGCGCAGACGTTCACCCTCACGGCGACGGCGGCTCCCGTCATGATCAGTGCGCAGCCGACGAATCTGACGGTGAATGCGACCAGCAACGCGACGTTCAGTGTGACCGCCAGCGGAACAGCGCCGCTGGCCTATCAGTGGTTTTTCGACGCGACCAATGCGTTGACAGGACAGACCAGCGCGGCGCTGACGCTTAACGCGGTGACGACCAACGCGGTGGGCATTTACAGCGTGGTGATCTCGAACCTGGCTGGGAGCGTAACCAGCAGCGTGGCAGCGTTGACGGTGAACCGGCTGGTGCCGGCGCTGACATGGACGACGCCGGGGACGATCACGTATGGCACGACGCTTGGCCCCGCACAGTTGAACGCGAGCATCGGGACCGTGGCGGGGTCGTATGCCTACAGTCCGGCGGCAGGGGTGGTGCCGGGGGCGGGAATGCGGACACTGAACGTGACCTTCACGCCGGTGGACACCAGCGTGTATGTGCCGGCCAGCGCGGGGGTGGGTCTGGTGGTGAACCCGGCGGTGCTCACGATCACAGCGCAGGACCAGAGCCGGCTCTACGGAACCGGCAACCCGGTGCTGACGGTGACTTACAGCGGCTTCGTTAACGGGGAGACAGCGGCGGTGCTGCTGACGCCGCCGGTGGCGGCAACCACTGCCGACCAGAACAGCCAGCCGGGGAGCTATGCGATCACAGTGATCGGTGCGACAGCGGGCAACTACGAGATCACGCATGTGGCCGGGACGCTGACTGTGACGCTGAATCAGGCGCCGACACTGATGTTCACGACGAACAACGTGGTGGTGCTGGAGGACAGCGGGGCCTTTTCAACCAGCGGTTTCGCCACCGTTTTGCCCGGGCCGGCGAACGAGTCGGTCCAGAGCATCACCAACGTCAGCGTGAGCAGTGACAATGCCGCGCTCTTCGCGGTGCAGCCGGCGCTGAGCGGCGGCACGCTCACCTTCACGCCCGCGACCAACGCCAACGGCGTGGCGACGGTGACGGTCATCGCTCAGGATGACGGCGGCACGGCCGGTGGCGGCGTGAATCGGAGCACTAACACCTTCACCATCACGGTGACGGCGGTGAACGATGCGCCCGGCTTCACGATTCCGCCAGTTGTGGAGCCAGCCGGAGCTGTTTTGACTCCTCAGGCCGGGGCACCAACTGCCAACTGGTGGGGCATCGCCGCCTCGGCCGACGGCACGAAGCTGGCAGCGGTGGTTCAGAACGGCCAGATTTACACCTCGACGGACTCTGGCACGAATTGGACGGCTCGGGAAACACCGCGCCAGTGGACTGGCGTCGCCTCCTCAGCGGACGGGATGAAGCTGGCGGCGGTGAGCTACTCCAGCGGCCAGATCTTCACTTCGACCGACGCAGGGACAAACTGGATCGCGCGGGAGAGCCTCCGCCTATGGCGGGCTGTAGCCTCTTCCGCGGACGGGATGAGGCTGGTGGCAGCGGCATGGGACGATCAAATCTTCATCTCGACCGATTCCGGCACGAACTGGACCGCGCGCGCGAGTCCACGTCAGTGGATTGCCCTCGCCTCCTCGGCGGACGGGACGAAACTGGTGGCGGTGGAGCATGGCGGCCAGATTTACACCTCGGCAGATTCCGGGGCCAGCTGGACCGCGCGGGAGACCAACCGGAGTTGGGCTTGCCTCGCTTCCTCCGCAGACGGGTCGAAGCTGGTGGCGGTCACATTGGGCGACCGGATCTATACCTCGACGGACAGCGGAACCAATTGGACGGCCCGAGAAAGCAACCGCAATTGGTGCGGCGTCAGCGCCTCGTTGGATGGGACGAGGCTGGCAGCGGTGGAGTATGGCGGTCGGATCTACACTTCGAAGGATTCCGGGGTCATGTGGACAGCGCGGGAAAGCTCTAGATTTTGGAACGCCATCGCCTCCTCGGCGGACGGATCGAGACTGGTGGTGACGGACACTGGCTCAAACGGTCGGATCTCCACATCGGATGACCGGCTGGTGCCTTACTTTAGCACCGTGCTGGAGAACAGCGGCTCCTTCGCGGAACCCGGCGTTGTGGCTGCGATCACGGCCGGCCCCGCCAACGAGTCAGGCCAGTTGGTGAGCCTGCTTATCACGAACGACAATCCCGCGCTGTTCAGCACGCCGCCGATGGTGGATGCCAGTGGCACGTTAAGCTTCACCACGGCGTTCAACGCCTACGGCACGGCCACTGTCACCATCGTCGCCCAGGACAACGGCGGGACGGCCAATGGCGGGACGAATCGCAGCGTTCCGCAAACCTTCCTGATCACTGTAACGCCGGTGAACAATGCGCCCGGAGTGACTTTCATGTCGAACAATATAGTGGTGTTGGAGGACAGTGGAGCGGCGACCCGCAGCGGCCACGCTATTTTCAGTGTCGGCCCGGCGAACGAGGGCAGCGAGACGATCCTCGGATTCAAGGTGGTCAACAACAACACTGCGCTGTTCAGTGTCCAGCCGACGATTGACGTTGGTGGCACGCTGACCTTCACACCCGCGACCAACGCCTTCGGTTCTGCCACCGTGTCGGTCGAAGTGCAGGACAGCGGGGGCACGGCCGACGGCGGCATGGACCGGAGCACGAACACCTTCAACATCACGGTGACGCCGGTGAACGATGCGCCGAGCTTCAAGCTTCCCCCGGTGGCCGGTCCTGCGGGAGACATCTGGACGGCGCAGCTCAGGTCACCTGCCACAAACTGGTCTTCCATCGCCTCCTCTGCGGATGGGACGAGGCTGGCGGCAACGGTTGTTGGTGGGCAGATCTACACTTCGACAGACTCGGGGACGAATTGGACGGCCAGAGAGAGCAGCCGGGCCTGGTATTATATCGCCTCGTCGGCGAACGGAATGAAGTTGGCGGCGGTCGTGGGCAACCACGATCGCGTCTACACCTCGACGGACGCCGGGACCAATTGGACGGCGCAGCCTGGGTCCCCGCTCATATACGGGATGGCCATCGCCTCCTCGGAGGACGGGACGAAACTGGCGGCGGTGGGTTCCTTTGGTCAGATCTATATTTCGACAGACTCGGGGACAAATTGGACGGCGCGGGAAGGCATTAACAATTGGATTTCCATCGCCTCCTCCGCGGACGGGATGAAGCTGGCGGCGGCGGCGATCTACAATAACATCTACACCTCGACGGATTCGGGGGTGACTTGGACACCGCGAGGCCAGCAAGCCTGGCGGGCCATTGCTTCTTCAGCGGACGGGACGAAGCTGGTAGCGGGGGTTTATGGCGGCCAGCTCTACACCTCGTCCGACTCCGGAACCAATTGGGTCGCGCGGGAAAGCGCCCGGCTCTGGATTTCCATTGCCTCCTCGGCGGACGGAACGAAGCTGGCGGCGTTGGACAATGGCGGCCACATTTACACTTCGACGGATTCCGGGGAGACCTGGATGGCCCGGGAAAGCAATCGCAGTTGGGCTGCCATTGCCTCGTCAGCGGACGGTTCAAGACTAGTCGCCGCGGATGCCACCGATGCCAGCGGTCAGATCTACAGCTCAGTCGGACCGCTGGTGGAGTGTCCCGTCATCGTTCTGGAAAACAGCGGAAATTTCTCGACGAACAATTTTGCATCAAGCATCTCCCCCGGTTCGATTAACGAGTCGGCTCAGGTCGTGAGTTTCCTCGTCACAAACGACAACAACGCCATCTTCGGCGTCCAGCCGGCGATCGACGCCCACGGCACGCTCAGCTTCACCCCGGCGGTCAATGCCTTCGGCGTGGCCACCGTCACCGTGATCGCCCATGACAACGGAGGCACGGCCAATGGTGGGACAAACGCAAGCGCCCCACAAACCTTCATGATCACCGTGATGCCTGTGAACCAGTCGCCCAGCGTGACCTTCGCGACGAACAACGTGGTGGTATTGGAAGATAGCGGGATGGTCACCCGCAACGGCCACGCGACCTTTAGCGTCGGCCCGCCGAATGAAGACAGTCAAACGATCCTCGGGTTGTCGGTGGCCAACAACAACAGCGCGCTGTTTAGTGTTCAGCCGGGGCTGGACAACAACGGCACGCTGACGTTCGCTCTGGCGACCAACGCCAACGGCACGGCCACGGTGGCGGTCATCGTCCAGGACACTGGTGGCATGGTCGGCGGCGGCGCCGACAAGGGCACCAATACCTTCACCATCACAGTGACACCTGTGAATGACGCCCCGGTGCTGGCGGCGATCGGGAACCAGACGGTGGGAGAGCAGACCACGCTGACGCTGAACCTGAGTGCGACGGATGCGGATTTGCCGGCGCAGGCCTTGACCTACGAGTTGGTGAGCGGGCCAGCCGGACTCGTGGTCAACGGAGCGAGCGGCGTGCTGACGTGGACGCCGACTGAATCGCAGGGACCGAGCACGAACCCAGTTACCGTGCGGGTGGTGGACAACGGCGTGCCGAGCTTGAGCGCGACGCAGAGCTTCCAGGTGATCGTGACGGAGGTGAACACCGCCCCGGTGCTGGCTGCCGTGGGGAACCAGACGGTAGCGGAGCAGACCACGTTGACGCTGAACCTGAGTGCGACGGATGCGGACCTGCCGGCGCAGGCCTTGACCTACGAGTTGGTGAGCGGGCCAGCCGGACTCGTGGT
>CAZOCL010000003.1:0-1209 GCA_964578245.1 uncultured Klebsiella sp. | reverse complement strand
CAACGGAGCGAGCGGCGTGCTGACGTGGGTGCCCACTGCCGGACAGGCCAGCACAACCAATCTCGTCGTGGTCCAAGTCACTGATTCAGGCCTGCCACCGATGAACGCCACCCAAAGTTTCTCGGTCGTAGTCGCTGCACTTCCGCTGCCGCAAATACTGAGCCTATGGCCTACGAATCATCTGACCATTGCTCGCACGAACGCTGCAAGCGCGGTCCCGGTTTCCTTCACCGTGAGCGCGGCAAACGCAACGAGCTACCAGTGGAGCCTAGCTGGCACCCCAATTCCGGGTGAAACCGGCCCTACCCTGCTGATTCCCAATGCAGGCCGCACCAATAATGGGGTCTATTCTATCATGGTCGCCGGACCTGGGGGCAACGTGGCCACCAATGCCTTGCTGCATGTGATCGTTCCGCAGCGAGTCCAGACCGTGCAACGACTAGTCGATGACAGCGGCAGTGCCAGGCTGTTGTTCCGTGACGAGGATGGGGGGCTGCCGACCGATCTGGCACGTTTGGAAGTGCATTCGACCACCAACCTTCGGGCACCGATAACTTGGACGATCAACGCCGGCTCTTTGGCAATCACCAACGGATTCGTTCAATTCGAGGGCTCGCAAGCCAGCGGCGGGCCGCAAAGATTCTACCGAGTCATCGAACGATGAAGTGGTTCTGCCGCTAACGGCAATGGCTTTTGGCTGGGTGCCATGCCCGCCGGCCCGGCCGCCGTGGCGGTGGCCAGGGGGGTGGATTACTTCCGCGAGCATGCAGGGCGGATGGACTACCGGGCGGCTCGCCGGGCCGGTGAACCGATTGGCAGCGGCGCGGTGGAGGCGACGTGCCGGCAAGCCCAGTGCTGGTTCAAACGGCCCGGCCAGTTCTGGAGCCAGCGCGGCGATGAAGCGCTCCTCTGTCTGGAGATGTTCTGGCGCAACAACCGCTGGCACCTCCTCTTCCCACACGCCGCCCCAAGTGACCCGGCTAGAAACTGAGATGCGCCCCAGGCGGTCTCGTAGATGGGAATGGCTATGCGGCGTTGCTTGATTGCCTCGACGGTCTTTGGCGGAGCGATGAGGCGGGAGCGGTCGCTTTCGTGCGCGAACTGTCCCGTAGCTGTCCCGTCAAGTGAACACTTCCTAAAAACACCAATAAAGATTGGTGGAGGCGGGGGGAGTCGAACCCCCGTCCTTGGCAGAATAACCAGCCGCGA
>CAZOCL010000002.1:0-75458 GCA_964578245.1 uncultured Klebsiella sp. | reverse complement strand
TGGAGCGCATCTTCATCGAGGAACGCATCTACAAGGAGATCGAGAAGTGCAAGACGAACGAGGCGGTGATGGCCGCCGTGCATGAGGGCTTCAAGCCGTTCCGCAAGCAGCTCCTGCGCGATCTCGTGGACACCGATGTGGAGCGCCTGCTGCAGGTCCGCATCCGGCGCATCTCGCTCTTCGACATCAATCAGCACCGCGAGGAGATGGAGAAGACGCGCGCCGAGCTGGCCGAGACGCTGAAGCACCTGAAGAACGTCACGAAGTTTGCCATCGCGCATCTCGAAGCGTTGCTCGCGAAATACGGCCCACAGTATCCGCGCCTGACCACCAAGTCCGCGCGGCACGAGGAAGTGGATGTGAAGGCGGTGGCGTTCAAGGCCTTCAAGGTGAGCTATGACCGCGAGAGCGGCTACGTGGGCTGCAAGGTGAACGGCGACGAGTTCAAGCTGGAGTGCACGAAGTTCGACAAGCTGCTGCTGGTCTTCAAGGACGGCACCTACAAGGTGACGGACCTGGAGGACAAGCTCTTCGTGGGGCCGGAGCTGTATTACTGCGGCCTGCCAGACCGCGAGCGGGTGTTCACCTGCGCCTACACGGACCGCAAGGCGAGCTACCTCAAGCGCTTCACGTTCGGCGGCACGATCCTGAACAAGGCCTATCTGTGCATCCCGGACAAGTCGCGCATCCTCTACTTCGCGGCAGACACGCCGAAAGTGCTCTACGTGCGCTACAAGCCGGCCCTGCACCAGAAGGTCCACCAGCAGACCTGCGATCCCGCGAAGATCGAAGTCAAGTCACCCAAGACACGCGGGCGGATGCTCTCGATCAAGGACATCAGCAGCGTGACGCCGGAGCCAACGCGCGGCTGGGACGAAGCGGCGGCGACGACGGAGATTGTGTTTGTGTAGGGCCTGGGCCGGCGGCTCGCCTGGAATCGCGGCAGTCAGCGGGGGGCGAGGGAGGTGGAACCGCCATGTAATCCGAAAGCAGGGCTCCCATTCGCACCGTTGCGGTGGCTGGATGCGCAAAGCGGGCGGGGGGCCCGCGCTCCGATACTCCGGGCTCAGAGTTTGTCCAGCAGCGCGGGGAGTTCCATCTTGCCCTTCTCGCCGAAGCGGAAGGTCAGCATGAGGCTGTTGAGGGCCTGGAAGGACTCTTCCTTCACCGCCGGGCTCGTGAGCAGGTGGAATTCGACGACGCCGGCGGGCGTGGGGATGAAGGCGATCCGGCTCTGCACTTCCAAGCCGCCCTCGTTCCGCCAGATGAAATCAAACGCGGGTCCGCCCGTGCCCCCGGCCGTGAGGCTGAAGGTGTCCACGAAACGGGCGTTGGGGTAGCGCAGGACGAGCAGTTCCTTGCAGGCTTCCGGCTTGAGGCCGGCGGTGGCCTTGTCCACGGCGTTGGTGGGCGTCTCAAACAGGCGGACGGTGATCGCACATTTGTCGTTCCGTTCCACAGCGCGGACGACGCGGTTCACCTCATCTGTGCGGATTATGTAGCCCTTGGGCACGACGAAGGCGAACTGGTTGGTGCCCAGCGTGGCCACCGACCGGGAGTAATAGCCCAGGCCGGGCAGATCGTGGCGCGTGGTGTTGACCTGAAAAGTCGGAGGCGGGGGAGCGGTCTGCGACCACCCCTGAACCCCGGCTGACCACAACAGGAGGCCGACGAAAAGCCGCAGCGACTTAGAAATTGATGACATAGTTGGTCCGGTTCGGCGGGGCCGATGCCCAAGCACCGCGAATCAAGACACGGAGCTCCGGCGAGCCTGGCGGGAGGCGGGTGGAATCCAGAAAGTTGGGGTCAAAGTTGAAGTTCCGATTCGGTGCCGAGTAGTAGGCCCCGGGCCACTGGAAGGGCGCGGTGGCGCGCGCGCTGTCGTAGAGATTCACCAGCGAGCCATTAAGCGTAAGCGTGTGGCCGCTCCAGGCCTCCAACAAGCGAGGAAAGTTCACCACGCCTCCGCTGCGGATGGTGGTTCCGTCGGCGGAGGAGTAAACCATGCCGGCCAGCAGAGCAGCGTTGACGGTGGTATCCGAGGGCACCCGCGTGCTGTAGCCGGAGGCGCTGGCGGCGTCGCTGAACGTTCCGGACAGGACGGAGAGCGAATCTGCCACCAGCGAGGCTGGGACGGAGGAGGAGGTGTTGGTGGTGCCGAGGTGGGCGGCATTGGTGCAGTTGAAATGTCCCTTCACGTAGAGCGGGTTCACGGTGGCCAGCGTCAGGCCGCGACTAGGCAGTGTCTGGCCGTTGATCAGGCGCACCGCTGTCTTCTGACTGCTGGTGACGGAGCGGTCGTCCGCCACATAGATCAGGTTGGGCGCATTGCCCGCGCCCAGCTTGGCGGTGACATTGGCGTTCGTGGCGGCCCAGGTGCGGTATTTGGTGATGTCGATCTCGGTGGTCTTCATCGTCTTGCCCTCGCGCTGATCCGTAAACGAAGCGTTGGTGTTGATGAAGTAGTTGGCATTCGTCCAGTTGATCGTGGTGGGCGTGGCGTCAAAAGCGGTCTTTACCTTCACCACCACGGTGGAGTTGCTCACCAGAACTAGCAGTTCCGCCTTGTTGTAAAAGCGCTGCTGGCCCATGGACGAGCTCATGGACTCGCCGCTGGGCGGGATGTTGATGACCTCGCGAACGGCGGCGGCGGAGTTGTTGGTGCCGATGGGCAGGGTGAGGGCGCTGACGTTGGAGGAGACGGTGCCGCCGTAGTCGATGCTTCCGGTGAAGGAGGACAAGGAGTAACCGAACCAGTCCTGCTTCCCAATGGTGCCCGTGGCGGTGACGTTCTGCTGGAGGTCCAGATCCGCCGAGGAACCGAGGAAAATGTTGCTGTTCGCGTGGACGCGGCCACGCACCGTGAGCGGAGCGGCCATGGTGAACTCCAGAAGACTGTTGTAGAAAATGGCGAACTGAAACACCGGAATGGAGGCGAGCTGGACATCCTGCTGGACGGCATTGGTGATGGTGAACCGGCCGGTGGTCTGCTTGGCGTTGGAGACCACCCGGTAGGTGGAGGCAAAGCCCATCAGCCCGGCGTAGGGGCCGGTGAGGTTGGTGTAAACACTCGTCTGGGTGCGGTCCACGTAGTTCTGGTTCGTCGTGCCGGAGGCGTTGGAGAACTGGAAAGCGGACCAGTAGGCGTTTTCCGTGGAGGCGGGGATGTTCGTGCGGTAGGAGCCCAGGTTGTTGTAAACGGTGCCTTCGCCGCTCGCCTTGTAGTCAAACATGAGGCGGGAGACGATGCGTTCGGTGGAGGCCTCCGCCGCGAAGAGCGTGGTGGACAACTGGTTGCTCCGCTCGTTCATCATGGACGTCTGCGAGGCCCAGTTCATCGTGGCGCTGAGCACGGTAAGGCCGATGGCGGCAAAGACCATCACCACCAGCAGCGCGTAGCCTTCGCGCTGCTGCCGTTGGGAGATGGGTTGCGTGTTCATGATGCGTGATTGCGTTACTGGAGGATGCGCCGGGTGATGCGCGACTGGAGCTGAAAGTATTCGTAGTAGTTGTTCGTGCCCACCTTGGTCATCGGGTAGGTGAGCTGGAAGAACTGGAGGCGCACGTTGACGGCGGAATTACCCGTGTCTGCGCTGAGGGTGTTCCCCAAGTAGTCCTCCTTGGAGAAGATGATCGCGTTGGTGACGTAGGAGGCGACCGTCCGCGCAGTGGAGTTGCTGGAAGTGCACCGGCGCAGTTCGCTCTCGTTCGTTGAGTAGAAGTAGCGAATCCACCAAGAGGTGTTGGTGGTCGGGTAGATCTGGATGGCGCGGCCTTGCATGGAGGTGCCATTGGAAATGGCCGTGAAGGCCGTGGCGGTGCCGTTGCCAATCTGGATGGTCGTGGCCGCGCGGATTTCCTCCTGCAGCTTGCCGAAGGCCTTGCGGGCAGAATCAGAGGCCCCCAGCTTGGCCGCCGCGAACTGCATCAGCCGCCCGCCCATGATGTGGCTGTAAACCACCCCGCCCAGCACCATGGTCATCAGCGCTGTGGTGATCATCAGCTCCACGAGCGTCGTGGCGAGGACTCCGCGCCGAAAGCCGGCGATGT
Organism: uncultured Klebsiella sp.; assembly: GCA_964578245.1. GTDB lineage: Bacteria > Verrucomicrobiota > Verrucomicrobiia > Limisphaerales > SXTU01 > SXTU01. The sequence goes on along the minus strand of CAZOCL010000002.1, from coordinate 71,408 downwards.
GACTGGCAGGCGTGAGTTTCATTCAGGCGTCCGGGGAGCGGTAAGTGGCCACGGTGTTGGTAAACACGCGACCGGTCGTCGGAAACTTCCAGGTGCAGTCCACCCGGATCATGCGGAGCATCGGCGCGGTGGCCGAGATGGTGGTGATGGTCGTGACGTTGGTCCCGTAAAAGCCGTTGGTCCCAATCACCGGGATGTCCATGAGCATGACCTGGGTGGGAAAGTTTGTGCTGACGAGCTGGTCCACACCCGTTTCCGTGTCCCAGCGGCAGGACCGGGTCTGCTCCAGCCGCTGCACGGCCATGGCCTGCGCCGCCAGCGAGTAGGAAGACCACTCCGCCCGTTTCGAGGACTGGGTATAGCCGTAAAGGATTCCAGCTACAGTCATCGCGGCGATGGCCGCCGCCACGCAGACCTCCGCCAAGGTGAACGCGGCCTCAGGACGAGCCCCGGCCAGACGGGAATTAGGGTTAGGGCAAAGCAGTTTCACAGGCTGGCATCGGCTTTCATGCGCCAATCTTGATAGAGCCGAAAGGGTGCCAAGTCAACTTTGGACCCAGCTTAATAGGGCCGCGTGTCCCTGATTCATCCCTCAGGACATCCCTTAGGCCGGGAAGGCTCAGGCTTGAGATAGGTGATGAAAAAGCGCGCATGACCTGACGGGCTAAAACTCGGCGCTCACTCCGGAGTGAACGAGATTGGCCGCATAGCCGGTGCCGGGCTGGTTGGGCAGGGAACGGTCGCTGTCGAATTCCAGGAACCACTTCCAATGCTTTCCCAATGCACGTTCGAGGTGGAGGTTCAGGCTGAGGTCGCTGCGTTCAACCGGGCGAGGATCTCCCGGGGCTACGAGCTGGCGGGGGAAGCGGTATTGCCCGAACCGGCCGGTCACGCGCACTTCCCACGGTGCGACCGCCCAGCGCACCTGCTGGCTCGCCTGCCACCGGTGAAAGTCGAAATAGCCGGGCCCGTTGTCGTGGCTTGTTTCGTAGCTGAGCTTGGCGGTGGTGCGCCAGTGGCGCTGCTCGTCCCAATGATGTTTCCAGATCAGCTGGCCACGGTGCTGGGTGAAGGCAAGGGCGGAGCCGGGGATGGCAGCGGCGGTGCGATCGAACTGGGCGCGATGGTCGTAAGGCCGGAAGTTAAACTCATAGCTCAACATCGCTTCAGAACGGAAACCGTAGCCACGGCCAAGGGAGACCTTCGGACCGCCTTCCCAATAGTCATCGAGCGGACTGTTGAAATCCTGCCGGGTCAGGCCTGGTTCCAGTTCGCACCACCAGTGCTCCGCGAACGCGCGGCGCACGGCGAAGCGCACGGCGCAGGTGTGGCTCTCCACCGCCAGCACCGTGGGCGTGGCAAAGCTCGAGGAGAGGTCCACCACCTGGTTTTGATAGATGTATTGTCCGGCCAGACTGGTGCTCCAGTGCTCATTCCATGCCTTTTTCACCTGGGCAAAGGCCAGCAGGTTCTGCTCCTTGTCCACCACCTGGCTGGCGAGGAACCGGGTGTCCTCACCCGAGAGAAACGCGTAAAACTCAAGCCCGTCCAGGGGGAGGCGGGTGACGATGGCCTCAGCTTGCTGGCGCACGAGCGGGCTGCCGCTGGGCCGGGTGGCGCTCAGGGCGACGTTGTCCTTGTAGCCCGCGCTGCTTTGCAGGGTGAAGACGGTGTCCCACAGCGAGAGCTTGGGCAGGTCGGGGAGCGCCGGCAGCCCGGGCACATCCAGCGCGGGCAAGCCGGGATCGGCCGGTGCGCCCAGGAGACGGAGGGACAGGGACAGCCAGACCAGGGCCAGCGTTCCAAACTGGGATGGGCCGGGCTGCGTTGGTCGCATGCGGTGAGCGTCGCCGCCACGCGGGCGATTCACGAGCCGGAATGCTGGGCGAAAAAGGCGGCCGCCTGGGACCGGCGGTTCAACTGCAACTTGTCCATCAAGTTGCTGAGATAGTTCTTCACCGTCTTGTCGCTCAGGCCCAGGGCCAGGCCGATCTCCTTGTTCGTCTTGCCTTGGGCGACCAGTTCCAGCACGCGGCGCTCCTGGGCGGAGAGCCGGTCAAGCTTGGCCCCTGGGTGCGAGCCGGTGCGCTCGTTCATCCGGTTGAGCACCCGGCGGGTCACGGCGGGATCCAGGATGGACCGGCCCTCGGCGACCTCCTTGATGGCGCGCACGAGTCCGGGCTCGTCTATTTCCTTGAGCAAATACCCCTCGGCCCCGGATCCAATGGACTGCATGACCGTCTCATCATCGGCGAACGCGGTGAGGATGATGACCTTCACCGGCGGGGTGAGCGCGTGAAGCTTGCGGCAGGCCTCAAACCCGCTGCCATCCGGCAGGCGCACGTCGAGCAGGATCAGGTCGGGTTTCAGGCGCTCCGCCGTTTCGAGCGCTCCAGCCACCGTGCCGGCTTCGCCCGCGATTTCAAATTCGGAGTGCTGCGAGAGCAGCGTGCCCAGCCCGGCACGGACGACCTCATGGTCGTCCACTAGGACTAGACGGATAGGTTTGGAGGAGTTGCCCATGTGGCGTCAGCGCAAGAAGTAACAGAAATCCGCTGGTCAAGCAATCGGGCCAAATGGCCTTAGTGGCTCACGGGGCCATCCGTCCTCGGAAAAACTCGCGCGGCAGGTTGTTGGTGTCCGCCATTTCGAGCAGGAGCAGCGTGCCGGAACGGTCAATGAGTTCAAAGGTCACGCCGTCCACCCAGTTCGTCAGGTCGGGGCTGCGCTGCAACGTCACCCGCTGGTCCACGCGACCGGAGAAGAGCAGGACGTTCTGCGCGGAACTACGAGCGATGCGGGTGAAAGTCACCGGTTCGAGGGATGGCAGCAGCAGGCTGCGCAGGGCGACGCCTTCGATGCCGACGGTGACGATCTGGTTGCTCGTGCCGGCGACGCCATAGAGTGATTTTTGTGTGAGCGTGCCGAGGTTGGTCCACGTGGTGAGGTTGCCGCTCTGCAAGACGGTGCCCTGCACCCCGACGGCGTAGTAGGAGTCCCCGAGGTAGTCCACGGCGTTGAGCAGGCGGGTGGTGCCACTGGCTAGGTTCGTCCAGTTCGTGCCGTTGGTGCTGGTGAGGATGAGCCCGCCTTCCCCCACCGCCACCAGCCGGCCATTTACGGTGCGAACACGATAGACCCAGTTCGTAGTCCCGCTGGTCTGCGGGAACCAGTTCGTGCCGTTGCTGCTGGTGAGGATCGTCCCCCGATCCCCGGTGACCACGAAGAGGTTGTTGAAGGCCGCCGCCCCGGAGAGGAACGCCGCAGAGCCGCTGACTTGCGCGGCCCAGTTCGTGCCGTCGGCACTCGTCAACAGGGTGCCGCTGGCCCCGCCCACGACCCAGAGGCCGTTCCGCACGGCCACGCCTTGCAGATCATTGGTCGTGGGCGCCACGGTGGGGAGCCAGTCAATCGCCAGCGTGCTCGAGAGGTTGGTCGCGTAGTTGGTGACGCTGCCAATGAGGTTGGTGCTGACGATGTTCGTAGCGACAGCGGGACTAAACAAAATGCGCCCGCCGCTCCCGACCGCCACGAGTCCATTCGTCGTGCCCCCGAGGCCGAGCAGGACGGAATTCGTGGTGGCGGCAGGCACCAGTTCAAGCTCCCAGTTCACGCCATCGGCACTGGTCATGACGGTGCCGCGATCACCAGCCGCAACAAAAAAGTCCGGCAGACGCAGCACGTCCCACAGCCAGTTGCGCAGCGGCACCTGACGTTGCGTCCAGAGCGTCGGTGCGGCGGCATTGGTCCGGATGCCCTCCAGCATCATGCCGGAACGCCCGGCGATGAAATGAAAGCTGCCCTGCCACGCCGCGCAGTAGTAAGTCCAGCTCGGGGCGGGCGCGCTGACGTTGCCACGAACCTCATCCGACCACGCGCCCCCGCCGGTCTGCAATCGCACTTCGCTATCGCCGACCAGGACAAGATAATCATTCGTGCCGGCGATCGCGTAGAGAGCGTTGGTGGCACCGATGCCGGTGACCGGCAACCAGTTTTTGCCACTGCTGTTCGCCATGAGCACGGTGCCGGCATCGCCCACGGCCCAGAACTGCGAGCCGATGAGGGCGACGCGGTTCAGGTGCTGCACGGTGCCGCTGGTTTCCACAGACCAGTTGCCGTTGGCTGCGCGCGTGGCGATGAGGCCGCGTTCGCCAACGGCCACAAAGAGGTTGTTGCCAGCCGCCACGCCACGCAGCCAGTTGGTGAAGCCCGTCGTCTCGCGGGTCCAGTTCGTGCCCGTGCTGCTCGTGTAGGCGGCGCCGTTGTCCCCGACCGCGACCGCCAGGCTGCCGGAAGCCGCGACGCCCTCCAGCCAGTCTGCCGTGCCGAGGTTCACCAGTTGAAAGTCTTCCAGCGAATCAGCCCAGACCACCGTGCCGCTTTCGCCGGTGACGAGGAGGCGGCTGCCGAAGAAGGTGGTGGCGCGCAGGGCATTGGTCGTGCCGCTGGTGCGGGGCTGCCAGAGCTGGAGATCCTCGCTGGTGTAAATCTGGCCGCGCTCGCACACCTGAACGGTGAGGCCGAGCCCGTAGGTCATGTCGAAAACATTGCCGCCGTGCGGGGCGGGATTGGACCAGCGCCAGCGGAACGGGCGGTCCGTGGCCTGCGCGCCAGCGAGCAGCACGAGCCACACCATCAAGCCCCAGCCGAACGCCCCTAGCAGGGGGACGCGCGTGCGGCGGGTGGCAATGTGGCAGGGCGACCGCATGCTTCAACCGGGTTTGGCGAACGACTCCGTATCCGGGGTGGGAACAGCCGGCGTTTCCGCGGCCACACTGGCCAGGTTTTCCGGCAAGGTCAGCGAGAACACGCAGCCGTGGGAGCTGGTTTGCTCCAGTTCCAGCTCGGCATCGAGATGTCCCGCGAGCTGATTGCAGAGGGCAAGACCGAGGCCGCTGCCACCCTCTTTCGTGGACAGGCACGGCTTGAAAAGGAGCGGGCGCAGCTCTTCCGGGAAGCCACGGCCCTCGTCGCGGACCTCGCAGCGGACGCCATGTGGTTCCCCCAGCAACGTGAGCCGGACTGACCGCCGTCGCGGGGTGGCCTGGATCGCGTTCTGCACGAGATGGCCGAGGATGATGCCGACGAGGTTCGCGGCACGGCTGGAGACGGTGCCGGGGGACTTGACCTCGGCGGTGAAGTTCACCTCGCAGGCCCGGGCCAGGGGCATGACTTGCGTGGTGACGATTTCGGCGAGCTCGTTGAGGGAGACCTCGTAGTGGTTCGAGGCGCCCTGCTCGTTGCGCATCACGCCGAGGAGCTGGCTGATGAGCGCCTGCATGCGCTGCGCGGAGTCCTTGGCGGTGCGCCACGCCGGCTCGGCCTTGTCCGCCTCGCTGGTGCGGCGGCCCGCGAGCAGGGCCTGGATGCCGAAGAGCTGGCTCTTCAGCTCGTGCAGCAGGTGCGCGGAGAGCGCGCCGACCGCGGAGGTCTTGCTGGCCAGTGCCAGTTCGCGGTTCGCCTCCAGTAGGCTGCGGGAACGCTGGGCGAGCTGGCGCTGGGCGCGCTGGAGTCGGCCAAAGGCCCAGCGCAGCGCGGCGACCACGAGCACGCCGCCAATGAGGAAGACGCTGACCGCCTGGTTGAGCAGGCTCACGTTAATGCCGCGCAGTTCAGTGGCCAGACCGCGACCGTCCAGAATGAATTGCGCGATGCCGAGCAGCTTGGGGTCACTCTGAGTATGGAGCGGCACGATGATTTCGTAGAGTTCCAAGGGCAGCTTTTCCGGCGCGGTCGAGGTGAAGAACGCGCCCTGCGACACGCGTTCGCGCGGACGCGCCACGGTCTGCAACTTCTGCAGGCCTGCGAGGTCCGCGGCCGCCAGCGCCCCATCGCTGACATACGCGGGGAAGGCGGAGACAAACTGTCCCCGCGCGTCAAAAAGCCGCGCGGCCACGACGCCCTTCAAACGGGAAGTCTTGAGCAGGACATTCAACTGGACGCTGGGTTCGTCTAGCAAGGTCCGGTCCTCTTCCGCCTGGAGCATCATGGCGACGGAGTGCAGGATTTCCCCTTCCCGCCGCGCGATGTCCTCCCGGATCTCCAGGCGCAGGTGCAGGGTGACGGCGAGGATGCCGAGCGCGAAAATGCCCAGCGTCGCGCCGATGACCAGCGCGGGCAAATGCCGCGAGCGGAGCCAGGGGCGCTCCGGTTCGGTGGTGGCTGTGACGGGTGGGTGGATCACGACACAGGGTCAGGTGCTGTTCGCGACGACGACGGGACGCGCTGCGTCCGGCACCGCCCGGGGAGTGGGGCGTGGGTTCATCGGCCACGCCCTCCCTCGGTGGAGCCGCTGTCGATCAGGCGGTTGAGGTCGGGATGCAACTGCTGTTTGAGTTCCTTCGCGCGATCGCGCATGTCCTGCTGGAGGGCCTTTTGCTGCTCCCGCAACTGCTCGATCATGTCCTTCATCCGCTCGCGGATGGCCTTGCGCTCCTCTTCAGAGGCCTGGCTGTATTGGCGGGCCAGGGCCTTCTGATCCGCGAGGAACTTTTCGCGCGCGGTTTGGAAATCCCGGACGAGTGTCTGGACATCGGCTGGAGGCGGGGTCTTGTCTGGCCGGCCGGGGGTGGCTGGCTTGCCCTTCTGATCAGGGGCGGTCGCGGGATCAGCCGCCGGGTCACGGGGGATGACCGTCGGGCGCTGGTCAATCGTGGGCTTGTCCTGGCCTTTGGCGTTGCTGTTGTTGAGGCTGTTCCCGTTGTTGTCCTTGCCCTTGGCTTGCGCGGAAGCGTCCGCCGCCAGCGCCAGCAGCCCGGCGGCAGCCAGCAGACTGGCGACTAGTTTGTTAAGATTCAGTTTCATCGGCCACTTCGCGCGGCGGGCACTCCCGCTCACAACAGGTGACTCACGCAATCCGTATGCCACCGTTGGAAGGCTGGTCCCTGAATTAGGGCCGTCCAGCAGCAACAAATCATTCGCTGGTTCAAGACAGTGAGCGACAAAAAGCTGCTTTTCAACCGAAACCCCCGTAAAGCCAGCGACTGGCGCGGGAAATGAGGGGACGGCTAGGGGAATCCCCGAAGCGCGGGCGAGGCAAAGCCACCCTCCCGCGAATCCGCAGGGCTGAGAGCGTGACCGGGCGTATCGCAGGGATGCGAAGACAGGCCGGGCGCAGTGCCCGAGCGAGCCGCAGCACCCATCGGCGGACGCGATGGGGAAACGGAGCCGCTGCCAATCGTGCGCTGCGCCTGCTCCGCTTGTCTCCCAGACGGTCCGCAAGATTGTAAACGAATGGTAAAACCATTTCGCGCCGGAGGACGGCTGGGTTACAAGAACGAGTTGGCAAGACCAGCCGCAGTCGCCGGGCAAGGACTTGCCTGCAAGCATGATCATCAAACGCGCCAACGCCTCGCCGTTCTCCACCCGGGCCGTCGAAAACAACCGCACCCTGTTGCTGGTGGATGATGACACGCACCTGCTCCTCGCCTTGCGGATGTTCTTCCAACGGCACGGGTGGCATATCCTGGAAGCCAAGTCGGTCGCCGACGGGATCAAGCTCTTCACGGCGAATCATCAGCACATCAATGCCGTGCTGACGGACTATTCTTTTCCTGAGGGGCAGACGGGACTGGATCTGGTCACGCACATCCAGCTACGCCAGCCGGGCTTCCCCTGCGTGGTGATGAGCGCCCAATGGTCGCCGGAGAAGCGGCCCAAGGATGAGCCCCAGGCCAACCTGTTCTACCGGGCAAAACCATTCGACTTTCATGCCATGGTGGAACTGGTCAGCCAGGTGAGCGGGGCATGGCAGCGGCCTGCCCTTGCCGCCTGAAACTCGGCCGGGAGCCCGGCCACTTGACTCTGACCAGAAGTGCGATATTACTCTCCCAGTTGGTTTTTCGATCCGGGTGGCAGCACGTTTCTTCAGCGGGCTTCCCCAGCCCCACCTCCTTGGCGTCTGCCGCCCGGATCTTCCTTTCTGAAGGTTCCCCCCGAACAATTGCGTCGTTGACGTCGGTTCTCTGCCGTGCAGGCAGCACCCTTTTCTCGACGTCCGCCGGGTAAAGTCGCTAAGTCGCGAACCAGCGGAACGGGCCTAGAGCGTGTGCCCGTCTGCAGAGAGGCTGCAGGTGGGCGAGCCGGAAACGGTGGTGGCCGCACTGTAGGCGCCTCCGCCGGGGCAGGCGGGCAGGAGTGAACCTTTGAGGTAGGCGAGAAACGTGGTGTCGGTGAGGGCGTAGGTGTCCGTCGCGGCCTTCTTGTTTTCCAAGGCCCATTGCTGGACTGCGCCATCAATCTGCTTGAGGTTGGCGATGCAGGCGTTCTTCTGGGCGGTGGCGCGCGCCTTCACGAAGTTCGGAATCGCGATGGCGGCCAGGAGGCCAATGATCGCGACGACGATCATGATTTCGACAAGGGTGAAGCCAGCGGAGCGGGAGCGGGAGGTTTTCATGAGGAACGAGGATTAGTGAAATGCAGCGGAAGATCGCCGCGTTGGTTATGAATGATTGCGGTGGCCATGACCGGCACCGACATGCGAATCATAGCTAGTGTCGGGCCGCGCAGCAGGGCCGACGACGGTGTATTATGGCTCTGCGCACGGTGACGGATGGCCCAAGCCATACGTGGAGCGAAGCGGTCCCGAAATGAACTTCGCCTGACACACAGGGTTTGGAGCGCGGCCGGCGAGTAGCCAAGGACGGGACGAGCGGGATGCGGCGGTCCTCAACTGTGAAATCTTCAACTTGAGATTTCGGCTCCGCCGAAGGCACCCGGGCACGAGCGAACCTCCCACGAACCATCCCCGCCGGCTGAGTCAAAGTTCCACCCAGGAATCGATCACGAAGGAACTGCTGGGACCATTGCGGCCGAGGTTCTCGTCATAGTGAAAGGAAAAGTGACCGTTCAATTGCGCCGAGCCGACGATTGCCCCGCCCATGAAGTCTGCCGTATCCGAGCCGCCGCCATTGTAGGTCATGGTGGCCGACGGGGCGTAAAGGGTGCCGGTGAACTCAGCGTTGCCGCTGAAGGTCGCGCTGGTGCAAGTAGGCAGGCCATAGACCGACATGCGCAGCGCGTCGCCCGTGTTGTTGACCGCGGCCCGGCCCGACAGGCTGATGCTGCCGGACACCCACATCTGGAGCGTGCCCGAACTGGCCACACTGATGGCCGCGCCGCCCGACTCGGAAACACTGCCCTGCACATAGAGGCGGGCGTTACCGCGGACGAGGACATTCTCGTTGTTGATGCCGCTCAAAAAGTAGTCACCCGTGTCGAGGATGTGGTCGTAATAAGTGACGGTGGTGTTCGTCGTCACCAGGTTGGTGGAATAGCTGAACTGGGTGAAGGTGTAGTTGGTGGAAAACGTGGTCGTCCGGCCACGCCGTGTGGCCAGGACGTTGGTGGTCACGGAGTAGGGCGTGCCAGAGGGATAGGCCGTGCTGGTCACCGAATTGGTGGTGACCTGGCTTGGCGCGGGGGAAGGATAGATCAGGGAGGTGACGCTGGCACCGCTGGTAACCGTCGTGTAGTTCGTGACGTAACCGCCTCCCGGAATGCTGTAGCCCGTCGTGAAGGGAACCGTAGCATCGGGAAAGGATACATTGAGGTCGTTTTGAGAATGCCCGGCCTGGATGCCCGTGCCCCCTCCGGAGACGAAGGCCGCGTCCCCCACCGCGCCGTGCGAACCGGTGGTGATGAGGCCGGTGGGGCCGGTGCCGGCGGTGCCGTAGATGATGCCGTTGGCCCCGACATCAATGCTGCCTTCGACCGACCCGATGGAGCCGTTGTCGTTGCGCAGCGCCGGGTCGTAACGGCCGCCATTGCTGAAGCGAGGATCTTGCGAGTCGAAGCTGTCGGAGAGAATGCTGCCATTCCAGTTGATGGTGCCTCGAGCCACCATGCCGCGGGCAAAGAGCGCACCGCCGACCGTCTTCAACTGCACGGTGCGGGAGATCATTTCCGTGGTCGAAAGCGGTTTGGGCAGGTTGCCTTGCACGGTGATGGTGGGGGTGGTCCCACCCTGGATGGCAGCAATGTAGTTGCCACCGTTGAGGCTGCGGGACTTGTAGTAAACCGTGCCGGTGAGGGCGACGCCGTTGCTCATGGTCAGGCCCGAGGAACTCATGCTCCAGCCTTGAGCCGCGAGGTTGGTGCTGTTCAGGTAAACGTGCGTGAGCGCCTCTTCCACGCCAGCCTCGGCGACCGGAATGCAGGCGTTCCATACGCCGGAGCGGATCACTGAGCGATGGGCGGCGCTGCTGAGGTCCATGAAGGCGGCGAGCGTGATGCCGATGATCATGGCGATCACCAGCGTGACCACGAGCACGCTGCCAGCGGGACGGGCGGGACGGAGGAGGAGTTTCATAGGCCAGTCAGTCTTGTTTCCGCATGACAATCTTGGCCGTCTGCACGCTTTCCGTGTTGACCGCCTGGCCGAGGATGGTGCGGGAGCAGGTCCAGTTGAGCTTGATCAGCTTGGCCCCGGAAGCGGTCGTCACGACGAACTGGTCCCAGGTGTTGGAGACGTTGTTCCGGCCGTAAACCGTGAAAACGAGCGAGTCGCATTCCTTCAGCAGGGTTTCGCGATTGGAACCCTGCCGCCGCACGAGGGTCCGGCTGTCCGGATAGTAAGTGTAGGTGATGTTGCTCCGGCCGCGCGAGGAGTTGAACTCAAGTTCCGTCGTGGAGAAGGAAATCAAATCCGTGGACTGCCGGATGTCCTGCGAGAGCTTGTCCACCGCCGTGCGGCTGTAGCGGTCGAGGTCGGCGTAATTGGTCAACGCCGCCAGGCTGCGGACGTTGTAAACCATCAGCGAGCCGGCGGCGGCCAGGATCATGGTCCCGATGCCCGTGGCAATCATCACCTCGACGAGCGTCATGGCGAGCTGCCGGCGCCTAGTAGATGTAGTTTTGAATTCCATACTGGCCGACGTAGGTGGACATGCTTTGCGAGCGGGGCACGCCGTTGGTCCAGCGCAGCGTGATGGTCACCAGCTTCATGCTGTTCGAGTAGTTCTGGCTGAAGCCCGCGCTGGCGACCGCCACAGATCCGTAATAAACAAACCCGCTGCCGGTGGCATTCGTGGTGGTGACGGTGCTCACGCTGTAGTTGGTCGAGGTGGGATAGAAAGACTCAACAAAGGTCGTGGGAATGTAGGAAGTGGAGGAGCCAAAGGTGGAGAGCTGGGTCCAGCTGTAGAGCCGGAGCGTCTCCATCTTGTCGATCATCACCTGCGTGGCCCGCAGGTTCTCCCGGGCGGAGTTGAGCGCCCCGAAGCCGGCGGTGATGCCTGCGTAGAGGGAGGTGAAGAGCACGCCCACGACACAGGCCGAGACCATGGCTTCGATCAGGCTGAACGCGCGGGCACCGTTGGTGGCGGCGGACGGAATGGCGGGACGCAGGTGCATGCTCTGACACGTCACAGTCAGCACGCCCACTGCCAGCCTCAAGCAGGTAGATGGCAGGGGTTGAACGGCCCTAGTGAACGGGTTGCCGACAGAAGCCTGCGGAGAAAGGCAGAGCGGCGCAGAAGAGGTCCGTCAAAACCAGAAACGTCGCCGGAGCGGGAACTCCGGCAGGGTTCCTTATCGTTCAATCACGCGGTAGAAGCGGCGCGGCTGCTGGAGCGCGCCGGGATCGTCCACTTCGATCTTGCCGTTGATGACCTGGAAGGCATTGGTGAGCGACACCCAGTTGGTGGTGGCGAGATTGGTGTTCACCTGCACCTGGAAGCCCGCGAAATTCTGCGTGGTCAATGGGAAGCCGCCGAGATCGGCAAAGCGGAGCCGCGCCGCGCCGCCGGGCTGCGGCTCCAGCGGGTCAAACCGCGTCGGGCCCAGCACGCGGAGGAGGGCGTTGGCGCTGATCTCGCCACCAGTGGCGTTGGTGACCAGCACGGAGAGCACCCCGGCGCTCGCACGGGAAACGAAGGGCAGCGACAGGGAAGAGTTGGTTGCATCCGTGATGTTCGTGCCGTCCCGCCGCCACTGGAACGCGACCGGGCCGGCCCCGGTGGCGATGACCGCGAAGCTGGCGCTGCCCCCGGCGGTGGCGGTCACGCTGAGCGGCTGCGTGCTGATGCGGGCGGGACCGCTGGGCGTGGCCGGCGGCGAATTGGAAATGTAGTTCAGCACGTTCACCGCCTTCGTCTGCCCGTCAATCTGGCAGACATACCAGTAGATGCCCGAGCCGGTGGTGGGCACCGGCAGCGTGGTGAACAGGCCGGCGGAGGTGTAGATGCGTGCGATGGCGCCCGAGGTGGGCAACGAGCCGCTGCTGCTATACTGGTGGATGTAGTAGGTGTAGGTGCCCGGCGAGAAATTCGTGATGGTGATCGTTTCCGGGCCGTAGCTCGTGACGTCGTCCACATCAAGGTTCGCAAACGGCGGCCCCTGCACGCTGCCGCGGCTCGCATAGAAAACGTGGTAGTTCTGCCCGCCGATCAGCGGGGTGGTGAGGTGCGAGTCCAGATCCGTTGGCAGCGCCCCCCAGTTGAGCACCAGCCGGAAGCTGTTGGGGTCCGTGAGCTGCGGCGAGATGGCAAACTCATAGTGGTTGCTGATGCCCACCTGCAGATTGAGCGTGTCCGAGAAGGGCGCGTAGCCCGAGAGCGTGGCCAGGAGGGTCACTGGCAAGGCCGGCACGGCATTGAAATGAAAACTGCCGTTCACGCCGGAGGTGACATTCGTGCCCGCGATGGTGACCACCACATTCGGGCTGGGATTGCCGGTCAGCGCGTCCACCACCACGCCGCCCAGGACGGTATTGGTGTAGTTCGTGTAGAAGGCCAGTTGCGCGGCCTGGCTGACGATGCTGGCGGTGGTGTTCGAGACGACAACGGAGTAGGCCCCGGCCTGGCTGATCTGGGCGTTGAAGAGCGTCAGCGTGGCATTGACCTGGCCGTTCAGGTTCGTGCCGTCTTTGCGCCACTGATAATAGAGCGTCCCGCCCCCCGTGGCGCTGACCACAAAGGAGACGTTGCCGTTGGTGACGATGGTCTGGCTGACGGGCTGCGTGCTGATGGCGGGCGCGGAAGGCTTGAGGCCGCGGCGGATGGTGTGGTTCCCACTGTCGGCGATGTAGATGTTGCCCGCGATGTCCACCGCGATGCCGGAGGGTCCGCGAAACCGCGCGCTGGTCCCATCCGCGTCCGTGCTGCCTTTGCTGCCCGCCATGCCGGCGAGGGTGGTCACCACACCGCCGGAACTGAGCTTGCGGATCACGTCATTGTCATAGTCGGCCACGTAGAGGCTGCCCGTCGCATCCACCGCCACGCTGCGCGGCGAGCGGAATTGCGCCGCCGTCCCCGCGCCGTCCGCGCTGCCGGGCGAGCCTTTCATGCCGGCGAGGGTCGTCACCACGCCCCCGGCGGTCACCACGCGGATCGTCTGGTTGTAGGTGTCCGCCACGTATACCGTGCCTCCGGAATCCACCGCCACGCCGAAAGGCAGGAAGAACCGGGCCGCCGCGCCGGTGCCATCCGTTGAGCCGAAGCTCCCCGCCGTGCCCGCCAGCGTGGTCACGACGCCGCCCGAAGTAATCTTGCGGATTGTGCTGTTGGCGGTATCGGCGACATACACATTGCCGGAGGAATCCACCGCCACGCCCGCCGGGTTGCTGAACCGGGCGCTTGCCCCTGTGCCGTCCGCACTGCCAGCGGAACCGGCGAGACCGGCCAGGGTGGTCACCACCCCGGCGGAAGTGACCATGCGGATGGTGTGATTGCCGTAGTCGGCGATGTAGATGTTCCCCGCGCTGTCCACCGCCACGCCACTGGGTGTCTTAAAGCTGGCCGCGCTGTTCGTGCTGTCCGTGCTGCCGGAGACGCCCGCCGTGCCAGCCAAGGTGCTCACATCTCCCAGCGGGGTGATGAGGCGCAGGGTGTTGTTGACACTCTCGACGACATACACGTTGCCCGAGCCATCCACCGCCACGGCGGCCGGCGAGGTGAAGCGCGCGGTCGTGGCCGAACCATCCGCGCTGCCAGAATTGCCGGCGGCACCGGCGAAATTCGTGATGGAGGACTGGGCGAAGGCCGCGAGGGAGACGGCCAGCCACAGACCCATCACAACCGGCAGGAAACGTAAGCGGCGCTTCATGTTTCGGGCTGCGTCAAACAAAGTTCAAGCCTGGCCGGGCCACTCGCCGCTGCGCTTCGGCAGCTTCAGGGCTCCACCAAACGCACGCGATAGAATTGCGGCCCGGCGGGCGGTGGCGTCTGGAACTCGATGTCCCGGCCGGTGCCAGGCACATTGGTGGCGATCGCGGTCCAGTTGGTGCCGGCGATGGAGCCGGAGACCTCCAGCACGTAGCTCTTCCCCGATGTCGTGGGCCAGCGCAAGCGCGGACCACTGCTCAGCAGGCCAGGGGTGCGGAGCTGCAGCCCGGAGGAGGCGTCATTCGGGTCCGTGCCGGCGCGGAATTCCGCCCAGTTCGGAATGCCATCGCCATCCGCATCCGCATCCGCGGCGGACAGCAGATTGTTCAACGCGCCAAAGTGCTTCAAGCGCCACGCATCCGGAATGGCGTCTCCCCATGAAGACGTGCTGCGAACCCGCGTCGTGATGAGCCCGGCCTCGCGGCGGGCAGGCACCGTGCCGAGGCCCGTCGGGGAGGCGGAGGCATGGTCGAACCGCACGGCATACGCGGCGTTCGGGCCGGCTCCCGCGGGCAGCGTCATGACCAGCGTGCCCACCGTCGCATCACCGCTCAGGCCGCCAATGGTATTGTTGAGCCAGGCCGCCGAGTAATTGCCCGCGCCGCGCGACTGTGTCAGCCCGGGCGAACCCAGCAGGCCGCTGGGCAGGAATTGCACCGGGGTGGTGATCGCCGGGGAACCTTCCAGCGGAACCACGCTGAGATTCAGCATGAGCACGCGCAGCGGCAAGGAGCCGGAAATGGTCGCCGAAATGGGGATGTTCAGCGTCTGACCGGCTCCACCGATGCTCTCCCCGGCACTGAAGGTGACGGAGGGCACATCACCCGGCGTGAGGAGGGACTGTGCCACCGGACCGCCGCGTGACCCGGTCTTGCCCCCTGACGTCAGCGACTGGCCAGAAACCCCGCGGAACGAATTTGATCCTGCGAAGGCGTAATGGAAGCCGTTCGAACGGAACCGGAAGAAATTGGTGAGCGAAGCATCCAGCGAGCGGCGGAAAGTCACGAAGATGTCCGCCACATCCAGCGTGCCGTCCCCGAAGCCGATGGTATTGATGACCGTATCATCACCGGAAGCGAGCGAACCGCCCACGTTCGGCCCTTGCAGGAAGAGACCACCACCGGCCGGAATGATGGAGCCGCAGCAGGAATCCATCGCATCCTCGAAGTCACTGCCGCCCGCCGGGCTGTTGACACCATAGACCGCCGCCTGGAAAATCTGGGCAATGTCGTTCGCCAGCAGGTTGGTGTCGCCAAAGTCACCCGCGTTGAACCAGCGGAAGGGCACGGCGTCGCCGACGAGATAGACGGGTGAGCCGACGGTGAGCGTCCGGATGGCGTTGATCGGGCTGGGGGCGGTGAGACTGCCATTGGTGGGCGCGTCGATGAAAACGTCCTGGTTGATGCCGTCCACCGTGCCGGAAGGCCGGCGGATCTGGATCGTGTAAGTGTGCCCGTTGGTGGCCGTGGTCGGCACCTTCACCGCAAATGCACCGACCACCACCTTGCCGTTGCCCCCGTCGAAGAGCGTGTCATGTGCGGAGGAGAACTTCAGCAGGTCCTGCGCGGTCGTGTCGTAAAGATTCGTTGCGCCCTCGCGCTCGATCCAGCCCACGGAGAGCAGGTTCAACACGCTGTTCGTGGTGACCATGTTCGTGAAGTTCTGGACGATGTTCGTCGTCGTGCCGACGATGTTGGTGGTGAAGCCGGTGAAGAACTGCGGCGGGATGATGAGGTAAACGCCCGGATTATTGGGGTCAGGCTTCAACAGGCGCGACGCGAAGCCGATGCCCCCGGCGGCCAGCGACGGGCCGGTGCCGTTGGTGGCGGAGATGGAGAACTGAAGCGAGTTCATCTGCTGGGCGGCCAGCAGGCCCAGCGTGACCGGGGCGTAAAAGGTCTGGCCGGCCGCCGCGATGAAGCCGCTCGAGGCCTCGCCGCCGTCAAAACCAAAGGAGATCCGGTTGGCGACAAAGTTCGAAGGCGAAAAGACATTCGAGATGGTCGTGCTGGCCGCGTAGTTGGCCTTGAACGCCTTGATCTGAAACACCAGGTTGCTGTTGTTGAGATTGAAGGACAGCGTCGTGCCGGAGGTGATCGGGCCCAGGCTCGGCGCGCCGTTGGTGGGCTCCGTGCCGTCAACGGTGTAATACATCTGTGCGCCACTGCTGATATTGTTGACCAGGAACGAGGCGGCGTTGTTGCCGACGACGGTCGGGTTGGCGGTCTGGAACTGGAAGCGGGCGCTGACCACGCCGCTGGCGATGCGGCCATTCTGGGAGCTTTGCGCCTTGATGGTCAGGTCAGGCAGCACCGGGTTGATGATCGTGGAGGGCAGCGAGGCGGCCCCGTTCGCGTAGGCGGGCGCGCTGCCGGTGCCGGGGCCGGGCGGAGCAATGGTGTCCACGAAGGCGTTCGTCGGCGTGACGCCGTAGTTGAAATAGGTGTTCACCCCCGCATCGGCGAGGATGGCGATGACCACGTCGTTGTTAAAGACGGACGAGGTGATGCTCGTGAGCACGGTGCCGGTCTGCCCGGTGGTGGGATCGGTCTTCAACTCGACGATGCCGATGGTGGGGTTGCCGATGGGCGGCTGGGCGGCGGTCTGCTGGATCCGGCGGATGGCCTTGTTCCCCTGGTCAGCCACCAGAAACGCGCCGTTCAATACATCCGCCACGAGGCCGACGGGGGAATTCAAGCGCGCCACATTCGTCCCGCCATTCACGAAGCCGGCCTGCCCGGCCGCACCGGCCGAGGTTTCAATCGTGTAGGTGCTGACCGAGGTGTTCGTGTAGAGTCGGCGGACGGTGTGGTTGCCGGAATCGGTGATGAGCAGTCCCGCCGCCCCCATCCACACCACGCCGCGCGGGAAGGAGAGCTGCGCCGAGGCGGCAATGGGGAAAGTGTCCGCACTGCCCGCGATGCCGGTGCCCGCACGCACGGTGACGGCACCGCCGGTGGCAACGGACTTGATCTGGTGATTGAGCGTGTCCGCTACCCAGAGATCGCCGTTGTCACCCACGGTGACGCCATTGGGCTGGTTGAAGCCGACCGCGTAGGTGGTGACGGCGTTGGCCGGGTCGATCTTCCGGATGACATTGTTCTTCGAATCGGCGACGTAGATGTTGCCGCCGGCATCCACGGCCAGGCCAATCGGAGTGTTGAAGCGAGCGGCCCCGCCAGTGGCATCCGCCAGCCCCGCAATCGTCGGCGCACCGGCGATGTTCGAGACTACGCCGTCGAAGCCAACGTAGCGGATGGTGTGGTTCGCGGAATCGGCCACCACCAGCCCCCCGCGGGCAGTGACGATGCCCGCCGGGTTGTAAAAGCGCGCGTTGAAGCCGGCGTTGGCGGTGGGATTGTCGTTCGTGCCGTTGCTCCCGTCCCGGTCACCTGCCAGCACCGTGAACGTGGAAGTGGTGGGGATGAACTTGAGGATGCGGTTGGCCGACGGCTGGCCGAAAAAGGAAATTCCACCCTGGTCGGTGATATACAGCGTCCCCGCCGGGTCCACGGTCAGGCTGTGCGGCTCCACCAGCCCGTTCGTGATGACGACGTCCACCGACTGTGCGCCCGCGACGACCGCCCAGCCCGCGACGAGGGCCGCGAGGGCGGGACGGAACCGGCGTGCAAAAGTCATGGCGCGATGGGCAGGAGCAGTTCTCATGCAATTCGCAATTTCACGGCAGCACCTTCAGCCGGTAGTAGCGTGGCCCGCCCGGGGTCACCGCCTGGATAAATTCCTTCAAATTGCCGTCGCCGAGATTGGTGAGCACCGGCGACCAGACGGGATTCCCAAGAGTGGTCGCGCTTTCCAGCACGTAGAGTTTGCCTGGGGCGCTCAGAAGCTGGAGCGCCAGATCACTGCCGCCATTGCGGAAGCCGCCCGGGGCGAGCTGCACGCGGGAGGTGGCGCTGGTCGGATCGGTGCCCGCGAGGTATTCCAGCGCGTTCGGCACTCCGTCGCCGTCGGGGTCGGCCAGATCGGCGGCGTCGGGATTCGTCGCGCTTCCGAAGAAGGCGATCTTCCACTCATCCGAAATGATGGAGAGCGGCCCCGGCGCAGACCGTGACACCCACACCGACGCCCCGCGCGTCTCGAAGCTGTATTGGGTGAAGAAGTCCGGCGAGCCGTCCGCGTTCGCAAAACTTACCGCGTAACTCGAACCTGCTGGAGCGGCGACTGGGACCGTGAAGCGCACGAAGCCGAGCAGGTTGCTGCTCAGTGCCGGCAAGGCAAGCTGGCCGACATTCCACGCGGCGGCGATGGCGTTGGTCTGGCCCGAGAGGAAGGCGGGCTGGAACGGCAGGCTGAACGCGATGAACTGTGGTGGCTGGGCGAGTGCGGGCGCCCCCTCCGACGGGTTCACCAGCGCGCGAAACTGGAGGCCGGAGATGGCTGCACCGGGAGCCACCCGCGCAAAGACCGGCACGTTCACGGTCGTTCCGGGCGGGATATTCTCCAGTGGCACGGCCCCGATGGCGGCCTGCCGGTTCCAGACATCGCCCGGCGGCGGGAGGGCAGTGGGACGCCGGCCAGCCGGGGAAAGGAGATTGGTCACCGTGGTCACCCGCACACCGCCGGACCACATGCGCGACCAGTTCGTGGTGCTCACGCCGATCGCCGGGTTGGTGTTCAGGCGCAGCGCGCGCAGGAGGATGATCTGCCAGTCCAGGAACCGGATCTGGCCGTCGCCGCCCACCGTGCCAGCAGTGTCCTCCGGGAAGGCGTCCATCGCGTCGAACGCATCACTGAACGCGAACGGCAGGCGGATGCCGGCGGCGGCGTTGAAGGCGTTGTTGACGTCCGCGTTGTCGAGATTGCCGTTGCCGAAGTCGCCCGCGTTATACCAGCCACCCGGCGAGGTGTCGCCGACGCGGTAAGCCAGGTTCGTGACGGTGATGACCCGGGTGCCGGCGGGCGCGATGGCGACCACATTCTGCTGGCCATCGACCGTGCCGGAGGGCTGGAGGATGTCGATGTTGTAGGTGCTGCCCTGCGCGGCACCGGCGGGAATGGGCACCGTAAGCAATGCAGCGACCGCGAAGCGGTTCACCAGCAAGTTTGCGTTGGTGCCCAGGAAGGAAACTACCAGCCCGCGCGTGGTGCCCAGGGTATAGGCCAGCGAACTGAAGCTGGCCGCGCCCCCAGTGGTGACCGTGATGAAATCATTCGTGCCGATGGCCTGCGCACCGAACGTCGCTCCGATCATCGGGGCCGCGCCGTTAGGGGTGACTTCGACCCGGAACTGGAGCGTGCGCAGCGAATCGTTGGTGCGGAGGTTCAGCACGAGCGGCACCACGATGCGCGCCCCCACGCCCGCGAACAGGTTGGTGTTCAGGCCAGCGGGCACGCCCAGGGTCGTGGCGGTGGACGCGATGCCAGTGATGTTCGTGCTCGCACTGTTCGTGCCGCTGGTCGCAAACGCCGCCACGCGCAGGCCGGTGAGGTCGTTGGTGGAATTCTGCCACAAGATGGTGCCGGTGCCGCCGGTGATGATGACCCGCGTGCTGTTGGTGGTCGGCTCGGTGCCATCCGCCGTGTAGAACACGTTCGTGCTGGAACTGGTCACCGTGACCGTGGTGCCCAGCGGGAAATAACCGGAGTTCGGGGTGAAGGCCAGCGAAGGCGGGTTCAACGCACTGGAGCCGCCCGAGCCGCTGCCCACGCCGGTGGGGCCGGTCAGCCCGGAACCGGTCACCTTGCGGATGAGGTGATAATACTGCTCGGTCACGTAGGTGGTGCCGCTGCCATCCACCACCACACCGGTCGGCAGGCGGGATTCCGCGAACTGCGCCGAGCCATCCGCCCAGCCCGGGTAGATGGAGGGATCAGGGAAGTTCACCCAGAAATTGGACAGCACGCCGTAAAGCACGCTCGTGGCACCCGTGGTGTCCACCAAACGCACCTGATGGTTGCCCCGGTCCGCCACCACGAGCGTGTTGTTTCCGGCCTTCGCCAGATGATGCGGCGAATTGAAGCGGGCGGCTGCGCCGGTGCCCAGGGCCGTGCCGGGAGTGTTCGTGCCGCCGGCCAGGAAAGTGACGGTGAGCGTGTTCGGATCCACCAGGTGGATGGTGTGCCGGCTGGCATCGCTCACGGCGATCTTGCCACTGTCGAGCACCTCCACGCCCCGCGGCGTGACGAAGCTGCCGACGGGCAAGAGGCTGGCGCTGACCGTGAAATTGGAAAGTGCCACCCGCCGCAGCGCGCCGGCCTCCTCGACGACATACAGGTTGCCGACGCCATCGAACGCCAGCGCGTTGGGCGCGGTGAAGGTGCCGGCGGGAGTGATCGGCGTCACGGTGGCCCCGAAAGCAATGTTACGCAGGTCGAGTTGATGGATGCGGCCATCGTCCCGCGTCAGGATGTAAAGGTTCGTGTTGCCGTCCACCGCCACGTCCACCGGCGCGTTGAAGAGGAGGATGCCACCCACGGAATTCGTGCTGAGGGTGGACGCGGTCCCGGCGGTGAGATCCAGCCGACGGATCGTGTTGTTACCGGTATCCGCCAGCCAGAGGATGCTGCCCGAGGGTTCGAACACCACGCCACCCGGCAGATTGAACTGGGCCACGGACGTCAGATCCCCGTCATCAGAACCGGCAAAGCCCGGCCGCGTGGAGCTTGGCCCGCCGCTGAGCGTCGTGACCGTGGTCTGCGCCAAGGCGGCCGTGTGCGCCAGCGCGCCCAGCAGGAGCGCGATGGCCCAGCGCGTCACCCGGCTTGCGCCGGGCGTCTCACCTGCTGTGCGGATGGCACTCATGGAACTAGAAATTCGCGACTGCTCAGAATTTTTCCGGATTCACCGGTTTTGACCCTGGCAGTATCGGCTTGCCTGAGTCCAAAAAGGAATCGGGTTTATCCTGCATCACCGGGGCGCGCTGCAGGAGGAAGTCCGTGGCCGTCGGGTTCGACTTGCCTTGCAGGAAATCAGTGCTGGGCGTCTGGAAATGATTGCTCTCGATGATCGTGGGCGTGACGAAGATCAGGAGGTTGGCCTTGGTGCGGATTTTGGACTCCTTGCGGAAGCCCCAGCCGATGCCTGGCAGATCGCCGAGGAACGGCACCTTCGTATAGCCCTTGTTGATGTTGTCCGTGATCAGGCCGCCCATGACCAGCGTGTGGCCGCTGGGGATCATCACCTGTGTCTCAATCCGGCGGATGGCATAGACGTTCGCCTCGTTGACCTGGCCGTTGATGGTCTGGCGGTCTTTCGAGTCGATGTTCGACACCTCGGGAATGACCTTGAGCGCGATGTTGCTGTTGGCGGCGATGCGCGGGCTGACCTCGAGAATGGTGCCGAGGTTCGTGTAGGTGACGCTCGCGGCAGCCGGCGTGTTGGCCGAACCAGGCGTGACCTGGAAGATCGGGAAGGCGCGCGTGACAGCGAGGCGCGCAGTCTGGCCGTCCATCATCACCGAGCGCGGCGTGGAGATGACCTCGGTCTCGGTGTCCGTGTTCAGGAAGGAGAGCGTGGCGCGGAGGCCGTCGGCATTGAGGAAGCCAACGGCCGGGTTCATGCCGTCCCGCGTGTTGATGTTGAAGCCCGGCACCAGTCCGCCGACGGTCGTGGTAAGCGTCTCCGTGGTGCTGGACGGGGCAGTGCTTTGACTTGTGATGACGCGTCCGCCCGGGAGGGTGGTCGTGGTCGTGGTGGTCGCGCCGGGCCGGACGTTGCCCACAGAGCCGGAGATGTTGCCGTTGCCGAAGCCGATCTGCTGGTTCTGCAGGGTGCCGCTCCAGTCCACGCCGCGGAGGGTCTGGGGGTTGCGGGAGGTTTCCAAAATGCGCGCTTCGATGAGCACCTGCATCGTCGGCGTGTCGAGCTTCTCGAGCACTTCGTTCAAGAAGTCCCACTCGCGCTCGGTGGCGGAGATGATCATGCGCTGTGTGCGGGGATCGGGGATCACCTTGGAGCGGGACGAGAGCACCCCGGTGCCGGGAGCCAGCACGGTGGCGAGGTTGGTCGGGCTGGTGTATCTCAGCTCGATGATCTTGGTGATGAGCGGCTCCTCCACTGCAGCGCCCTTGGGGCTCACGCGGTAGGTGTTGGTCTTGGGATCATGAGCCATCAGCAGGTTGTTGTTGGCCAGGATGGCTTCCAGTGCCTGCCGGGCGGTGACATTCGTCATGCGGAACGCGGGAACTTTCGGCGAAGGCAGCGGCGTGCCGTCCGGAGCGCGGGTGACCTGAGTCAGCTTGGGATCGAACAAGACGTTGATTTCCGCCTGCAAGGCCAGGCTCTTGATCAGATCCACCAAGTCCATGTCGTCATACTTGAGTTCAAGAATGACCTCGTTCTCGAAGGCCGCCTTGACGGCTTCTTTCGCGTCCGCGGCGGCCTTGGCCTTGCTCTCCGGGCTGGGGACCGGCTGCACCGGGCGCGGATTGGCCGGGGCCGGCTGGGCGGGCGGCGGGGCTTGCGCCACGAGCAGGGCGGCGGGCAGCAGGAGTCCCGCTACCAGCAGGAGGACAGACGTCGTTTTCATGCGCATGGTCGGTTGGCCGGCGGCTCGCGCCGCCGAGCGGTCTCAGAAGGCTCCCTCACGTAAAAAGATTTCTTTGATGTCAGGTTCACCTTCGGCCTGAAAGGTGGCAGAGCGGTCCTTGATGTCCACGCAGCGCACCTTCAGCACCTTGTCATTGGGCAGGCGGATGAGCATCTCCTCGCCTTTCAGGAAGTCATAGCTCTTCACGCCGGTGTGAATGGACGCGCGCGGGCGGAGCTTGCTGCCCACGATGCCGAGCAGCCGGAGATTGGCGCTGCCGATCAGGGTGGGCGGCGGGATCACGGGCAGAGTGTTTGTGTTGGTGGTAGCGATGGGCGGCGTAGCATTGGTAGTGCCCACCGTTACCACGACGGTCGGATTGGTCGGCACGGGCACGGGCGGCGGTTTGACCGGCTCGACCACGGCCTTCGGGAAGCGCCGTTTGCTGTTCGGGAAGAACGGATCCTTGCCCGCCTCCAGCGCGGTATTGAACACCGACTTCGGGAACGAAATCAGAATCGGCGGCGTGTTGGTGACCGCGGGGGCCGCTTCCTTCGCGGCCGCTTTGGGATCTTTTTTCGGATCAACGGCCTTCTTCTCCGGGGCTTTGTCTTTCTTCTCGTCTGCCGGTGCCGCGCCCAGCGAGGCCAGGCACAACGCGGCCGCCAGCGCCAGCCAGGTGGCGCGTGTGCGGAGTCGTTGCAGGGCGGGCTTCATCGGTCAGTTCTTTTTGGGCGGTTTGACCAGCACGACAATTTCAAAGGAGAAAGTCAGCTTCTCCCGATCATCTCCCGAGGCGACACTGGTGGCGGCGTCCTCCGGAGACAGGTCCAGATTGAGCACCCGGATGTAGGGGAAGAAGTTCTCGAACTCGGAGAGAAACTTGCCGAGGTCATGGTAATACGCCGAGCCCGCGACCCGGTAAGTCGCCGCTTTGTAAGGGAAATCGGGGATCATCGCCATGTCCCCAATGGCGGGCGTCGGGAAGTTCGGGATCTCCACCTTGTAGGGTGCCTGCGCACGGAATTTGTCGAACGTGAGCCGGATCCAGAGGTTGGGGTCACCCGTGACCATGCCCGACTCGATGGCGGCAAGCTGCTCCTCGCGCCGGGTCAGCTTTTCGTCCTCCGCCTCGGAACTGCGGACGAGCTTGGACGCCTCGGAGTATTTCTTTTCCGCCTCAGTGATGTCCGTGTGGATCTTCGCCAGGCTGGCCTTGGCCGAGCTGATGACAAAGAAATACACCAGCGCCAGCACCATCAGCGTCCCCATCACCACCGCAAACAGGTGCTGTTTCTTCTCGTTCGAAAGCTGTTTGATCTCGCTGATCATTTCAGTTCCGGAATTGTTCGGTGAACGCGCACTGCATGGTGAAAGTCACATAGCTGCGCGTGGGATCATCCTTGTCCGCCGTGGGATTGGAGAAACCCTTGAAGGTGATCGGGCTGTCCTTGGCCAGGTGCTGCTTGAACCACGGATGCGCCTCGAGCTTTTCCTTGAACTTGATGTAGTTCTGGTCCTCCTGGCGGCCATAATCCCGCCCGGTGATGGTGACCACGATGGTCTCCGTGGAACTGGCGGCCTTGCTCTTGCCGCGCTCGCGTGACACCACGGCCGGCTCCACCTTGTAGCTCTGCTCCACCCGGATACGCGTGGCCTGGATGGACTCCTGCGTGCTCTCCTGCAACGCGTTGAGGCAGGCTGACCAGAGCACCCGGTTGGTGACCATGCGGTGCAGCCCGTGAATGTTCCGCTCGATCTCCGCCGTGCGTTTCTGGTGGTCGGCCACCTCCTTCGCCCCCTTCTCGAGCTTGGTAAACGCGGAGTTCTGACCTTCCAGTGAATGGCTCGCCACGCTCTTGGCAAACAGCAGCCAGCCCCACCAGCAGAGGGACAATACCACCAGCAAACCGCCCAGATACGCCGCCCGCTTGACCGGATCGCGTCGGCGCACCTCGGCCATGTATTGCTCTTCGGACAGCAGATTGATGCGAATCGGCATGTCAGTCTAAAAGGCGGCCATTGCCGCGCCCACGGCCACGGTCAACTGCGGCGCGATGGATTCGATCTCGCCCAGCAGTTGCGGCGGCAGGTTCAACGTCATGAAGCTGGTCGGGTTCCAAGTCTGGCACGGCACCATCAGTTCCACCTGGAGCGCCTGCACGATCTGTGCGCTCCGCGAGGCCCCGCCAGAGAAAAACACCTGGCTCACGGCGCGGTCCCGCTGGTGGTCGTGGAAATCGATCGAGGCCCGCAGTTCCCGGCCCAGGGGGGAGAGCAGCGACTGCGCCACGGACTCCACCTCAGGCGGCATGGTCAGTTTCGCGCCCTCCGCCTCGTCCATGCTCATGCCCAGCGCCTCGGAAATGCCCTGCGTGAGCTTGCCAGAGCCAAAGGCCACCACGCGGCTCAAGGTCAGCTCGCCATTATAAAGGATGCAGATGGTCGTGTTCTTGTAGCCCACGTCCACCAGGGCGACCACTTCCTTCCCGAACGCATCCGGCTGCGCCTGCTCAAACGCATTGGCCGGGCCGATGAAGCTCGGGATGATCTGATCCGCCTGCAAGCCTGCCTGCTCGGCGGCTTCCTTGAGGTCCTCCACCACCTGCTTCTTGGCCGCGCCGACCAGCACTCGAGTCTTCGGTGTGGCGGCCTTGGGCGCGTCGGCACCCTTGGGCGCGGAGTCCACCTTCGGAGGCAGGATATGCACGTCGAAGACACAGTCCGAGAGATCCTGCTGCAAGTAGTTCTTGCTGCTGAATTTGAGCATCTGCCGCATGTCATGCGCCGTGACCAGGGGCATGTCCGCATGGCGCAGCAGGGAGCTTTCCACGCCCACGGCCAGGCTGACGGGTTTGAGCCGTGCATTCAGCACCTGGGCCACCGCGCGGAGGTGGTTGGCCATCGGCACGACGTTCAAGCCCTTGTCATACACCGGTGCGTCCACCAGCGCGAAATTGTTCAGGGTGAAGCCGTTGGACTTGCGGGAAATATGGACCGCTTTCGTGACCTTGGCTCCCAGGTCGATGACCATTACCTGGTCCCGCTTCTTTTCGAAGCTGCTGAAAAACGGCAACGGCATCCCCCGACTTCTAAGCGAAAAGGCCCGGGCGTGGCAAGCCGCAAAGTCAGGAGCCCCGCGAGCCAAACCACCAAGCTGGGTTGACTCGCGGCCATGTGAAAGGAACGGAACGCAGACGCGAACGGCGCGCAAGGTCGCGAATTGGGAAATGCTTCCGCTCCTTCGCACCGGCCTCCCCTTCGGATTTCCGGACCCGGCCGACGAGTGGTGAGATAAGTTCCGCCCGTCCTCGTTGCACGTTTTCCAGTTTCGCGTTGACGGTCGAATGGCGGAGCGGTTTGATTCGCCGCGTTGCCGCCGGTCAAACTCATTCGTGGAAGCGCTTTTTCGCGTCCACGACCGGCGGGAAATTGTTCAAATCGAATGCGCAGGAACTCATGGCTGGACGTCGGCGGAGCGGGCATGGTGCGCGCTGCCAATCGTTAACCAGCCATATACCATGAGCAAAAAGATCAACGTCGCCGTCGTCGGACTCGGTTTCGGAGCGGAATTCATTCCCCTCTGGCAGAAGCATCCGCACACCACCTGCTACGCCATCTGCCAGCGCAACGAGGACAAACTCAAGTCCATCGGTGACTACTTCGGCGTCGAGCAGCGCTATCAGGACTTCGCCGCACTGCTCAAGGACCCGGCTGTGGACGTCGTCCACATCAACTCTCCCATCCCTGACCACGCATGGATGTCCATTGCGGCGCTCAAGGCCGGCAAGCACGTCGCCTGCACCGTCCCGATGGCCACGAATATCGCCGACTGCAAGAAGATCGTGGACCTCGTCAAGCAGACCGGCCTCAAATACATGATGATGGAGACCGTCGTGTATGCCCGCGAGTATCTCTTCATGAAGGAGCTGCTCGACGACGGCAAGCTCGGCAAGCTCCAGTTCGTCCAGGCCTCGCACCAGCAGGACATGGACGGCTGGCCCAACTACTGGCCCGGCCTCCCGCCCATGTGGTATGCCACCCACTGCGTCGGCCCGGTCGCCGGACTCATCGGCCAGCCGGCGGAATACGTGAGCTGCTTCGGCTCCGGCACCATCCGCCAGGAACTCATCGAGAAATACGGCTCCCCCTTCGCCGTCGAGACCGCCCACATCAAGTTTGCGAATACCGACGTCAACGCCCGCATCATCCGCTCCCTCTTTGATACTGCGCGCCAGTATCGCGAGAGCATTGATGTCTATGGCGACAAGGCCTCGGTCGAGTGGCCGCTGGTCGAGCACGATCCGTTGATCCTCCACACCGCCAAGAAGCCCGAGCCGAAGATTCCCAAGCCGGTCAAGTGCCCGGACTTCGCGAAGCGCCTGCCCAGGAGCATTGCGAAATACACGACGCAAGGGGTTTACGATTCCAGCAAGAAGACCCACCTGAGCTTCACGCAGGGCAGCGGCCACGGCGGCAGCCACCCGCACCTCGCGCACGAGCTCGCCATGGCCCTCGTCGAGAACCGCGACCCCTTCCCGAATGCAAAGCAGTCCGCGAACTGGACCTGTGTGGGCCTCTGCTCACACGAGTCCGCGACCAAGGGCGGCAAGATCGTCAAGCTCCCGGCATTCACCCTGTAGTCAGCCAGTCAGCAGTCCGTAACGAAACCATCAAGCCAGCACACCTATGATAGAAGACAAAACGATCTCCAACGAGGCCATCGCGCCCAATGCCAAACGGCTGCTGTGGGCCGGCTTCATGGCCATTCTCGCTGCCGGTGTCGGCTTCGCCATCCGCGGCGGCATCTTTGACAACTGGGGCGAGGAGTTTGGCTTTACGGGTGCCCAGCTTGGGGCGATCGGCGGCGCTGGCTTCACCGGCTTCTGCTTCGGCATCATCATCGGTGGCGTGGTCTGCGACAAGATCGGCTACGGCAAGCTGGTGATTGTCGCCTTCGCGCTGCATGTGCTGTCCGCCTTCGTGACCTTCGGGGCCACGAGCAAGGAGAACGCCTTCGACATGCTCAAGTGGGGCATGTTCATCTTCGCCTTCGCCAACGGAACGCTTGAAGCCGTCGCCAATCCGCTCGTGGCCACACTTTTCCCGCACAACCGCACGCACTACCTGAACATCCTCCATGCCTCCTGGCCCGCCGGCCTCATCATCGGTGGCGTGCTGGGCTGGGTGCTGGACGACCAGATGAAGGTCAACTGGAAGATCCAGCTCGGCCTCTACCTGATCCCCACCGTCGCCTACGGCATCATGTTCTTCGGCCAGAGCTTCCCCAAATCGGAGGCTTCCAAGAAAGGGCTGAGCCTCGGCGAAATGCTCAAGGATGTCGGCATCCTTGGCGGCCTCGTTGTGTGCAGCCTGCTGGCGCTCTTCTGCAAGGACACGCTCGGTCTTTCCGCCGGGATTTCCTATGGCATCGGCGGCGCGTTGCTCGTGGTGGTCGCGGTGATGACCAAGTTCTCCATGGGCTCGGTGCTCCTGTTCGTCCTTTTCCTGGCCCATGCGCTGGTTGGCGCAGTCGAACTCGGCACGGACGGATGGATTCAGAACATCACCGGCAACATCCTCAGCTCCAGCGAAGGCAAGATTCTCTTCGTCTTCACCTCGGCCACGATGTTTGCACTGCGCTTCTGCGCGGACTTCATCGAGCGCAAAATCGGCCTTACCCCGGTGGCCATCCTGCTCACCTGCGCGGTGCTCGCGTGCGTCGGCCTCAACCTCGTCAGCGGCATCTCCAGCTTCGGCGGGGCGCTACTCGCCCTCACGGTTTACGGCATCGGCAAGACCTTCTTCTGGCCGACCATGCTGGCCGTGGCCTCAGATCGTTTCCCGCGCACGGGTGCCATCGCCATCTCCATCATGGGTGGCATCGGCATGATGTCGGCGGGCATGCTCGGCTCCCCCGGTCTTGGCTACGCCAAGGACCGCTTCGCTGGCGAGGAATTGCAGAAGGCAAACCCGGAAGCCTACAAACAGTTCAAGGCGGACAAGTCCAGTTCCTTCCTCTTCTTCAGCGAAGTGAACGGCCTCGATGGCACCAAACTCGCCGATGCTCAGAAGGCAGAGGCGGCCAAGCGCACGCCGGAGCAGAAGGCTGCGGCGGAAGCCTCCATTGCCGGTGATCGCCGCACGCTCGTGGCCGATTCCGCCATCCCCGCCATGATGGCGCTGATTTATCTGGGCATCCTGCTCTACTTCAAGTCCATCGGCGGTTACAAGGCCGTGCACCTTGAAGGCGGTGGTGCCGACGGCAAGTAATGGCGCTGCTGGTAGCGCTCCAGAGGGCGGCTCCGCGAGGAGCCGCCCTTTTTTGTGGTTTTGCTTTGCCATTTTACTCCGGTCTGCGCCTGCTTTTCCGCATCTGGTCAGGATGACACTCGCGAACACAAGAATTTCGACCCACGCTGGTATGGGCCTCCACGAGCCGGCGGAACTTCGCGCCCGTGCAGCGCGGCCTTCAGGCCGCAGAAAGCTCCGACGCGAGAAGTGCGTTCGAACCACCCCGGGCCGGCGCACGTTTCTGCGGCCTGCAGGCCGCGCTCCGGGCCGGCGGTGTCCGCCCGCTTCGGCGCTCGGAGTGAGCGCGTCCTGCCCCCCACGGTGTGCGCCATGAACCCCGTGCCACCCCTGGAACTCCCCGGCCGCGCCCGCCACTGGCCGGCGGAAATACGCCTCCTCCTCCACGCCTTGCGGGTCGCGCTGCGCACTGCGCCGCCGGAGTTGCCCTGGCCGGAGGGCACGGACGCCGGCACGTTCCTGGCCCTCGTCGAGCGGCATCGCGTGGGTGCGTTCCTGCAACAACGGCTGCCCCGCGAGGCTTTGGCCGCGCTGCCGGAGGCAGTGCGCCAGCGGCTCGCCAGCAGTGCCCGGGACACCGCCCTCCGCGCCATGCAGCGCACCGGCGAACTGACGCGCCTCGTGAAGCTGCTCGAACAAGCCGGCATCCCCGTCACGAGCGTGAAAGGGCCGCTGCTGGCTCGCGACTTGTATGGCGATCTGGGCCTGCGCCACTCGGGCGACCTGGACCTGCTGATCCGCCAGGCGGACGCCGAACGCGCGGACCGGCTGCTGCAAGACGCCGGGTTCCGTCGCACCCAGCCGGACTTTCCGCTCACGCCGCTCCAGCAGCAGAAATACTTCAGCGTGCGTCATGAGTTTGAGTATTTCAGCGCGGACGGCGCGCTGCGATTGGAGATCATGTGGCGGCTGGTGAACCACGAGCACTTCCACCGCAGCACGCTGGGGGAAGCTCCGGGCACGGCGACCATTGCGGGCCAGCGCATCGCCGTGCTGCCGGCGGAGACGGCCGCGCTGCACCTGCTCCTGCACGGCGCGGACCACGGCTGGTTCCGGCTCTTCTGGCTCCTGGACATCGCGCTGCTGATGCAGGCTGGCACACTCGACTGGCCGCGCCTGCTCGCCCGGGCGGAGGCGACGAAACTGGAGCGCGTCTTCTGGCAGAGCGTCCTGCTCGCGCGTGAACTCCTCGCCGTGCCGCTGCCGGCCGGGCTGCCGGCTCCGCCGGAAACTCCCGTGCTCACCCAGCTCGTGGACGACGCCTGCCGCCACATGGAGCTGACGCCGGATGAAATCAAGACCGGCTCGGCGCACTGGTGGATGGTTGGCTACGCCTGGCGGCTGCAGCCAAGCTGGCGCGTGCGCCTCCGCATGTTGCGTCCGCGCGTGGTGAACCCGGCGGACTGGCAGACGCTGCCCCTCCCGGACCGGTGGTTCGCCCTCTACTACGTGCTCTGGCCGCTGCTGTGGGTGAAGCGGCGGCTCGCTGCCCAATCATGAATCTCGCCGTCATGGAATGGCTCGCCCTCCTGCTGCTGGCAGCATGGTTCGCCGTCTCCGTGGCCTACCAACTGTGCTTCACCCGCCTGACCGCAGTCATGGCGCGATTCGACTTCTTACGGCTCGTGCCGAGCTGGCGGCTTTACACCGGGCTCCCGACGAATGTGCGGCTCTATTATCGCGACCGGGATGCCGCTGGGAGCGTCGGCGAATGGCGGTGGTTGCCTGCCGAGCGCAGCCAGCGGCCCTGGCGCGCGTTCTTCAATCCGGAGCTGTTCGCAGCCGACGCGCAGTATTCGCTCGCGGAGCTGCTGGCCGACCGCGTGCGCGCCGCGCTGCCGGCGGAACGCCTGGCCAGCACTCCAGCCTGGCGGGCTTTATGGCACTGCGTGGCGGGCGTGGCCGGCCCGCCGGGAACGACCGCGCGGCAGTTTGAACTGCGCGAGCAACTGCTGATCACGGCGGACGCCCCCGAGCAGCGCCTCTACACCTCCGAGTTTCTGCCGCTGGCAACGGGAGGGGAGGCCGTGTGATTGACGCCGTCTGGCTGCAGGATCCCTTCGCGTGCGTGACACTGGTCACACGGCTTGCTGGCGTCAGTCTCGCGGTTTCGGCGGCCGAATGGCTGGCCGCCCGCAACGCCTGGGCGGATGACGCGGTGCTGGGCTGGCCACTGCTGCGCCAGCGCTCGCGCCTGCGGGGCGAAGGTCCGGTGGCGCTGGGTTGCCTGTTCCGCGCCACCGGGTTTGCTGCCCTCCAGGTGGCCCGACTGCTCGCCGGGCTGGTGCTGGTGCTGGTGCCGGCCGACCCCGTGGTGCGTCCCCTCGCCTTGTGGCTGGGCGTGGTGGCCGCCGTGCTGATCAATGTGCGGCAATTCGGTCTGGGCGTGCTCGGGGCGGACCGGATGCGGCTTGCCGTGCTGGGCGCGCTCGTGCTGCGGGAACTCGCGCCGGCGAGCGCATCCGTGGCGCAGGCGGTCCTGTGGTTCATCGCCGGTCAGTGCGCGCTGGCCTACTTCACGAGCGGTGTGCTCAAGGCCCTCACGACCGGGGCCTGGCGCTCGGGAGAAGCCATCGGCTGCCTGCTGCGGCAGGACCTGATGGGAGACCGCCGGCTGGCGGCGTGGCTGGCCGCGCACCCCGCAGTGAATCGGACGGCGACCTGGGGCGCGCTCGTGTTGGAGATCGGCTTCCCGCTGGCCTGGCTGACGGGCGGGCCGGTGGCGGCGGTGTTTGTGGCCGGGGTCTTCCTCTTGCACCTCGGCATCGGCCACTTCATGGGCCTCGCGCCGTTTCTATGGGCCTTCCTCGCCTGCTATCCAGCGGTGCTGTTCACCAGCGGCGGGCTGCGCACGTGGCTGGGGTGGTGAGTTTCGCCATCGCACCGAACGGCAGGCCATCTGCGGCTGGGGGTGGCAGCCCACGCTTGCAGTCGTAAATCCCCGGTTGTTCAATTGCGCCCATGGTTCCCGAACTCACCGCCGCCTCGACTCCGGAAAGCTGCGCCGAGCAATTTCGCCGTCATGGATGCCTGCTCGTTCGTGACCTGCTGCCCCGTGAACTCGTCAGCCAGCTCGGTGAAGTGTATTGCGAGCGTTACGCCCGGTATTTCGACGAAGACCGGCCAGGGGATGCGCTCAAGGTGGGCAGCCGCCGGTTCATGGTTACTTTGGAGATGGAGATGCCCTTTCTTGATGCGGCGCTTTACGCCAACCCGCTCGTCCTGCCGGTGCTCCAGCAGTTGCTCGGGTCGGACTTGGTGCTGGGCAGCTTTGCCTCAGTCACATCCTTGCCGGGAGCCAAGGACCAGCACCTTCATCGGGACAACCCGCTGCTGTTCGGTCCCGTGCTAAACCGTTTTCTCCCGCCCCACGCGGTCAATCTCTTCATCCCGCTCCGCGAGTTCAACGCAACCAACGGCACCACCCGCCTGATGCCCGGCTCGCACTTGAAACCGGACGAGGAGGGCAAGGCAACTCCCGGGCTGGATCCCACCGTGCCGCTGGGCTGCGGCCTGCTGGTGGACTACCGGCTGTTCCATCACGGCACCGCGAACCTTTCCGACCAGCCTCGGCCCATGCTCTACTGCGTGTATCACCGCCCGTGGTTCAAGGACTACCAGAACTACCGCCAGCAGCCATTTATGAAGATTTCACCAGAGCGTCTGGCTGCCATTCCGGAGGAGCACCGTGGACTGTTCCGGTGGCTGAAACACTACGACACGGGCTTGTTTTGAATGGAACGCCGCAGAACCCTGACTGGAGTAGTGCGTTCGCATCCACCGTGGCCTGCTCACGTTTCGGCGGCCTCACGGCCACGTTCCGTGCCTCCGAGCCCGTGGGGTTGGACTTCTCCACGGTGCGGGCAGTGCATGGTCAGGCTGCCATTTGACAACAACCAGCTAACTCCTGGTGGTGCTGGCCATGACGCCACCATCCGAACCATTGTTACCGGTGGCCAGCGTTCCCAGCGGGAGCGAAAGCGTTGTCAAAGTGGGGGCGGTCCAAACCTGCTTGGACCCATCAGTGTTTTCGACGGTGGCGGTGTTCATGTTCACAAATCCCTGCGGTAAAACCTTGTGGAGGATAGTCGTATTGCCCGCGAACCTGCAAGTCTTTCATTCTTCAACTGGCAGTGACGAACGCATTCGCGCGGGCTGACGGCGGCGGTGTTCATGGCCGGAGTCATTCTCCTGCATCTGGGCATGTCTGGCCTGCGATCCAGCGGTGCTGTTCATCAGCGGCGGCCTGCGCGCGTGGCTGGGATGGTGAGCGCTCGCGGTTCAACTCGTAGCGCTGAACTTCTCCACGGTGTCCACCACGCGGGCGAGCGCGGCGGTGTCGGTGGGGAAGGCATTGGGAAACTGGGTGCGGAGCGCGGCGGCCAGTTGGTCGTTGGTGGCCTGGCCATCCATGCGTTCGAGCAGGAAGCGCTCCACTTCGGCGGCGTCATTGCGGTGCGGGCGGAAGCTGCCGGTGCGAAGGGCCAGTGCCGGCGCGGAAACCGGCCGGCCTTGTAACGTGGACTGGCTGAACCGCGCGACGGGTTCCGCCGCGCCTTCGCGCCAGACGGTGCTCGCCCAGTTCCACTCATATTCTCCGCCAGTAAAGACCGCGTCCAGCTTCACCACCACCCGGTCGCCCGCCTGCAGGGGCGTGGGTGCTGGCCATGGCAGGAAGGCATTGTTGTAAACGTGCTTCGGCTCGCTTGGGGCATTCGAGAAACGGATGCCGCCGAACAGTTCCGCGTCGAACCAGAGCGCCAGCCCGTGCGCGGTGGCAGGACGAAGGACAGTGAGCTCCGCCGCGCCCCGCACATGGGGCGAACTGACGGTCGGGTAGTGAATCTCCGCCCAGGCGCGCGGT
This sequence comes from uncultured Klebsiella sp., assembly GCA_964578245.1. Taxonomy (GTDB): domain Bacteria; phylum Verrucomicrobiota; class Verrucomicrobiia; order Limisphaerales; family SXTU01; genus SXTU01. Next base: position 37,641 of record CAZOCL010000002.1, on the reverse strand, counting down.
TCCGCTAGCAGTTCCTCGGGGGCGCAGCGATGATGGGTCATGCAATTGGGTGCCAGCCGTTGCACCGCCCTCAAGTCCAGCCCCCAGCGGCTTCCGTCCCACACTGCGTGCATGTGACGCGACGGCTTCTCGGCCTCGGCCACCGTGACGAAGCACGTATCCCGCTGGCAGATCAAAGTCGCATCCGGCGTGAGCAGCCGCGCCCGCGCGTCCATGATGTCCAGCAACCGAGTCCTGCAGCACGGCATGGACCCGCGCAAATCCTCTATGAACACGTCCGCCCGCTCCGACAGCGTGAGCTGGGTGGACAGCTTCTGATGACAGGTAATGCGGCTGGCAAACCCATTGTCTCTCGCACTTTGTCGGGCGAGGACGATGGATTTATCTGGCTCGACGGCATGGACATGGCGCGCACCGGCCTGCGCAGCCCAGAGGGCCATCAGCCCGGTGGCCGTGCCCAGCTCGAGCACCACAGACTGTGGCTTGACGGCGGCACGGATCGATTGCTCGAAGGCGGTGGCCCGGCCTTCATCCGCGATCATTTCTCCATAACCGCGCAAGCTATACATGTGGGGAAGGCGAGAGACGTGAACGTGAACGTGAAAAATGGCTGACGGATCGGATCACAAAAAAGCCAAAAGCACTCGCGAGGAGGACTTTTGGCAAATTGGAACCGACGAAAAAGATGGTCTTAGCTTAGGCTTCCCGCCGCTTTCGACGACATGCCATCCGCACCGGTGGCAGCATTGGAAAGCGTTCCCAGCGGGAGCGAAAGCGTCGTCAAAGTGGGGGCGGTCCAAACCTGCTTGGACTCGGTGTTTTCGACTGAGGCGGAGGCGGTGGTCGTGTTCATAAGGCTCATTTTCAAATCCGCGCGAAGTATGCTCACATTTTTAGCAAGCCGACAAGTCTTTTTTTCTGCCAACTGAGGCAGGGGCGCAACTCGATTTCTTGCAGGCGTGCTGGCACAGTCTTCAAACACCTTGGAGGGTGTCATGTGAATAGCCGTGGGTGAAACCCACGGTGAGCGCGTCATGGGCCACAACCCCGGGAGGGGTTGAATGCAACACCTCTGATACGCGCGCGTTCGACCCTTTCAGGGTGGAGACGGAAAACCGCCCCCCTCGTGGATTTCACCCACGGCTATTCACCTTGAAACCCTCCGGGTTTCTCGGCTCGACCGGAGACGCCTTGCAAGAAACTGAGATGCGCCCCTGAGGCAGACGGTTGCGGCCAAGGCGCACCGCTTGGAGTGCGGCTCCGTTCGGAATCCCTGCCTGGCAGCCGCGACCGAGCCGTGGGCGAATTCACCGCCCCCGCATCCAAGTGACAAAGTGTGCTAGCCGGAGGCCCTGACACAGGATGATTTGGTAACGATTGTCCCATCTGGCCTGAGTGCCAGCGGCGGCCAGACGCTGTAAGGTCGCCTCCACTTGAGGGCGGCTCACGTAATTCCAAACCGCGTCCTGCGCGGGATGCTCCGCGAGGAAGCGTTCCATCGCCGGGCGGCAGGCAGCGAGGCGCTGCACGTAGTCCGGCGCGAACCAGCCTTTGGAGTGGCGGCGCAGAATGCGCTCCGGCAGCACATCGTGCAGCGCACGGCGGTAGAGCCCGCGGGACATGCCATCCCGCGTGAACTCTCCCAGCGGCACCCGGTGGCACCACTCCCAAAGCCGGCGGTTCATGAGCGGCTGGGGGCTTTCCATGTGCGGGGTGTGGCGGCTCGCCCAGCCTGAGCCGCCGCCGAGGAGGCCGGCGTTCGCCAGCGAAACCTGCAGGCGTCGGAAATCCGCCGGCCTTTCGATGTCCCGTCCGGCGGCCCGGCGGCGTTCGGCCATCTGCATCCGCGCGGCGAACTCGGGCTGGATGCTGAACTCATCCCGAGTTGCTGCGGCATCGTGCCGGAACGTGTCGTTCCAACGGCGCAGCCATTCGGGGGCCAGCGGCCGGAGCACTTCGCGCCGGAAGATGCCGGGCACCGTCTCGCCCCGGACGCGCGCCAGCAACTGGAGGTGACGGACCAGTTCCCCCCAGCGCGCGCCCAGGGCGAGCTGCTGCAGGTAACCGGTGCCCTTGAACGAAGCGGCCATGTCGCCCCCCATGCCGCCGAGCAGGACGCGCGTCCCCGCCTGCTCCGCAAGCCGGAACAGCTCCGCTGTCCGGAAAGATTTTGGATCGTTGTCAGGCTCGTCGTGCAACTGGTAGGCCGCGTCATTGAAGGTGATGACTGGAAAAGCCAGGCCCCGCGCCCAGTGCGGGGCCATGTTCGGGTAGCGCTCCAGGGCGCTGCGGATGAACGCGCTTTCCTCCTTCTCCCATTCCACGCCTTGGAAATCCTCGGGCAACACCGTGGACACCGTGACGAGCCGCTGGCCGCGCGAGGCGAGGTCGCGCGCAGCGAGGCAGGCTACGCCGCTGGAGTCCAGCCCGCCGCTGAGCATGGCACCCACCGGATGCCGCGTGCGCATGGCTGAGCGCGTGGCCCGCTCCAGCAGTTCACGCAAGGCCTCGGTATAGTCTTCGGTGGAGCGGAGCTGGATTTCCGGTTCCATCGTCAACTGCCACCAGGTCCGGATCACCGGCCGGCCACCGCGCGGCACGGTCAGCGTGCGACCACCGGGCAGAAAGGAAATGCGGGCGTAGAGCGTCTGGCCCGGCGGTTGGGGCGCGCCTCCGAGCGAGCAGGCGAGGGACAGCTCGTCGAGTTCGCGCGGCACCCCGGGCACGGCCAGCACGCCGCGGATGGCGCTGGCAAACACCAGCCGCCGCGCGTCCTGGTAAAAGTAAAACGGGCGGCTGCCAAAAGCGTCACTCGCGCAGAACAACTCCTGCCGCCGCCGGTCCCAGACGGCGAAGGCAAACTCGCCGTCGAGCCTGGTCACGCAATCGGCACCCCACTGCGCATACGCGCGGAGGATGAGCGCGGGATCGGGCAGGCCACGCTCCGAGGGCGGGACGCCGAGCGCGGCCAGCAGGTCCTCGCGGTGATCCAGCCGGCCGTCGAAGGCGATCACGAGCTGGTCGTCCGGGCTGTGAAAGGGAGACGTTTCCCCGTCCGCCTCCGGCGTGATGCGCAGGAGCAGATGGCCCAGCGCGCAGGGACCCTCCGTGAACGTGCCGGAACCGTCCGGCCCGCGATGCTGCAATCGGGCCACCTGCGCCGCGACGAGCTGGGAGTCAGCCGGAGCGGCGTCGAGGTTGAGGAAGCCGCAGAGAGCGCTCATCGGAACGCGGCAGGCGGGATGGAATTCACGGCCATTCCTCAGCAAAGGAGGCGAGCGTGGTGTGGGTGCGGCTCTCGGCGCGGCCGGTCAGGATCTTGTTGCCGGCGCGGAGCCAGGCGTGCGCGGTGAACTTCGCCTCATCCGGCCGGGCCACGCCGAGGTAAAGCGTGCTGGCGAGGTGCCTGCGGCGGAGCATCCATTTGGCCGCCATGGCTTGCGGCAGGCAGACCAGCCCTAGCGGCACGTTTGCCGCCACGGATTGCACGGCCCAGGAAATTCGGGAGGCAAGCAGGCTTCCGGGCTCGGTCAGGCTGGCGGCGCTCTCCGTCATTGGCCTGCCCAGGCGCGGCGCAATCCAGCGAAACGGGACGACCAGCAGGAGCAGCTTGGCCCAGACCAGCCAGGCCAGCGCCTCCAGCAGCAGGCCGCGTCCGGCCCAGTCATGCCGGAGAAACTTGGCGAGGCGGGACATTACTGCTTGGCCAGCAGATCGGCGTCGGCGAGCTGCTGGAGGAAGGCGAGCGTGTGCGCCTCGCAAGTGGCCCGCTCCACGGTGTATTCGGTGAGCAAATGGTCCACGACCGCCGTCACCGGGCGCGGCTGCTCAATGAGCTGCCAGACGCGGCTGGCCACGGGGTCCAGGCTGTAATACGCACCGTTGGTGATGCTCAGGAGCGCGGTGTGGTCCTCGATGTTCGTCCCGACCAGATCAGGCGACTGGGCGACGACAGACTGGAGGGTGAGGGCGGTCTTGGTCATAGGCAAAAATCAGAAACTACGAATGCACACCAACGCACACGAATTCAAGCCGGGAGAATGGCGCTTCTGCCCTGCATGGCCATCTTCGTGTTCATTCGTGTTCATTCGTGGTGTGAAAACTTACACCGGCGAACCATCGGCGTTCAGGTATCCGAAGCGCCGCATGACATCGCCATGTTGGGAGACGATAGCGGCAACCTGCGCTGGCGACAAGGTTTCACGCCAGCCGCCAGCCTTGCCATGCCGGAAAAAGGGGCGCCGGTCCATCGCCTCACGGAAGCCTTTTGCCTGCTCCTGCGCGCGGACATTCTCAAACCGGGCATGGTTCAGTGCGCGGGCCACCCGGGCTGGCTCGCTGGGCAGGCCAGCGAACTCACAGGCTGCTTGAAACACCTCCTGCGGGCGCGCCAGCATGTCCTCGTAGCGCAGGACCAGCACGGGCAGCCCCGGTTCGTCGGCCCAGCTCCGCACATGCCAGCTCCAGTCGCCCGTGGGCTGGGGTAATTGCGGTCCCAGTCCGTCCTGGCCTGGCGCAATGGTGGCGTTTGGATTGTTCATCCGGACAATGGTGTTGTCGAGGTCCCTGCCCCGATGATGGCTGAAGGAGACTGCCACATCCAGCGGGTTGCGGAGAAAGTAGAACACAGCTCGGGTCGCGACCCGGGAGAACAGCAGCGCGTGGCTGACTGGATCACGGAAGGACTCGTGGACCTTGAAGAAGACATTGTCCTCCAGTGCGAGGGCTTCCTGCACATCGAGGCGGGCTTGGGACGCTTCCGCCAGCGTCAGGTCGGAGGTCTCCCAGCCCAGCGCCCGGTCATAAGTGGTTCGAGCGGCGAAGTTCTCGGTTTCAATGGCGTTAATGTCCACCGGCGTCGGCTGGTCGGCCAGCAGGTTGGCGAGGAAAATCCGGAACCAAGTGTTACCGGACTTCGGATAACTCGCCAGCCAGACGATGCCTTTCATCGCGCAAAATCGGCCGTCAAGGCGTCGGCCAGTTGTTCGAGGCGGAAGGTGCCATCGGTGGGCCGCCGCACGCGCTTGGCGGAAACTGTGGCCGCCAGCCGCCCCACGGTCTGGAAGTGGGCCTTCTCCCGGCCGAGCCCAGGCACATACTGGGCGCGGTAAGTGTGGGTGAGGAGGTAGCGCAGCTTGTCCGGCACGCTCAAGGGCTCCAATGTCACCCCGTCAGCGTCATTCCGTCCCTCCACCACATACAGTTGCGTGAGCGGCAGCGGCTCGGAGTGGAAGGCGTCTGGGAACGTGAGGAAGAACTTCTCCACATTCGTCCGGAACTGACGCAGATCCGTCGTGCTGTGGCCCAGTTCGTTGACGGAGTCCGGCCAGAGTTTGAACTGGGGGTAGCCCGGCGCGACCATCGGCCTCCCCCCCGCATCAAAGGACACCGCTGCGATGTCATCGGCGAGAATCTTGAAGCCGCGCTGGCGGAAGTGCGCGGCGAGGGTGGACTTGCCATGCCCGGAGTGGGCCATGAACGCGACCGCCCCGCGCGGGGTGGCGATGACGCTGGCATGCAGCGGCAGCACGCCGCGTTGATGCAGCAGGGCACCCATCGGCGAGCAGAGGAGCAGCTCGCGCAGGTCGTTCTCCTCCGCGTCCGGGGCCGGCTGGACGATGATCTCCCGGCCGTCCACCACCAGATAGCGCGCCACGCCGTTAATCCAGACCAGCAATCTGCCCGGCGCAACCCGGAAGCGGGCACCCCGGCTCTTGAAATCCGGCAGCTCCGCCGGCACCTCGCCGAGGCGGAAGACAGCGTCCACAGGGGCGTCTGCCGGTGCCGTTGGCAACTGGGGAAAGGGAATCCATGCCGCGATGGTCAGGCCATAGACGCGGTGTCGGTGCGGCGGAAGAGGGTCCAGTGTCGGAGCCACGAGTGCGAAATCCTACCTGCGGTCCGGCGATTGGAACAAGTTGAAATCTCCCGGTCTGGGCCGGGGTTCTCTGGCTGGCCGGTTGTGGTCAGGGCCGGCGCGGAGGCTGCCGGTTCAGCGCTGCTTGACGAACACCCTTGGCGTGTCCTGCACGTCAGCCAGCTTGCGGTGATCCGGCCCGTAGATGGGCCGCGGGCGCGGGGCGCGATTTCTTGGAAAGTCCAGCGGGGTGTAGCGGCTGGCGCAGGGCGTGTCCCCAAAACGGAAGTCCACATGATCCAGAAAGAGCAGGCCGCCGGTTTTCAGCTTGGCATCCAGCACGGCCACTTCGCGCGCGAATTCCTCGAAGGTGATGCCTTGGGCCACGGCATTGTCGGCGCTGGCGCGGTTCAGCGTATGCTGCAGGACGGCCATGCAGAAGATGGCATCGAAAGCCGGCTCTCGTTCAAACTCCGCAGATAGCCGATGAAGGAAGGTGTGCCGGTGGTGCGGGTCCTTGCGCCAGCACTCGGACAGGCACCAGTCATTGATGTCCACCCCTACAATGACCGCCTGCGGCAGGTGTTTGGCCAGGGAGCGGACCTCCTCTCCGGTCGAGCAGCCAAACGAGAGGATCCGGGGATTAGGATGTTCGGCGAACCGCAGTCGGCATTGCCTGAACAGCCCGGGATAACGATTGAGGTAGGTTTCCGTGGCTGGCTGAAGATAGGCGGCGCGGTGCCGCCAGTGGCCGAGGGTCTCCGCCCGCAGGCGGGCATCCACGAGCAGACGGCAGCCCAACCAGCCCAGCCGGGAAACTTGATAAACCACGCGGGCCGGGGCCGAGCGAGAGTGCTGCCAGTTCTTGAGGCTGGCTTTGAGCTGGGCGAACACGCTGGGTCAAAGTCTAGGACCGCCTGCGCCGCCTTCAAGGTGATTGTCCCCGGAGAGGCTGGCTTCGGCTTGCCTTTCCCGTGCAATTGCCGCCTGCTTTCTGCCGTTGAGCGCACCCACCGCCACCCTTGAGTTGCCCGCCGTGATCTGGATCACCGGCCTGCCCGCCGCTGGCAAGACCACACTCGCCCAGCGCATTCAGGCCGCGCTGCAGTCACAGAACCTCCCGGTCGTGGTGCTGGATGGGGACGACCTGCGTCGGACCGTCAACGCGGACCTGGGATACTCGGAGGCTGCCCGGCATGAGAACGTCCGGCGCATCGGCGAGATGGCGCGCGTGCTGGTGGCGCAGTCCTTCACCGTGGTGGTGGCCTGCATCTCGCCCTTCCGCGCGCAGCGGGACGCCCTCCGCCGGACCTTTGCCCCCGGCCAGTTCATCGAGGTGTTCGCCGACACGCCGCTGGTGGTCTGCCAGCAACGCGATCCCAAGGGGCTTTACCGTCGGGCGGCCACCGGTGCCCTGCGGGAGATGACCGGGGTGGACGCGGGCTATGAACCGCCGTTGAACCCGGAACTGGTCTTCAAGCCGGACGGTTTCGACGCGGCGGCGTTTCTGAAGCAGTTCGGGCGGTGATTCAGGGCGCGTTGGTTCCCGCTGGCTTCATCGCCGCCAGGAGTTCTTCCGCCGCAATCTGGTGCCCGCGCGCGTTCCAGTGTGGATCGGCCTTGAAATAGAACTGCAGCGGGTTGCCCTCGCGGTCAAACCTCGGCAACGGGTCCACCACTTTCAGCCCGGCCTCGCGGAGCAGGGCGGCGAATCGATCGTGCAGGGTGCGGCCAGTGTCCCCTTCGCCACGGAGCCAGAGGCTGCGTTCCGGGATCAGCAGCACCACCAGTTCGCGGCCTTGCGCAAGCGGGAGCACTTGATCCCGGCAGGAGCGCAGCGCGGGTTCGTCGAACGTCCGGAGCCGCAATGGTTGTTCGCCGTCCGCGACCAGTCCGAGGCGTTCCAGCGACCGGCGGATGAACATGATCTTCTGGAGATTATGCGTGGTGGCGAGGAAGAGCGCGCTGTGCGTCCGCACCCAGCGTTCCGTCCGGACCAGCAGGGAAGGGGGCTTGCGCGGAGCGCGGGGCGGCTGGTCGGCCCGGTAATCATGCAGGTCATTCTCCATGCAGATGGCCAGCACCAGCCGGCTGATCCGGGGCCCGTGCTCCTCGGCATAGGCCGCCAGTTGCTGGTAGCCCCGGAGGTCCGTGGGGATGGCGACGTTATACACCGGCTCGCCCAGGCGATGCTCCAGCAGGTTGCTGAACCGCTCGTCCTCCGGCAGGCCCCAGCCCATCGTGTAGGAGTCGCCGATGGCGTAGAGCGCGTTGGTCTTGGCCGTCCGGAGATCCTTGCGGTCCACCAGCCCGAGCTGGTTGAACGTCACCGCCACATCGAAGTCGCTCTTGGAGTTGAACAGCCGCCGGGTCGCTCCCGGCGGGCCGGTCCGCACTCCGCTGGGGCGGGTTTCAAACACCAGTTGCGCACGGGGGTGGTAATACGGCAGCAGCACCCGGACGGCCATCTCCAGCAGGAGCAGCGAAACCACCGTGGAAACTCCGAGCAGCAGCAGCCGTAGCAGCCAGCGCCGGGATTTCAGATGGAGCCAGAGGGTGCGCACGGCGCCAGACTGCCGCCGGGGCGCGGCTTTGGAAACGCGAAACCCTATCCTTGGTGATAGCGCCGGTTGAAATCCCGCGCGAGGTAGTGCTCCACCGTCTTGAACTGTTCCAGCCAGTGCTGGTATTCCGCCGATTGCTCCTGGCCGCGCGCCTTCAGGTCGTCGAGGAGTGTCTGGTAGCCGAACTGGTGGTCCTGCAAAAAGGTGAAGTAGAGTTTGTCGTCCCACTCGGAGACTTCATCCGGCAGCTCGAAGATGCGGGGGAGTTCCATGGTGATCGGCACAGAAGATCAGGATTAAGAGTAGGAGTAGGTCGTGCGCCTGGTGATCGTAATCCCCTCTTCCTGCTCACGCCTTCCGCTTGGGCCGCAGCAGCATCGCCTTCTTGTCCGTGCCTTCGACTTCCACACTCTGCGTCTCGATGTCCGGGTCTTCGCGCAGCGCCTGGTGCACCACGCGGCGGTCGTAGGCGTTCATCGGCTCCAGCTCGACGATGTCGCCCCATTTGCGGACCTTGTCGGCGGCATCCTTGGCCTTCTTGATAAGCACTTCACGCGCCGCGGCCCGGTAGCCCCCGACGTCCACGGTAATGCGCGGGGCTTCGGGGTCCTGGTTGAAGGCGATCCGGTTGGTGAGGTATTGCAGGTCGCCCAGCGTCTGGCCGTGCCGGCCAATCAGCCGGTTCGAGTCGGCCGTCTTCACATCGAGGAAGAGTCCGCCATCGTCGAGCTTCTGCTCTTCGATGGTGGCTTCAAAGCTCAGGTGGCGCAGGAGGTCGGCGAGGATGGTCTTGGGTTCGGTGGGCATGGCGGGAAATTATGCAGGTGCGTTGAAAAAGGCAAAACCCTCCGGCTATTTCTTCCTGGGCTCCACCTTCGCCGGCACCGTGGTGCCAGCGGCGGCCTTCTTCTGGTCGTGAATCTTGGTGAGCTTGGTCTGCAGGATGGTCAGCAGGTTCTGCACGGTCCAGTAGAGCGTGAGCGCGGCACTGAAGCGGTAGAGGATGGCCACGAACATCATGGGCATATACTTCATGATCTTCTGCTGCATCGGGTCCATGCCGGGGGACGGGGGCGTGAGCCGGGCCTGATAGAACATGGTCACGGCCATGACGATGGGCAGCGGGTTGACGGGGAAGCCTGCCAGGTAGGCGACCGTGTCCTCCTGGGACAGATCATGCGCCCACAGGAACTCCTCGCCACGCAGCTCAATGCAGCTCTGGAGCATCGTGTAAAAGCCGATGAAGACGGGGAACTGCACCACCATCGGCAGGCAGCCGGCCATGGGGTTCATCTTGTTGTCCCGCATGAACTCCATCGTCTTCTGGTTCATCTTCGTCGGGTCATCCTTGTATTTCTCCTGGATGGCCTTCATCTGCGGCTGCAGTTCAGACATCCGCTTCATCGAGCGCGTGCTGATGGCCGTGAGCGGCCAGAAGAGCAGCTTGATGATCACGGTGATGGCGATGATGCACCACGCATATTTCAACCCGAGCGCGTGCAGGCCGTTCATTGAGAGCAGCAGCGCTTTGGCGAAGAAGCCGAAGAAGCTGCCATAGTCCATGATGGAATCGAGGTCGTTGCTCATCTGCTTCCCGAGCCGCGCCAGCAACTGGTATTCCTTGGGCCCGACATAGAGTGTGAACTCCCGGTGGATCGCATTGGTCCCGCCCGGGAATAGCGTCTGTCCCGGATACACAAACGCGCTCTGGAAACCGAACGGATTGGTGACCGCCTTGTCGCCGTCCGGAACGTCAGCCAAGTCGTGGGCCGGCAGGGTGACGTGGTGGGTGATGAGCTGGTCGGCCGGGGCTTTCGGAACGGCGGCCATCGTGAAGAACTGGTTTTGCACCGCCACCCAGGCGAACTTCCCCTCGACCTTGTGCTCGGTGCGCCTCGTGCCGGGGAGGCACATCAGCGTCGAGTTCTCGAAATACGGCTCGCCCACGCTGCTGCTCTTGCCGTTCTCGAACCAGGTCACTTTCATCAACGTCCCCTTGTCCAGCGGGTTGATGGGCGTGGCGGTGCCGATCACCCACTCCTGCGGCGGCACGGCGATGGATTCGCCCTTGGTGTTCTCGAGCCAGACATCCACCTGCATCAGATAGTTGGTGCCGGGGGTGAACTCCTTCACGATGCGCAGGCCGTTGGGCAGCAGCTTCTCCGCCCGCATGCCCTTCTCGGATTTGGCCAGGGTGAACAGGCCGTCACCCTGCACGGCCTCGCCGCCGAGCACGGTCATGGCGGCGACCGGGGCCTTGGTGTTCAAGGTCACCACGCGCGCGGACTCGCTGACCTTGCGGTTGCCTACAATCTTGGGGAAATGCATCAGCTCCGCCAGCTTCAGACCGCCGCCATGGGACGTGAAGGTGTAGCGGACGTCCGCCGTTTCCAGCGTGAGCAGTTGCTCCTCAGCTTTCGGGGCCGTCCACTGCGTGGCGCCGGGGGCAGGAGCCGACAGGGTCGACGTGGCGTGGTTGGTCCCGCCAGTGCCCGGGCTGGCCGCGCCCGCCACGGTATTGGTGCTCCCGGCCGGTCGCGGCGGCGGGGGCGGATACATGACCTTCACCAGCTCGAACCAGCCGAAAATGAGCAGGAACGAAACAAGCAGGATGACGACGGATTTGCGGTCCATGAAAGAAAGCTAGTGAGCAGCAATGGAAACGGATGGGTTGCGTGCCGCGTGGTGCGTGTCGGCGTCCCCGGAAGCAACGGCCTCCGGACGCGAACTCGGAACTCTCAACTCAAAACTCGAAACGGGGACAGGGTCCCAGCCGCAGCCGGCCCACGGCTGGCAGCGGGCCAGGCGCCTGGCTGCGAGCCAGCCACCGCGCATCGCCCCATGGCGCTGCACCGCCTCCATGGCATACACCGAGCAGCTCGGCTCGTAGCGGCACGCCGCCCCGAAGAGCAGGGTGATCGCCGGCGAGACGAACCACCGGTAGAGCCGGAGCGCGGCGAGCAGGATATGTTGGGCGAGATTCACTGATTGGCCGCCGGCTGGCCGGTGGTTCAAGTCTTGAGCAGTCCCGCAGCTCGGAGCGCCGCGAGATAATCGCGTTCCACTTCCGCAAAAGCCTTGTCCGCAATGGAGTCCCGTGCCACCAGCACCACTTCGGCCGGCACGCGCAGGTCATGCTGGTGCAGCCGGAAGACCTGGCGCATCAGCCGTTTGGCCCGGCTGCGGACCACGGCATTGCCGATGCGTTTGGCGGCCACCACGCCGAGGCGTGACCGGCCAGTGACGGGGAGTTCCGCCCAGTTCATCAGCACACAACCGCGCGCGAGCCGTCGCCCCTGCTTCTTGAGGCGCGCGAAGTCGCGCGTCTGTTTGAGGCGTTGATCGGCCCCGAGCGTCAGCCGCGTGGACGGGCTGGCGGACATGGGATCACACCGGGGTCAGCTTCTTGCGGCCGACCTTGCGGCGGTTGGCGAGAACCTTGCGGCCACCACGGGTGGCCATGCGGGCGCGGAAGCCGTGCTGGCGCTGACGGCGGATCTTCGAGGGCTGATACTGGCGTTTCATAGGCTAAAAGCTGGTCTAAAATCGGTTCGTAATACGGCGCACCGCCGCGTTCCCGCCCTAAGCGGAACGCGCAGGGTAGCGGAGGAAGGGGTCGTGTCAAGCGCCGCGCCATCCTTGCTGATGCCTTCGCCCCGGATTCGGGCGCAATTCTCAGGCCTTGAAGGCCTCGCGCGTGCGTCCCACCAACGGGCTGTCCGCGCCGCTGGAACCCTTGAGCCAGCCTACACTGGCGGCCAGGCAGCGGTCACGTAGCTTCGGCGAGGCATGGGAATAATCCTCCAGCACCGCCTCGCTGAACTTGTAGTCATGGGCGTCCGTGCCTTTGAGATAAATCAGCCGCCGGGCCGTGGCGATATAGGCCTGCGCGTCCCCGCCGGCTTGCAGATAGCCCAGCACCTTGGCCGCGGCGGCCGGTTTGTCCCGGCTCACCTCGGCGAAGATCTCCGCGATGGCATCAGCCCCCTTCGCCTTGGGTTCCACCGCCACCAGTTCGTCGAGCGGCGCGGGTCTGGCTCCCTTCATCCGGTCCCGGAACATGGGGAGGAACGAAGCCGTCTGCAGCAGCAGCCAGCGTCGCGTCGCGTCGTCAGCGCTCTGTCGAAAGGCATAGTGCAACGCATTGGCGCTCGTCACCGAGTGCAATGAGATGATCGCGGGCTGCCGCATGAGCAGCTCCCCAGCCGCCTGAAAGATGCCGTCCCACATCGTGGTCGGCGAGACGCCGCGATTGACCAGCGTTACCACCAAGTCCGCCGCCTCGGCATCGCTGGCCTGACGGAAGGCACGCAGCAGTTCCGTCGCGGCGTCGGCATCCGGCTGGCCCGCAAGCCAGTCCGGGCGCAGTTTCCCGGCGAGTTCGCGATTGCGCCGCCCCGCCCGGTCCGGCGCGCCATCCCGCTTCGCAGGGTTGCTCTCCTCGTGTTCCAACAGCGCGTAAGCGAGCGAGCGCAAGACAGGTTCGGCGTGCTGCCAGCCAATGTTCTGAAGCGTGCGCCAGCTGTTGGCCACGTAGATCGCCTTGTGACCGATGTCGCGGAAGTCGCGCGCCCCGTAACGGGTGAATAGCTCGAAGACCTCCTGCGCCCCGGCGCTGCGGGCCAGCCCCGCCACAGCCACGTCTGCCGCCACCGGGTCCCAGTTGTCCATCGCCTCGATGAACGCCACTTTTGCCCGATGCGCGGGCGGCACCGAGGTTTCCGCCACGGGGGACATGCTCCAGTTGCCCTCCTGGACGTTGCGCGCCTGCGAGCTTTTGAACTGATCCAGCGCCCAGAAAATAGGCAGCCAGCGATCCGAGTCGGGTGCGTTGAGACTCGCGAGATGCGCCGAGTTCACCACCAGCACCGCGTGAAACTTGAAGCCAACCGGGCGCGGCTGGATCCTGCGCACCCCGGCAAGTTGGAGTGCCGCCAGCACCTCGCGATAGCTCGTCCCGCGCCGGACCCGCCCGGCGAATTCCTCCAGCACGCGCTCGCGCGGAGTTTCCTCGAGCAATCGCACCAGCGGCTCGATGTCCGCATGCAGGCGCACGCGGTCCGTGGGCAGCTTCGCCTCGGCGGCGGACACGGGCGCGAGCCGGTCCAGGAAACCAAGTCCGCCCAGGCCGAGCGCGGCGGTCGCAGTGGAAGCGTGAAGGAAACCACGACGGGAAACGGGCGGGTTCATGGCAAGCGTGGGTTGGCGTTGAGGACTTGGGCAAGGTGGCGCATCAACCGGTCGCACGCAAGGCCACGCAGCGGAGCACGGGTCTGTGACCCGCAACAACTCCCGACTACCAATCCCGCTGGCATGAACCAAAGGCAACGACTACCGGACGTTTCTGCGGGTCGCAGACCCGCGCTCCGAGCCAGCAAGCTGCGCCGTTCCTTGCTGGCCGAGGAAGATGAACTTTCCTGCCTGTGCCTTCGTCCGCGCTTTCATCATGCGCTTTATCCTGTGGCGACTTTTGTCGTTCGCGCTGGCCGGGTCGGTCAGCGTGGCATGGGCCGCCGAACCTCTTCGCCTCGCCACCTTCGACGTGGACGCCACGCCGCCGGTAGGAAACGTCATGGCCTACGATCCGGTGGTGCGGCTGGATGAACTGACTCTCCGCTGCCGGGGCATTGTCCTGCTGGGCGCAGGTGAACCCATCGTGCTGTGCGCCGTGGATTGGATCGGCATTGCCAACGAAGCCAACGACGCCTTCCGCGATGCGCTCGCGCAGGCCGCCGGCACCACACGCAGCCGCGTGGCCGTCCACACCTTGCATCAGCACGACGCGCCCGCCTTCGACCTCGGTGCCGAGCGCAACCTCAAGGAGGCGAATCTGCCGCCCGGTCGCTGGGACAGCACCTTCGCCCGCTCCGCCATGGCCTGCGCTGCCGAGGCCCTGCGCACCAGCCTGACGAGCGCCCACCCCGTCACGCACGTTGGCTGGGGCACCGCGAAAGTCCTGGAGGTGGCTTCCAACCGCCGAATCCCCAGTCCCGATGGCCGCATCCGCGCCGTGCGCTACACCGCCACGAAAGACCCCGCGTTGCGCGCCGAGCCGGAAGGCGTGATTGACCCGGACGTGAACCTCGTGAGTTTCTGGAGCACGAACCGGCCCGTTGCTGTGTTGAGCTATTACGCCTGCCATCCGCAGAGTTACTACCGCATGGGCATCCCGAGTCCTGACTTTCCCGGCATCGCGCGGTTCGTGCGCGGGCAGGCGGTTCCGGAGGCGCTGCATGTCCACTTCAACGGTGCGGGCGGCAATGTCGGCGCGGGCAAATACAACGACGGCAGCCGTGAGAACCGCATGGCCCTCGCGCTGCGTCTCGCCGACGGCATGAAGCGCGCCTGGGAAGCCACGCAGAAAACCCCGTTGTCCGCCGCGGATGTGAACTGGCGCGTGGAACGCGTTGCCCTGCCGCCCGGCCAGCATCTCGACGAGGCGAAACTCCGCGACGAACTGCCCAAAGCCAAGAGCGTGCCTTTCCTCGGACCAGCCGATGTGCTGGCGTTCCTGCTCCGCGCCAAGGCAGGCCATCAAACGGAGATTCCCTGCCTTACCCTCGGCGACGTCCGCCTGCTTCACCTGCCGGGTGAACTCTTCGTCGAGTATCAACTCTCCGCGAAGGCCATGCGCCCCGACCTCAATGTGGCGATGGCCGCCTATGGCGACTACGGCCCGGCCTACATCGGCACCGCTCGCGCCTACGAGGAAGGCGGCTACGAAACTGCCCCCCGCTCCAGCAACGTCGCCCCTGAAGTCGAGGCGGTGTTGATGGGCGCGATCAAGCGTTTGCTCGAGGTGAAGTAGGTTCCCCGCCAAACACGCTAAAAGACGCGAACACAGCAACCTTCGCGGTTTAGGCTTTTCGTCTGTTTCGCGTGTTTAGCGGGCTCAACTCTTGGCGGCGTTACGCCACCGGCCCGCTGATCACCGCCACCGCACTTGCCTCAGGGATGAAATACCGCGCCGCGACGGTCTTCACCTGCGCCAGCGTCACCGCCTCGTAATGCGCGTCGTCCTGCTCGTGATGCGCGTAGCCGAGTCCATAGAGTTCATCGAGCGCGTGCAGCATCGCCTGGCCACCGAGGTCCTGCCGGGAGATCTTCTTCTGCCCAATGATCTTGGCCTTCGCTCGCTTGAGTTCTTCCTCGCTCAAGCCTTCCGTGCGCAGCAAATCAGCCTCCGCCAGCAACTCCTTCTCGACGAGCGCCGCCTTCTCCGGCGACGTGCCGCAATAGAACGCGAAGTAGCCCGGCACCAATCCCGCCAGATGCTGCGCCCCGACATAGTAGGCCAGACCGAGCCGCTCACGAATGCGCGTGAACAACCGCGAACCCATGTCGCTGCACGCCTCCTGGATCAGGTCCAGCGCGTAGCGGTCCTCATGCTGCATCGTCGTGCCCGGGAAGCCGATGGCGAGCACGGCCTGTTTCTTGTCGCGCGTGTCGGAGGCACGGCGAGGGGCAAGTTTGGAGTTTGGAGTTTGGAGTTTGGGGTTTGCGACGACGGACGGGCTGGATGGAACGGCCTTCCATTTGGCGAAGGCGCGTTTCACCGCCGCCTCCACCTTCTTTGTCTCCACCGCACCGTAGATGGCCAGCACGCAGTTGTCCGGTGTGACGAGCTGCTTGTGCATCGCAGCGAGCCCGGCGACTTGCATCGCCTTGACCGTCGCCTCGGTGCCGAGGGAATCGAGACCGTAGCTCGTGTCGCCGAAGAGGGAGCGGCGCATCAGCTTGAAGCAGCTCGTGAGCAGCTCGTCGCGCTGGTGACGGATGTTGCCGAGCTGGATCTCGCGCTCGCGCTCTAGCTCGGCCTTCGGAAAGGCCGGGCTGAGCAGCAGGTCCACGACCAGCTCAAGCCCGGTGGCGAAATCCTCGCGCAAGACTTCCGCCGTCACGCCGATGCTGTTGTTGCCGCTGTAGGTGTCCAGGCTGCCGCCGAGGCTCTCGATCTCGGTCGCCTGCGCTTCGGCGGTGCGGGTCTTGGTGCCCTTCATCATCAGCCGCGTGAGCATGGAACTCGCGCCGCAGTTCGCCGCCGTCTCGGCCAGCACGCCGCCGCGCAAGCCAGCGCGGAAGTAAACGAACGGCAGGCGGTGCTCTTCCTTCACCAGCAGGCGCAGGCCGCTCGGCAAAGCGAACTTGCGGATGTCGCTGCGGCTGCTGACCTCGACGCTCAACTCGCGCTTCGGGGTGGCACCCTCGGGCAGCAGCGCGAAGAGGGTGCGGTTCTCCGCCGTGAGATAGGTGCGGGCGACGCGCTGGAGGTCCGCGGGCGTGAGCCGTCGCACGCCGTCGAGGAAGCGCTGGGAGAAGTTCAGGTCGCTCGCGGCCAGCCAGTTGCCGCCGAGGTCCTGCGCCTGTCCGGCCATCGTCTTGCGCGTGGCCAGCGTGCCCGCAGTGAATTGCTTCACGGCCTTGGCCAGCTCGGCTTTCGCCACGGGCTTGGCCTTCATCTTCTCCACCTCGGCGAGCATCGCGTCGCGCGCGGCGGTGAACTTGTCCGCATCCACCACGCCGCTCATGCCGAAGAGTCCCGGGAGCCCGGGGTTGTAGGTCCACGCGTCGGCGGAGTGCGCGAGCGCCTGCTTCTCGCGGACGCTCTGGAAGAGCCGCGAACTGCGCCCGCTGCCCAGCAGGGTGGCCAGCACGTCGAGCGCGGGAATGTCCGCGTGCCGCACGCCGGGGATGTGCCAGGAAAAGTGAAAGTGGCCGAGTTCGATGGGCGCTTCCTCGATGACCTCGCGCGAGGCCGCCTGCGAGGGCTCTTCCGGCAGCACCATCGGCGGGATCGCGCGGGAAGGGGACTTCGCCCAGGCCGCCTTGATCTGCGCCAGGACGTCCGCGGCCACGATGTCACCCACGACGACAAAGAACAGATTGTTCGCCGCGTAACGCTCGCGGTAGTAGCTCACGATGTCCTCGCGCTTGAGCGTGTCGAAGATGTCGCGATAGCCGATCACTGTGAAGCGATACGGGCTGCGCGTGTAGGCCGTCTCGAAGAGCCGGCGGCCCGTGCGGCGGCCGGGGTCGTCATGGCCCATGTCCATCTCACGGCGGATGACGTCGAGTTCCTTCTTCAGCTCGTCCTCCGGCAGCGTCGCGTTCTGCATGATGTCGCAGAGCACATCCACGGCGATGCGCGCCCCGGTGTTCGGGGCGTCAATGTGATACACCGTCCGGTCAAAGCTGGTGTAGGCGTTCATGTAGCCGCCGGCGTCCTGCACCTCCTGGTCAATCTTCCCCGGCGGCCGCGTGGCCGTGCCCTTGAAGAGCATGTGCTCCAGCACATGGCTCAGGCCTGCGCCGAGCCAGCGCCCCTCATGCACGCTCCCCGTCTGCGCCCACGCCTGGGCGGACACGACCGGCGCGGAGCGGTCCTCCCGCAGGATGACGGTCAGGCCGTTGTCCAGCGTGGTGACGGTGGTGCCAGGCGGGATGGCGGGCAGCGAAGTGGAGGAACTCGTCGAGCGATGATGATTTGCGCGGGCAACAGCCATAGTCAGGGGGCGGAAGGTAGCCAGCCGGAGGGTTGGCGGCAACTAGTGAAGCACAAGTGAATGCTCTACCAAGATCCATCCTTCGACAGCAGCAGTCGCACACGGCCTTCGACGAGCCATTGATACCCGTAATCGCCGTCAAGAAAAGGCTCCACCAATCCGGCCACTTGCTCCCAGCCAGTCGGGGTGAGGATTACCGCAAAACTCGCGTTTGTCCCCGGCACGACGCCTGCGTCTGTGCTGCCTGCTTCAAAAGTAAGTTGGATGGCGGTGTTTGCTTCCAACGACACGAATTCCTTGAGCTGTCGGTGGCGAATCTTACCAGCGGCCAACTCTAAAAACGTGTCGCGGAGCGCCGCCACTTCCGCAAAAGTAAAATCGAACAAGCGTAGAAGCGGGCAGTCCGCCGAACCGGAAGAAAGAAAGTCAGCCTTCATTCGGTCTGGTCCGTCCACAGGTGATGTGCGCCGCCGCCGCTGCCTCAAGTTGCTGACTCGGTAGCGACCCTTACCGTCTGCTTCCCCTTCGGCAGATACGGCTTACGGAACGCCTCGAAGAATTCATACCCGCCCTTGAAATCCTCGCGGCTGTCGTTGTCGGTCTTTCCGAGCAGCGAGCTTTCCACCATGTTGAAGACGATCTCGCCGAAGTCCTCGCAGCGCCGCACGCCCCATTCCTCCAGCACCATCAGCGTGAGCGGGCCGAACTGCTCCAGCGCGTGCTCCCGGATGCCTTCGAGCAACTGCTGGCCGCTGACATGCTGGGCGGGCTTGTCCTTGTCCGCCTTGATCGCTGCCTTGCCTCCGGCCCGGGTGAACTTCTTCTGCGCCACATCCAGTGCCTCGCGGACGAAGTAGTAGGCCTCGCGCGGATAGCGGGTGTCCTTGGCGACGATGGTTTCGAGGACTTCCTCGATGTTGAGTGATTTTTGCATGGATGCTGTATTGCAGACTACGGCTTGCCGAAAGCCTCACGGAAGTCATAACCGTCTTTGAAGTCTTCACGACTGTCGTTCTCCGTCGTCCCGAGCAACGAAGTTTCCGCCATGTTAAAAACGATTTCGCCGAAGTCCTCGCAGCGGCGCACACCCCATCCCCGCAGCACCTCCAGAGTTGCTGGTCCAAACCGCTCCAAGGCATGGGTGCGGATCACTTCAAGCAATTGCTTCCCGGTCACATGCTGTGGCCCTTGGGATGCTGCTCTGCTGAGTCGCTTCTGCGCCAGTCCCAACGCCTCGCGGACGAAATAATAGGCCTCAATGTCATATCGTTTATCGTAGCTGAGAATGAATTCGAGGACCTCCTCGATGTTGAGTGATTTTTGCATGTCAGCGAGCGGCTGCCGGCGGGTTGGACTGCGGCACCAGCGTGGACGTTCGATACGTCTTCACCGCCAGACCGAGCAACACGAGCGCCAGGACGGTGAACAGCACCGTCTGCTCCTGCCGCGTGAGCCACTTCATGGCCGGAAGCTAACGGGGTAAAGGACAAGCGACAACTGGTAGTTATCCACCGGGGAGCTTTGCTTGGTGTCCACGCTTCAGCGTGTCGGCGCAGGCACCCTCAAGGGTGGACAACCTAACTGGACGCCATCCGATTAAACGCCACCGCATCCTCATACCGCACACCCGTGCCACCAAAGATATCCAGCGCCGATCCGATGGTCAGATGCACCCGCCCGCGCCCGGCCCAGGTGACTTCCTCCAGATCGGTCATCGCTCGCGCCCCGCCCGCATATGTCACCGGGATGGGCGACCAGTGGGCTAGCTTCTCCACCAGCCGCAGGTCCACGCCCTGGCACAAACCCTCCACATCCACGGCGTGCACGAGGAACTCCGCGCAGTGCACCGCCAGCCGCGTCAGCGCGTCCTCGCTCACCGTGAACTCGGTGAACTTCTGCCAGCGGTCCGTCACCACCCAATACTTGTCGCCGCGGAGTCGGCAACTCAGGTCCAGCACCAGCCGCTCCTTGCCAATCGCCTTCACCAGTGCACGCACGCGGTCGAAATCGAGCTGCCCATCCCGGAAGACCCAGGACGTCACAATGACGTGCGACGCCCCCGCATCCAGCCAGCCGCGCGCATTGTCGAGGTTCACCCCGCCACCGAGGTGCAGCCCGCCGGGAAAGGCCGCGAGCGCCTCACGGGCTGCCGTCTCATTGCCCGCCCCAAGCTGAATGACATGCCCTCCTGTCAGCCCATCGCGCCGATACAGTTCGGCGAACCACGACGCAGGCCGCTCGCTCACGAAATTGGTGCGCAGGCCAGCCCCGCTGTCTTGCAGCGAGCCGCCGACGATTTGCTTTACCTTGCCTTCGTGCAGGTCAATGCAGGGACGGAACACGCGGGAAGTTTTCAGCGGGGCAGGGCGGGTGTCGAGTGGCAATCGCGGGGGGAAAGTCCAAATTCCAAGTTCCAAAATCCAAACAAGCTCCAAGTTTCAAATTCCAATCTGCCAGGCGTCCGGGAAGCTCACCGACCTGATCGAACGGCAAGCCCACTTGGAGCTTGGAGTTTGGAACTTCTTTGGAATTTGGGATTTGAAACTTGGAATTTAACCACCCCTTGACGCTTTCACCACGCGAATGCCAGCCTGCGGTTGAAACGGGCTTCGGCCCGTATGTTCGACCATCTGTTCACGCGGCTCCGCCAAGCTCCCGCCGCGCAGGCCCTGCTGCGGCGTGTGGAGTCGGGCGGCGCATTGACGTGTGAGGGGATCACCGGCTCCGCTCATGCCTTTCTCGCTGCCTGGCTGCATCAGGAACTTCCCGCCCGTCCAGTAGTGCTCGTAGCGGAGAATCTCAAGGCACAGGAAGTCCTCCAGCAAGACCTGGAAACCTGGCTCGGCCACAGCGGACCGCGGAACTCCTCGGCCATCCAGCATCCAGCATCCAGCATCCAGCATCCGCGCCCCCTCTTCTTCCCCGCCTGGGAAATCCTGCCGCATCAGGACAAGCTGCCTCACGCGGACGTCATCAGTGAACGCCTCGAAACGTTGGTGGAGTTAATGCGGAGTGCGGAAGGCGGAGTGCGGAATCCGAGCCCGCAAGCGCCCGGCCTTGATTCCGCATTCCGCACTCCGCGTTCCGCATTGCTCACCACCAGCATCACCGCCCTCCTCCAGCGCACCTTCCCGCCCGCCATGCTGGCCGACCGCATGCGCACCCTGCGCCGCGGCGACCGCATCGAGCCCATGGACCTCATCGAGTGGCTGGAGGACAACGGCTACGACTCCGAGGCGCAGGTCTCGGCGAAGGGCGACATCGCCCTGCGCGGCGGCATCGTGGACGTCTTTCCGCTCACCAGCCCCTGGCCAGTGCGGTTGGAATTCTTCGGCGATGAACTTGAATCCCTGCGCACCTTCGATCCCGTCACCCAAATCTCGCGCGACGGCGGGGAGCTGGACCAGATCACCCTACCACCCGCTGGGGAACTCGGAGTGCTCAAGCGCGAGGTAGGCGTGGCGCGCGGCCTTCAGGCCGCTTCACCGGACGGAGTCCAGTCGGCTCCAGCAGCCTCGGAAACGCCCGAAGCCACCACGTCGAAGCGGCCTGAAGGCCACGCGCCACTGGCGACGCTGCTCGATTATCTCCCCGACGACGCCATCGTCCTCCTCTGCGACCCCGCCGCCATCGAGCGTCACGCCGAGGATTACGGCGAGATGGTGCCCGAGAACGATCCGTTCTTCGCAACGTGGGCAGAGCTGCGCGAGGAACTGCTCCGCCGCAAGCTGACCGTGCTGGCCATGCTGGAGGATGAAGTGTTGGCAGCGGAGACTGAGTTGGAGGGTTCGGATAATCCTGACGATCTTCTTGCTGCTGATGCCCGCCCCCTCACCCCAGCCCTCTCCCCCGATGGGGGCGAGGGAGAAAGCAGGGCGCTGTCGCAGTCCGCGCATCCCTCGCCCCGTGGCCCCCACTCTTCACTAATTACTAATCACTCCTCCCTCTCCCTCTCCTCCCTCGAAGCCTTCCGCCCCATCGCCGACCGCCCCTCCGCGCCGGAAGTCGCCGAGGCCCAGCGCCGGGAATTCTTCCTCCAGCTCCAGCGCTGGCTGCGCACGGGCTTCGCGGTCCATGTGTTGTGCAACAACGATGGGGAGGCCCAGCGGTTCGGCGAGCTGTGGCAGGAAATGGGCTTGGGCACCATCCCTAGTTCGGAGTCCCGCCTTCAGGCGGCGAGCGCGCCAATCGCCGCTGAGTCACAAGCGCGGCCAGCAAGCTCTAGCGCGGACGATGTCCCCCCTCTCCCAGCGGGAGAGGGCCGGGGTGAGGGAGGACGGCCACGCTTACGTAAGTCGGCCGCCTCCGCCCCAGACCCCAAACGCCAGACCCCATCCCCGCTCCCATTCCCCTCCGTCCACCTCGGCACGCTCGCCCGCGGCTTCCTCTGCGAGGCCGCGAAGTTCGTCGTGGTGACCGACGCCGAGATCTTCGGCCGTTACAAAGTCCAGCGCCCCCGCCGCATGAAGTCGGCGCACGCCATCGCGGCGCGTTCCGCCCTGGACATTGATTTCAGCGAACTTGAGGAAGGCGATTACGTGGTCCACCTCCAGCACGGCATCGGGCGTTTCCGTGGCCTGAAAGTGCTGCCCGTGGGCGGTCGCAAGGACCGCACCCTGCTCGAACCGGACCAGCCTGCTGCGACCGAGTCCGGCCAGGAATGCCTCGTCATCGAATACGCGCCGTCCGACACCGACCGCGAGCCGCCGAAGCTCTACGTGCCCATCACCGAGGCGCACCTGGTCGGCAAATACGTCGGCGCAGGCAAGGCGCGTCCGCCGCTGAACACGCTCGGCGGCAAGCGTTGGGAGAAGACCAAGCAGCAGGCCGAACGCGCCGTGCGCGACCTCGCCTCCGAGCTGCTCGCCATCCAGGCCAAGCGCGCCACGCAGCCCGGCTACGCCTTCGGCCCCGACACGCCGTGGCAGCGCGAGTTCGAGGCGTCCTTCCTCTTCGAGGAGACGCCCGACCAGCACCGCGCGATCGAGGACGCCAAGCACGACCTCGAAATCCCCAAGCCCATGGACCGCCTCATCTGCGGCGACGTGGGCTTCGGCAAGACCGAGGTGGCCATCCGCGCCGCGTTCAAGGCCGTGATGGGCGGCAAGCAGGTGGCCATCCTCGTGCCCACCACCGTGCTGGCGCAGCAGCATTACAACACCTTCCGCGACCGCATGGCGGACTACCCAGTGCGCGTCGAGCTGCTCTCTCGCTTCCGCACGCGCAAGGAGCAGCTCAAGGTCGTGGAGCAGCTCGCCGCCGGCGCGGTGGACATCGTGATCGGCACACACCGCCTCGTGCAGAGCGACGTGACGTTCAAGGACCTCGGCCTCGTGGTCATTGACGAAGAGCAGCGCTTCGGCGTGATGCACAAGGAGAAGTTCAAGCTCATGCGCACGCATGTGGACGTGCTCACCCTCAGCGCCACGCCCATCCCGCGCACCCTGTATCTCGCGCTCACCGGCGCGCGGGACATGAGCACCATCCAGACGCCACCGCAGGATCGGCTGCCGGTCGAGACCATCGTGGAGCACTACGATGAGCGGCTCATCCGCGACGCCATCCGGCGCGAGCTGGAGCGGGGCGGCCAGGTGTTTTTCCTGCACAACCGCGTGACGACCATCGAGGTGATGCGGTCCCGTGTGCAGCTTCTCGTGCCCAACGCCCGCATCCTCGTCGGCCACGGGCAGATGAGCGGCGACGAACTGGAGGAAGTGATGACCAAGTTCGTGAACGGCGAGGCGGACGTGCTCATCTCCACGACCATCATCGAGAGCGGCCTGGACATCCCGAACGCGAACACGCTGATCATTGACCGCGCCGATCGCTTTGGGTTGAGCCAGTTGTATCAGTTGCGCGGGCGTGTGGGCCGCTACAAGCACCAAGCCTTCGCCTACCTGCTGCTGCCCCGGCATGCGCGCATGCTTACCGACGTGCGCAAGCGCATGAGCGCCATCAAGCAATACGCGCAGCTCGGCAGCGGCTTCAAGATCGCCATGCGCGACCTCGAAATCCGCGGTGCGGGCAACCTCCTCGGCTCCCAGCAGAGCGGCCACATCACCGCCGTGGGCTTCGAGCTTTACTGTAATTTGCTCAAGCAAAGCGTCGCCGCGCTGAAGGGCGAGAAGCTGGCGAAGCGGACCGACGTGGTGCTGCGCCTGGACTTCCTGGCCATGAACCCGGTGGAGGAGAAACCGGACGTGTTGCGTGTTCCGTGTTCCGTGCCCGACGCCAAAGGGCATCGAACGCCGTCACGCACCACGCACCACGCACCACGCACCACGCCTTCCATATCAGTCCCACGAGATACGGACGTCTGGGTGCAACCCGACCGCCCCGACCACTCCGAACTCGAAACCCAAAACGCGAAACTCAAAACGCCGCTCGCTGGCGCCTTCCTGCCCCCCGCCTACGTGCCCGAGCCGCAGCATCGCATCGAAGCCTACCGCAAGCTTGCCCAGGCGGCGACGAAGGCGGACGTGGACGCGCTCGGCCGGGAACTCCGGGACCGCTATGGCAAGTGGCCCAAGCCGGTGGAACTGCTGTTGCAAGCCACGGAGCTGAAGCTGCTGGCGGGCGAGCGCGGCCTGGATGCGGTGGAGACGAAGGGCGACAAGCTCATGCTCCACCGCCGCGGCGACTTCATTCAGCTCGGCGGCAAGTTCCCCCGCCTGATGAAGACCGAGCCGCTGGCGATCCTGAAGGAGATCAAGAAACTGCTGCTGTCGCTCTGAGCCCGTGGCGCGCGGCCTTCAGGCCGCTTCACCGTTCAGACACCACAGCGCTTCCGCTCACGCCTAAGCGCCCCAGCGTGAAGCGGCGTGAACGCCGCGCGCCACGTGTCATTCACGCCACGGGGAAGGCCGGCGGCCTTGCCCGCGCGCTTTGGCCAGGCTTCATCTGGCCCTCGGTTAGGGTGTAGTGGCGGAGGGCCTGTTCCACCGTGGCCTGCGGGGTGTAGAGCAGCCAGGGGGTGAGCTGTTCAGGGTGGTCCATCAGGAACTCGAAGGCCTTCTGCGCATACGGCAGCAGCCCTGGTTCCGCCAGGCGGGCCGCGATCTTACGGTGTTCCTCAATGGCGTGCAGGCAGACCACCATCGCCGCCGGCCCATGCCAGACCTCGCCGGTGTCACTGATCACGGTCAGTTCGCGGGGGTGAAGGTAGGACTGAACTTCCGGGAAGCGGCACAAAACCTCCGGTGCCTGATGTGCCAGCGGGTGCAGTTGCACCAAGCACTCCTGCTGGGCCAGCCAGTCTCGGCAGCGGCGGCAAAAAGCGCAGCCGTCGTCGTAGAGAATGTAGAGAGTTTTCATGGCAGGAGGCCCGGCGCGGTCGGCCCGCGCCGGGCGTGAGGTTTCAGAGGTTGACGGGGCGCAGGTTGCCTGTGGGCGGGACCGGCGGCGGGACCTTGTGCAGCAGCGCCCGGCGGCGCATCCGCGTGAAGACGAGCAGGTTGAAGAAGTGCATTACGCCCAGGACCATGAGCACCATGCCGATCTTGGTGCTGAAGGTCTCGATGGCCTCACGGGTGTTGGCGATCTCCACGCCGTATTTCAAGGCGAGGGTCACGTAGCCGATGTTCATCAGGTAGAAGCCCACGACGAGCAGGTGGTTCACCGAGTCCGCCAGCGGCTCGTTCCCGCCAAAGCTGTCCACCAGGAAGATGCGGCCGTTCTTGTGCAGGGTCTTCGCCACCCACACGGTGAGCGCCACGCTCGCCAGCAGGTAAACGACGTAGGTCCAGACGATGAGGTTCATGGCAGCGGGGTTTGGTTCAGCGGGGTTCATAGGAGGCCTTTCTCGATTTCAGTATCAGTAATTTCTGTTACTACTGAAATAGCAGTAACTCAGGATTCGGCGGTTGGCAACCGGAATCTTGAAAGGGGAAAAACCGCCGGCCTAAAAGCGTCGCGGTGGCTGGAAGCTCTCTCGACCGATAGCCCTGTCCAACCTGCATGCGCGCGGCTTGGAGCCGTCCCCGGTTCGGAGTCCCGCCTTTAGGCTGCGAGGCGCCCGATTGCCAGTGGGCTATCCGCGCGTGTTTTGGTGCCACTCACGACACGCCGCCTAAAGGCGGGACTCCGAACCGGGGCAAACCGCCCGAGCTTGCGCAGCCCCAGGCCCCGTGCCGGCGGCTTGCAGCCGCCGACCGTTGGCCACAGCAGCCTGAAAAAGTTCCAAGCTACAACACGGCGGCGGCGAGCCGCCGGCACGGGGTTACTTCAGCCCCACGCTGCTGGCGCGCTTGGCAATCTTCCGGCTGGTCAGCACCTTCGTCACCGTGCCTCGGGCCAGGTAGAGCGAGCGGACCTTGTCGAGGATCGCATCGCGATGGCCATACAGGCGCTTGAGTTTGCGCGGCTTCACGCGGGTGAGCACGTAGGCGCTCAGCAGCGGCAGGGCGATGGTCGAGTCCGTGTAACAGACTACGGAGTCGGGGAGCTTGTCCGGGTCCACCTTGCCCCAGCTCACGGCCTCGGCGGGCGTCGCGCCGCTCAGGCCGCCGGTGTCAGGCCGCGCGTCGGTGACTTGGAGGAAGTAATCGTGGCCCTTTTCCTGGATGCCCATGACCTCCTGGATTTGCGGCTCGGTCTGGAGCATGAAGTTCTTTGGGCTGCCGCCGCCGAGAATCCACACGCTGCTCGTGTGCCCGGTGGACTTCGCGTGATAGACGATGGCGGCGGTCTGGTTCACATCGCGGTTCACGTCCGGGAGCAGCTTCGAATCGCGCAAGGCCATCGCGGCCACGTTCATGCCAATGCTGGAATCGCCCGGGCTGCTAGTGAAGATCGGGATGCCGCACTCGTAGGCGGTGGCCAGGACGGAAGAGTCCTTCAGCCCCAGCTTCTTGCCGCGCGCGGCGACGTATTTGCCCAGGAGGTAATGGAATTCATCCGTGCCCATCGGCCGCTGGAACTCGGGCCCTTGGATGACTTCGCGCACAAAGGCATCGGTATCCAGCAGCACGTTGTAATCAAAGAGCACGTCGTAGATGCGGATGACACCCTCCTGGTGCAGCTCGACGTCGTCGAGGAACGGCGAGCCGCTGTGCAGCTTCATGTCCAGGCCGAAGTGCAGGTCGTGATAGAGGTTTGCGCCCGTGGAGACGATCCAGTCGACGAAACCGGCCTTCATCAGTGGGATGAGGCAGGACTTGCCGAGGCCGGCAGGCGTGAGCGCGCCCGTGAGGCTCATGCCGATGAAGCCATCCGCCGGCAGCATCTTCTTGGCGAGGAGCTGGCTCGCCTCGCGCAGCCGCCCGCCGTTGTAGGCGAGCATGACCTGGTCGATCAGGTCAGCGGCGGAGATGTCCTTGCCCACGCCGAGGGGATTCAGGCGCGGATAGTTGGCGAACTTCTTGGATACTTTGGGCCCGGAGTTTTTGCTCATAACGCGCGGCGAGTGTTGCGGAAGAAACCGCAAAGGCAAGTGGAGTTTGCGCAACCTCCTTCCGTTTTCCGGGCTTGAGGGATGCGGCTGGCCGGACCGTTGCAATTCAACGCAGAGGCGGAACGGATGCGCAGCCGCAACCAAATGAAAGGGGGGCAGGATGTTCAACATCCGCGTTGCGGACGCACAAAACGGATTGGCGCACAGCTATGGTGTGCGGCGAGTTCTCGCTGCTTTCCGCAGGCGTCTTGTCGCCGTCGAGGGGGGGTGCGGATGGGGGAGGGCGGCTTTCGCACTCGCGTGAGCGCGGCGGGCCGCTTGGCGCAAGTCCGGCACGGCTGAATGACGGCGACAAGTCGCCTGCGGAAAGCGATGACTAGTCACCGCGCGCCGGCTCGGCTTTGGCGTGCGACGGAAAGATTGCCGTCGCGGCGGCGAGGGCGGCATATTGCGCCGTCACGAACGAGCCGGTCAGCCTGTGAAATACACGCTCATCATCCCCTACTACCGGACGCCGGAGATCACCCGGATGGCGCTGCATTCCATCTACCACTTCAGCACGGGGGAGCCGGAGGTCATCGTGGTGGACAATGCGCCGGGCCGCCCCGAGTCGAAGATGCTGGATGAGTTTCCGCGCATTCGCCGGTTGGACAATGCCACGGCGCGCACCGGCTCGGATGCTAACTTCGAGGCGCTGGACATCGGCATCGCCGCCGCGTCGAACGATCTGCTCGGGCTGGTGCACAGCGACACGATCTTCATGCGTTCCGGCTGGGATGAGGAATGGTTTCGCTATCTGGAGGCGAAGAATCTTGCCGCGCTGGGCACGTTTGAGCGGGAGGCCAATCCGTTCCGTCCGTGGCGCAAGCGCGTGGAGGACGTGTTCAAGCACCAGTTCCACCAGCGCAAGGCCGGGCCGGAGCGCGTGGGCAAGCTGGTGCTGCACTTTGTCCTGACCCGCCGGTCCACGCTGGCCGAGGCGGGCTTCAACTTCCTGCGCGACCGGGACCTGGTGAGCCGTCACTTGACCGGCGTGCGCAACGGGGTGGAGGTGCTGAGCCTGCGCGAGATGAGCGGCTTCCTCTGGCACACCAGCAACATCACGAGCCTGCTGACCGGCCAGATGGATGATCCACGACTGAGAAAATCCTACGAGACGAAGCGGAAGCGGTTTTTGGAGGACCCGTTCGTGCGGGAGCACTTCGCCGGGGTGCTGCCAGGGGATGGCAAGTAGGGGCACCGGCCACGCTTCTGCACGTCACACACGGCGCAAGTAGGCTTCCGGCCAGTGCGTGATGTTCTTGGAAAGTCGGCTTTCGTTGAACGGCCATTGCGGCTGCTCGGGCACGAATTCCGGGTGCGCGGCGGCAAATTCCTGCGCGGCGGCCACGGGATGATCCCAGGTCCACTCGGGCTGGCCGCGCGGGGTGTCGTGCAGGTCCTTCATGCTGCCGTCGGTGGCCACGATGTAGGAGCCGGGGCTGACGAGGGAGGCATACGCCTCAAGTTCCGCGCGGACATGGGCCTTGGTGTGGCAGGAGTCCAGCAGGATCAGCACGCGCTCGCCCGGCTTCACCAGCGACTTGGCCCGGGCCACGACTTCGGGCGCGGTGGAACTGCCCTCGATCAGCGTGATGTAGGAAGCCAGGGGATGCGCCTCGATGGCCGCGCGGTTGTGCGGCCGGATTTCAATATCAATGCCGATGACGCGGCCGCGACCGATGGCCTTGCACAGGCTGGCGTAGAAGACGAGCGAGCCGCCGTGGGCCACGCCGGTCTCCAGGATCACGTCCGGCTGCACGCGCCAGATGACCTCCTGGATCCGGATGACGTCCTCCGGCAACTGGATCATGGGCCGGCCCATCCAACTGAACGTGTAGGAGTAGCGCTGGTTCCAGCCGACCTTGACCCATTCGTCGGACAGGATCTCAAACGCCCGGTCCGAATAGAGGGGCAGTTCCTCGCGGCCGGCGGCGCTTTCACAGGCCAGGGTCCGCTGCTCGGTGTCAATGGTGATGCGCATCAGGTGGTCAGGATGGTTGGAGCAAAGCCGTGCTGCCGCAAGGTCGAAGTGATCTCGCGCCAGTAGTTCGGGTTGGCAATGAGCACGAGGCCCAGGCCCGCGATGCGCGGGTCATCCGGGGCGATCACCGGCACGCGGGTGCCGGGGATGAAGCAGCCTTGCTTGGCGGGGTTCGAGTCAATGACGAAGCTTGGGCTCACCCGACCGAGGCGGTTGACCAGGGCCACGCCTTTGGCTCCGGCCCCCCAGATCGCCCATGCGCTGCCTTTGGTGGCACGGGCGACCTGCCGCTCCAGCCGGCCAATCTGCGCTTCGGACTGGCGCGCGAAGGTGCCGAGCCGGACCGGAATGCGAGCGCGAGCGAGCGTCGGCCTGGCTTCTCGCCGGACCTTCAATTCGATGACCTGATACTGGCCGCCAAAGGCCAGGCGCTGATCCACGATCTCAAACCCGGCCTGCTCGCAGAGGCGGGCGAGGCAGGGCAGGGTGTAGTAGTTGCAATGTTCGTTGAAGATGTCCCAGAAGCACAGGTGCCGGGCAATCCACTCAAACGTCGGGGTCTCGATCACGGTCACGGGATCGCCGGCCGCGGTGGCGATGGCGCACAACTCGCGCAGGAATTCGCCAATCGGCCCGATGTGTTCGACCACATGCCGGCAGATGATGGCATCAAAGGGAGAGTGAATGTCCCGCGCCGCCACATACTGCTTGAAGAACCTGAGCTTCGAGCGCGCCGAGCCGGGCGGGCCTTCGTAGGATGTGTCGTAGCCGACGCCCCGCGCGCCCGCGCGCTCGCACAGCAGCTGCAGGAAATCTCCCTTGCCACAGCCGACTTCGAGCACCCGCGCATGTTGCAGGGCATGGCGGGTGGTCAGGTCATCCGCCAGGGTGGACAGATGATCATGGAACGCGGGGGAGAAGCACTGGCGGTTTTCGTAGCGTTCGTCGTAGGGAATCAGGGAGACGTCGAAGGCGGCGTTGAAGATCAAGCCGCACGCGAGGCATTGCCGCAGGAGCAGGTCACGGCGCGGCACGCGTCGGGCTTCCGCCGCGGTGGCGAAGCGGTAGTTCATCACCACCGGCTGGCGCGCGATGCGGTAGGGGGCGGAAAGTCGGCCGCCGCCGCAGCCGGGACAGGGTTTGCCGGGGGCGATGCTCATGACGCCGTGGATTGAAGCAGCCGCGCCAGTCCCTCGCGCAAGGTGACTTTGGCCCGCCAGCCCAGGGCATGGAGACGGCTGGCGTCGGCGACCACCTCACCGAGCGGATCGGGCGCGGGCGGACTGGCCAGTTCGATCAGGTCCGGGCGGTGCAGCAGGTCGCCGATGGTGCGGGCCACTTCACCGACGGTCGTGCCTGTGCCCGTCCCGAGATTGATGGCTCCGCTGAACTGCTGTTCCACCACGGCCAGCACGGCCTCGGCGAGGTCATCAATGTAGAGGTAGTCCTTGGGACAATTGGGCGACTTCACCGTGACCTTCTGGCCGGAACGAAGATTGCGGATGGCCGTGCTGCACAGCCGCGCGGGGTGCTCGCCGGGACCGTAGGGATAGAAAACGCGCGCCCAGGCGAACGAGCCGCCATTGATCCGGCAGTCCTCCTGCCATGCGACGCGGAGCGCGTTTTTGCAGCGAGCGTAGGTGGTGGCGGGCGCGAGGGGCGTGTGCATTTCGGAGAACGGACTTGTCCCGGTCTGATACTCGATGCACGTGCCGAGCACGACACTTTGTGCCGCCCCGCATTCTCTGGCCCGGCGCAGGAACGCGAGGCTCGACGCCTGATACTGGTAGTTCTCCGGCGATTCGAGATAGACCCCGGGCGTCGCGATCCACGCCGAGTGGACGCAAACTTCAGGCCGGAAGGCCGTGACTGCATCCCAAGGCGCGTCATCGAGCGTGCCTGGCACGGCGCGCACGCCGGGCAGCCGGCCCCACGCGGGCGGCAATTCCTTGCCGGGGCGCACCAGCGCGGCCACTTCATGGCCCCGGCTCGCCGCCAGGGTGAGAAAGGCGGACCCGATGAACCCGGTGGCACCAGTGAGGAGCAGCTTCACGGCGTGGGCGGGAAGTCCGGCAACGTGCGGTCGCGGTCGTTGAGGATCGCCTCGTCGGCCAGCGGCCACGCGATGCCGAACGCCGGGTCGTTCCAGCGCACCCCACGGGCGCTGCCGGGCTGCCAAGGGTCGCTGATCTGGTAGAGGATTTCCGTGTCGTCGGCCAGGGTTTGAAAACCATGGGCGCAGCCTTCCGGGACATAGAGCGCGCGGCCGTTGTCCGGTGTCAGTTCCACCCCCACCCACTGGCGGAAGGTCGGCGACGTGGGCCGCAGGTCGAGCGCCACGTCGAACATGGCCCCGCGCACGCAGCGCACGAGTTTGGCCTCCTCATACGGCGCGATCTGGTAGTGCATCCCGCGCAGCGTGCCGCGCCGGGCATTGAAGCTGGCGCTGCACTGGGTGAGCTTCGGGTTGAGGCCGTGCTTGGCGAACTCCTCTGCGCACCACGTCCGCGCGAACCAGCCGCGGTCATCGCCGCGCCGGTCCTGGTCCACGAGCCACACGCCGGCCAGTTGGGTCGGGGAGAAGTTCATACGACGCGCACCTCGGGGATCGGCACGATGAACTGTCCGCCGGCCTCGCGATACCCCTGCTGCTGGCGCAGGATTTCCTCCGCGAAGTTCCAGGTGAGCAGGAGCGTGTAGTCGGGCTGACGGCGGGCCAGCTCCTCCGCTGCGACAATCGGCAGGTGCGTCCCCGGCGTCAGCCGGCCCTGCTTGTAAGTGCTGCGGTCCGCCACGAAGTCGAGCTGCCGGTCGTCCAGCCCGCAGTAGTTCAGCAGCGTGCTGCCTTTCGCCGAGGCGCCATAGGCCGCGATGCTTTTGCCCTGCTGCCGCAGGCGGGTGACCAGTTCGACGAGTGCGGTGCGAATTGCCGTGACTTGTCCGCCAAAGGCCGTGTAGCGGGCCGGGGAAGCCACGCCATGCGCGTGCTCCTCGGCGAGCAGCGCAGCGACCGTCTCGTCCACCGGCTGCTCACCCGTATGACCGGCCAGCACGCGGAGCGAGCCGCCATGAATGGGCAGCCGCTCGACGCGGATAATCTCCAGTCCGTGCCGCGTGAGGAGCGGCAGCAGCGCGGTGAGCGTGAAGTAGAAGACGTGCTCGTGGTAGATCGTGTCGAATTCGGTCTTCTCCAGCAGTTCCAGCCCGTGCGGAAACTCCAGCACCACGCGCCCACCCGGCTTGAGCAGCCGCTGCAGGCCGGCCACGAAATCATTCGTGTCCGGCGCGTGGGCGAAGACGTTGTTGCCCAAAATCAAATCTGCCTGACGGCCTTCCTGCGCGAGTGCGGCCGCCAGCTTGGCGCTGAAGAACTCGACGCGCGTCTCAATGCCCTTTTCCCGCGCAACCTTCGCGATGTTCGCCGCCGGCTCGATGCCGAGGCAGGGCACGCGGGCGTCGCGGAAGTTCTCGAGCAAGTAGCCGTCGTTGCTGGCGATTTCGATGACCTGGCTGGCGGTGCCCAGCGAGAAGTCGCGCAGGTAACGCTGCGCAGCCTCGCGGGCGTGGCGCAGCATCGTGTCGGAGAACGACGAGAAGTAGAGGTATTCGCTGAACAGCTCGACCGGGGGGACGAGATCGGTGATCTGCAGCAGCCAGCACTGCGGGCAGACAAAGACGCGCAACGGAAAGCGCGGCTCGGGCTTCGCGAGGTCTTCGGGCCGGAGGAGGTTGTTGGCCAGCGGCTGAAGGCCGAGATTCAGGACGAGCTGTCCCGCTGCATTGCCGCAGGAGCGGCAGGTGAAGGTGGCCGCGCTCATTTGAGTTTCCCGGCGACGGCCCACGCCTGGCCTTGCGCCTTGGCCGCCCGGGTGAAGTCCGCAATCTGCTTCACGGTGAAGGTGCGCAGGCCACGAGTGCTATCGCCGTGGTGACGGCGATACCAGAGCGCG
Organism: uncultured Klebsiella sp.; assembly: GCA_964578245.1. GTDB lineage: Bacteria > Verrucomicrobiota > Verrucomicrobiia > Limisphaerales > SXTU01 > SXTU01. The sequence continues at coordinate 4,353 of CAZOCL010000002.1, read as the reverse complement.
GTCTGCTTCACGGTGTCTGCGAAATCCCAAGTGGGCTGCCAGCCTAGCTGGGCGGCGGATTTGTCAATCGCGAGGTGCAGGCGACCGGCTTCGTGCGGGGCCTTGGGATCGGAACCATCCACCCAGTTCCCCGGCCAGTGTCGCAGCAGTTCCTCGACGAGCACGCGGACGGTGCGGTTCGCCTGCAAGGCGGGGCCGAAGTTGAACGCACTGGCCAGGGGTGAGTTCTTCGGCGCGGTGGCGAGGCGCGCACCGAGCCAGAGATAGCCGCTGAGGCAGTCCAGCACATGCTGCCACGGACGGGTGGCGTGCGGGTTGCGGACCTGGACAGGGGCTTTGGATGCGAGCGCCCGGATGCAGTCGGGGACGATGCGATCCATGGCGAAGTCCCCGCCGCCGATCACGTTGCCGGCGCGGGCGGTGGCGACGTTGCCGAGTTGCGCATCGGGCTGGAAGAAAGAGCGCCGCCAGGCGGCCACGACGAGTTCACAGGCGGCCTTGCTCGCGGAATAAACATCATGCCCGCCGAGCGCGTCCGTCTCGCGATAGCCATGGTCCCAAGCGTGGTTTTCGTAGCACTTGTCCGTGGTGACAATGAGCACGGGCACGGGGCGGCCGAGCTGGCGGACCGCTTCGAGCAGGTGAACCGTGCCCAGCACGTTGGTTTCCATCGTCGCGACGGGTTCCACGTAGGAACGCCGCACGAGAGCCTGGGCAGCGAGATGAAATATGAGGTCCGGCTGGGCGGCACGGACGGCCTTGGCCACGGCGGCGGAATCCCGGATGTCCACGAGGGCCTCGGAGTCAAAGGTCTCAGGCGCGATGATCTGGTGAAGGCTGGGCGAGCCTTCCGCTGGCAGGGCAACGCCGCAGACCTCCGCCCCGAGCTGCTTCAGCCAGAGCGAGAGCCAGGCCCCTTTGAAGCCGGTGTGCCCGGTGACCAGGACCCGTTTGCCGTGGTAGTAGCCGCCGAACATGGTCACCAGATTTTCCAAGGCGCGCTGCCGGTGGCCCAGAGCTTGTTCAGGTGTTCCATCTCGCGCAGCGTGTCCATGCACTGCCAGAATCCATCGTGCCGCCACGCCTTGAGCTGGCCTTCCGCCGCCAGGCTCGTGAGCGGCTGCTTCTCCAGCACGCAGTCATCACCAGTCAGGTAGTTGCCGATTCCCTTGTTGAGCACGAAGAAGCCGCCACTGATGAAGCCCGCTTCCTTCTCCGGCTTTTCCTGAAAGGACTTGATGGTCTCGCCATCCATCGCCAGTTCGCCAAAGCGTCCGCCGGGTTTGACCGCGGTGACCGTGCCGATGGCCCCGTGCCGCTGATGGAACGCAACGGAGGCGTTGATGTCGCTGTTCGTCAGGCCGTCGCCGTAGGTGAAGAGAAAGGTGTCGTCCTCGACGTGCGCGAGTGCGCGGCGCAGGCGGCCACCGGTCTGCGTCTCCGCCCCGGTGTCGAGCAGGGTGACCGTCCAGTCCTCCTCGTCATGGGTGTTGTGGTAACGGATCTGCGGATTGCGTCCCAGCTTGAGCGTCACATCGCTCGTGTTCCAATGGTAGTTGCGGAAGTAGTCCTTGATGAACTCGCCCTTGTAGCCAAGGCAGAGGATGAACTCCTTGTGCCCAAAGTGGGCGTAATACTTCATGATGTGCCAGAGGATGGGCCGCCCGCCCACCGGCACCATCGGCTTGGGGCGGAACTCCGTCTCCTCACGCAGCCGCGTGCCTAGCCCGCCGCACAGGATTACAACCTTCATGCTTGGTAGTTTTGATGCATAAGAACCATGTTTGCCGGGCCGCCCGAGGTGACTGCGTCCGGCAGCGCCTTCTGATCACCCACCGGCCATGAGCCGCAGGGTGTTCTTGGCGCCGATGCGGGAGAGCAGGGTTTTGGTCAGTTTGGCACGGCGCGGCTCCGCCTGCTGGCAGCGCTCCCAGACTATGGAAGTCCACTCGCCCGGCGCACGGAAACCAACCAGATCTTTGAGCATGGGCATGAGATTTTTCGCCGAGTGCGCGGCCAGTTCGCGCCGCAGGATATGCGGCCAATCAGGCACAAGTTCGCGGAGTGAGTCAATCTGATAGCGGAAGGTGTGGTGGGTCAGCAGCTCGCGCTTGGCCTTGGTGGTCTGCGAGGAATACTGCGCCACATGCAGCCGGCCCAGGCCGCCCACGCGCGGGTCATAGGCCACCATGCCCTGGGCCATCACGCGCGGGATCGTCACCAGGTCGCAATAGCAGTCCGGAGCTGGACCATAGCCACCGACGCGGACCAGCGCCGAGCGGCGCAGGGCGATGGCCGGGTGGTTCATGCAATGCGAAAACAGGAACCGCACCGCCATGCGCCGGCCATCCACCACCATCGGCTCATCCCGGAGCGGCCAGTCGAAGCGTCCTTGCAGCAGGTCCGGCAGGACGCTCGCCGTGTAGCCGCCGGCCGCGCTTCCGGCCAGCGCCACGCAACCATACACCGTCACCTCCGGGCGCGTTGCGGACACCTGGTGGCAGCGGTTCAGGAAGTCTTCGTGCAGCAGGTCATCGTCCTGATGGAGCACGAGGAAATCACCCCGGCCGAGCGTGGAGCAATGGATGAAGTTTTCGTAAGCGCCGATGTTCCGCTCGTGCCGGAGGTATTGGATGCGCGGGTCACCGATGGCCTTGACCACCGCCGGGGTCTCGTCGGTCGAAGCGTTGTCCGCCACGATGATCTCGAAGTCCTTGAAGGACTGGCGGACGAGGGACTCCAGGCATGGCCGGAGCATTTCTGCCCGGTTGAACGTAGGAATCGCGATGGTGAAGAACGGCGCTGGCGACATGGGCGAATGTGGCAACTGACCTTTACGCTGAACTTGGAACTGGTTTGAGCGTGCGTGGTCTTCACCCGTTGCGAGGCCAGTTCGCATCGCCGGACACGCGCGTAATCAGGCCGAAGTTTGCGGAGTGAGTCAACTTGATAGCAGGCTGCATGAGGGCTGACGCATCAAAAAGCACGAGGAAATCCGGGGTGAGTCCCCGGGCGAAACGCCGCTTACGACGCGAGCTTCTTCTGTTCGACGTGTGCATTGAGCTTTGCCAGCTCCGGCTGCGCCTGAAGGAGTTGCACCACGTCCGGAGTGGTGAAGCGCGGGCCGAGCGCGGCGAAGACGGCTTCGACGAACTGCCAGTCCTCGGGCGTGTCGAGGGTCCAGCGATGCATGGACAAGTCGACTTTGCCCTCGAAGGAGAACAGCCGGAACAGCTCCGGGTGCTGGTAGAACCAGGGGGTGACATGCTCGCGCTCGTAGGGCTTCACGGCTTCGCGATGTGCGCGGGCGAGCGCGGCGAAGGTGAAGATCTCCGCGTCCAGTCCGCGCGGGAAGCGCCGCACCTGCACGTTGCTGAGGTAGTCCAGGCCGGGCGTGGCGGCGAAGAGGGCAAGCATCTCATCCAGCACGGCGCCATCGAAGAGCGGGCAGTCCGAAGTGATGCGCACGATGACTTCCGCCCCGCAGGCCTGGGCGGCCCCGAAGTAGCGGTCCAGCACGTCGTGCTCGCTGCCGCGCCAGCAGAGGGTGCCGAGGCGGGCGGCTTCCTGGACGATAGGCTCATCCGCGGGGGAGTCCGTGGTGGCGATGCAGATGCCATCGAGCCGCGTGGCCTGGCGCGCGCGGCGGACGACGTGGCCGAGAACGGTGTCGCCAGCGAGGGGTTTGAGCACCTTGCCGGGCAGGCGGGTGGAGCCCATGCGGGCCTGGATGATGGCGATGGTTCTCATCTCAATGCGTAGGAGACGACGTGAGGAGACTCACTTCAGATTCGGGAGAGGGAATCAATTAGAGACTCCTTACCTCGGCTGCCACCAGGGGCCAGCTCAGGGGCGTGCCTTTTTTGATGTCCTGGGTGGCGGCCTTGCCCAGCACTTCACCCAGGTGGCGGGTGTGCAGGCCTTGGCCGGGGCGGATGCTGCGGACGTTGAGTTCGGTGAAGACTTCGCCGGCTTGCATGTCGGCGACGACGAAGAGGGAGCGGCGGAAGTCGCGGAGTTTGCTCTCGTTCGCGCCCGAGGTGTAGTTGACGCGGCCGAGGGCTTTCTCCGTCGTGCGAATCGCCTCGACCATCGCTGCAAATTCGTCCGGTTCGAGCGAGAAGGCGCTGTCTGGTCCGGGCGTGGCGCGGGAGAGGGTGAAGTGCTTTTCCACGATGCACGCGCCGAGGGCGACGGCGGCGACCGGCACGGTGTGGCCCATGGTGTGGTCGCTCAGGCCTACGGGCACGCCGAAGCGTGAGGTCATGTCCGCCATGGTGCGCAGGTGCATGTCCTCGGGCAGGGCCGGGTAGGCGCTGGTGCATTTGAGGAGGGCGAGCTGTTCGCAGCCGC
>CAZOCL010000001.1:0-90105 GCA_964578245.1 uncultured Klebsiella sp. | reverse complement strand
GCGTGACGAAGGGCGCAGCGAAGGCGGCGGTGCCAAGGTGTTTGAGGAAGGAACGACGGGGCAGTGAGTGGGTGGACTTCATGAAGTATTTGTGTCGGAGAGTCAGACTGATTTGGACGGGAGCGGAATTCAGACTCGGTGGATGAATGGCCCAGTCGGAGCGCGAGCAAAGCAAGCAGGGAGCGACTGGCCGCCAGCCGGTAGAGCGCCAAGCAGTGCTCCGCTCGGACACAACGTCTTTCCCGCTGACCGAGCAATGCCCGCGCTCCTATGGCGCGGAGATCGCCACGGCCACGGCAGTGATCAGGAGCACCAATCCACCGAACTGAAGCCCGATCCCCAAGAGGGTGAATAGAGCCCATCCGATTTTGCGGCTTGGTAACAGGCTCGAACTCCAAATCGCCCAGCCGCAGACCGCCAGCGCGACGAGCGGAATGGTGTAAAACAGCGTGGCGACCAGCCCCTCGGGTGGGCTGGCGAGCCCCAGCCGGTCGCCCAGCAACAGCAGCACAAAGAAACCGACCGGGCTGACGAAGGCCAACAGCCATACGAGCCGATTGCACCGGGGTTGAAGGATGAAAGCAGTCATAGGCTTGCAAGCTTCCTGGTTTGCCTTGGTTCATCGCGGGCGCACGCCGTTGCCCGAATCGCGCAGACCGTCCATCCAGTGGCTCACGAAGAACTTCTTCTCGGAGGGCAGATGCGTGCTGCTGGTGCCGAGAATGGGCCGGAGCGCCGCCGTCATTTGCAGCAACACCAGCACGAAGATCACCACCCACACCCGCAGGCCGTCACCGAACTGCGCGTTGAGATGCTCGAAACCCCGGGCGAGAAACTTCATGCCGAAACCGAGGGCGATGCCCGCAAACGCCAGGTGCAGCACGCCCATGGCCGCCAGTGACTCGGTGCTTTGCGAGAAGACCCACGCCACTGGCGCGAAACCGATGAGCAGCACGGTCATCAGTGCGATCAGACCCGCCACCAATCCGCACACCTCCGCCAGTTGCGTGTGCGCACCGCTCAGACACGCGAAGATGTAGAGGCTCGGCAGGCAGATGATGCCGGAGATCAGCAGCCCGCCCGCGATCTTCGCCGGCGCGGCCCAGAGCTGGTCGCCGCCGGAGAACGTCCCGACCACCAGCCCATAGGCGAGCGCGCACAGCACGGCGAGGCCCAGCAGCATGAACGTGAGGCGCACCTGTCCGTCCTGCGTGAGTTGGAACCACACGCGCCGTGGCTGGCGCAGCAGCGCCTCGCTCGCGCCGAAAATGCTGGTGATCGGCACGCGCTCGGCCGGATCGGTCCCCGGCACCCCCGGGATCGGCGGCGGTGGTGGCGGAGCCACAGGGGCGGTCACGTAGTGCACGGGCGGCGTGGGTGACTCAGGCGAGGGTTGTTCGGGTGGGAGCGGTGGGGTGTTTAGCATAGGTGTTGGGGTTGAGGTTCAGTTGGGAAAGTGGAGTTCAACCACGGAGGGACACGGATGGACACGGATTTGAAAACTGACCGCAATCTGGCCCGCGAATGACGCGAATCTGAGCCAACCCAAAAGCTGGCGGCTTGCAGCCACGCGCTGTCATTCGCGTCAATGCGCGTGTTTCGCGGGCCATCTCCATCCGTGTTCATCCGTGTCCATCCGTGGTTGAAAATATGTTCGCCTGTTTTCATGCGCAGAGTGGTTAATCGAGGAACAGCCGGCCCAGTGAGCGGAAGACGGATTCGTAAAAGCTGCCTTTGAACGGATCGTCACGGAGGAATTGAACGGCCAGCCCCGGTGAGCCAACGAAGGGCCGGAGGTTCCACGCGATCTGGCTGCCGAGCAGCAGGTTCACCGCGAGCCACGCAAACAGCACCCGTCGCGCGACACTCGCACTGCCGCCAAGCCGTTCGAGCAACCGCAGCAGCCGCACGTTCGCTGCGATGCCCGCGAAGGCAATCGCCGCCACGATGGTGAGCAGGATGAACGCGTGCGTGGTGCCCGCGCTCTCACTATGCGCCAGCGGCGGTGCATTCCAGATCACAAAGGCCAGCAGCGGCGCGACCCCGCCCAGAATCGTCCCCGCGATCGTGAAGCTCATCAGCACCGCCAGCAGCGACTGCCGCAGCCCGATGTTCACGCCGAGCAGTGGCGCGAGCATGGCGTTGAGCAGCGCATTGCCCAGGGCCGTAAGCAGCAGCACGAGCGGAAGCTTCACCGCCGTGTAGAGCGCCTGCTCTGGCGCGCGCCACCAGCCCATCGCCGCGCCAAACGCCGCCGAGCCACCCACCGTCATCGCCAGCCACAAGGCTACCCGCGGGGCCGACGGGGCTTCAGTCCATGGCGTGACTGCGTCCGTCTCGCCTCGCAGCAGCACAGGCACCTGCCGCAGGAGTGTGGCTGCCGCGCTCATGGCATCACCTCCGCCCGTTGCAGCACCACCGCGCGCACGGCCTCGAAGACTGTCTCGTAAAAGCTGCCTTGGAACAAACCGGCCCCGAGGAACACCACCGGGTCCTGTGGTCGCCCCACGAACGGCCGCAGCATCCAGCAGACCTGGCTGCCCAGCAGCAGGTTGACCGCCAGCCAGGCGAACAGCACGCGCAGCGCCGCCGCATCCGATTCCGCATGAGCGCGCAGCAACGGCAGCAGCCGCACATTCGCCATCACCCCCGCGAAGGCAATGAAGGACACCGTGGCGAACTGCATGAACCGGTAGCCCAGAAACGCCGCGTCAATCTCCAGGTCAAACGACGGCACATTCCATCCCACGAAGAACTGCAGCGGCGCAAACGCCCCCAGGATCGCCGCCGCGATGGTGAAGCTCATCAGCACCGCCAGCAGCGACTGCCGCAGCCCGAGGTTCACGCCCAGCAACGGTGCGAGCATGGCGTTGAGCAGCGCGTTGCCCAGCGCCGTGAGCAGCAGGACGAGCGGAAACTTCGCCGCCGTGTAAAGCGCCTGCAACGGCGCGCGCCACCAGCCGATGGCCGCGCCAAAGAGCGCCGCCCCCACCACCGTGACCAGCAACCAGACGATCACTCGCTGCCGCTCGCCCAGTCGAATCCACACGACCGCAGCCTCCACGTCACCACGCAGCAACGCAGGCGTCTGACGGAGGGCGGTGAGCGGAGCGATCATGGCACAGGTAGCAGCCGACGTGAGGAGGCTCTGATTGAACTGGGGCAAGCGTTTCCGATGAGTTCAGGTGTCGGCACCGGCTGGTGCGCCCGGGCCTGGACCGTTCGCCCGAGTCTCCAGATGAAACGCGCGAGTTCGCGATGCAGCTCACGCCAGAATTCCACTGGCCGCGCGCCCAGCGTCCGCAGGCAATGACCATGGTTCAGCCAGAGCATTGCGGCGGCCGCCAAGGCCATGCACCGGAACTGCCCCTCCCACAGCAGGCCGCCCAGGCCCCAGTTCGACACGCCCGCCGCCGCCAGACGATCACGATGAAACGCGATGTGACTCGCCTCGTCGCGCAGGATCAGCGCGCACATGTCGCGCAGCGGTTGGTCCGTGCAATGACGCCGGATCAGCCGGTAATAGACCGTGCTGACGATCTCGACGAGCAGCAGGACTTGCAGCTCCGCGCGCACGCCCATCACCCGACGACACGCCAGAAACGCGGTGAAGCTCCAGTGCCCCTCGACGCGCCTCGCACCGATGCGGTCCACCGCCCGGCCCAACAGCCGGGAGTGCTCGCGTTCCTCCGCAAACCACAGATCTACAATCTGACGCATCTGAGGGGAACTGCTGCGAAACTGCTCGGCGTCGCCCGCGATCAGACAGGCCGGCCCGCCGCCATCGCCGAGCTGATACTCGGCGAACGACGGACGCAGCGGCTTGAGAACGGACTCCGACAACGAGAATGGCGCAGCCCAATCGGGCTCCGGACGGTTTTCCCTGTTGCGGCGGAAGTGAGTGATCCATTTGTCGTAGTTCATAGCATGGACAGTTGGTCAAAGTTTGTAAGATGTGAGTTTGAGAGTCAGTGCGGCCAGCCATTCCGCAGGCTTGAGGGCGAGGTAGGCGGCATCGGCCAGCCAAGGCCTGGCGATGAACCGCGCGAGCTTGCGTCCCACCGGATTGTAAACCCGTCGAAATGCTTGGTGACTGCGCGGCAGTCGCACAGTCCAGCAGCGTTCCAACTCCCAGAAGGTGAGCAACTGGATATTGGCTCTTCGGACTAATCCACCGCGCTCGATCGGCACAAATGGGCCGACCAGGATTGGATGGCCATGGGCAGCCGCCGTAACGACGAAACAGCCCGGGGGCGGCTCCTCGGGCAATTCGGAATAGATCCTGCGGGCGTTATAAATTGACCCAAGCCAGAACGGCAGTCCCCACAATTGACCCAGCCAGAACCTGGACTTGCGCATGCTCCCCTCGCGCCAGAGCTGGCGCGTGTGGTGGAAAAAATATCCGCACGCCAGGAAGGGCAACATTAGGATGGCAAGTCCCAGCAGTATTTCTGCAGGCCTTGACGCTCGCAACACACTTGGCCATTGCCCCATCCATGCGAGCATCCAAAGGCAAAAATATCCGCTCAGCACCACGCCCTGACTGCACCCAAGAATCAGCCAACTCCGCGTGCGGTCCTCCACACGCCAGAGTTCCAAGGCGTAAATGCTCGCGAGCGCCCAGCATACCAGAGGCAGGAGCACTATCTTGCCGACCTCGAAACAGCCAATCCAACCATCAGGTGATTCGCCCTTCCACGCTGGCCCATTGGCGCACGAGGCGAGAAATCCGAACAAGGGAAACAGCCCGCCCAGAGCCACCTGCCATGTCGCGAAGAAGAGCAGCGTCGGGGATCGATGGCGGACGCACGGCGTCGCCACGAGAATCAACATGGCGAGCATGAGAAAGACGACGACCGGTGGAGGCATGTTAGAATTGGGCGGTTGAAGTTGTTGCTCGATCAAGCCGCGTGGATCAATTCCCTCTCTGGCTCGGGCCAGGAGCTCAGCGCTATCCGTGCTATCGATTGAGCAATGGCCTCGATGGTCCCGTCCGGCGTGCTCGTCCCGGCCGTCAGACCCACTTTTTCAGCTCCGGTGAACCACTCGGCACGCACGTCCGCCGGACCTTGCACATGATGCACGTGCGGGCAGTGGCGCAGGCACGTGGCCACGAGTTCGCGCGTGTTGTTGCTGTGCGTCCCGCCGATGACGATCACCACGTCGCACTGGCGCGCGAGTTCCTCCGCGGCGGTCTGACGCTGCTTGGTGGGCTGGCATACGGTGTCCACGAAGCGGACTTCCGACTGCGGGAAGCGCGCACGGATGAGCGCCACGAGCAGACGCACGCGCTCAATGGGCTGCGTGGTCTGCGATGCGATGCCGAAGCGCGGACGCTCGCGCAGCGCGGCCACGTCCGCCTCGGTGAGCACGATGTCGCACTCGGCGAGGTCTTCTGTGAGGCCGCGCACTTCCACATGGTCGCGCTTGCCAATGATGACAGGGTGCCAGCCATCGCGCGCGAGCATCTGCACGGCGCGGTGCGCGACATGCACGAGCGGACAGGTGGCCTCCAGCACGTGCAGGCCGCGCTCGCGGGCGCGGAGCTTCGCGGCCTCGGACGCACCGTGCGCGGTGACCATCACGGTGTCGGTCTCGGCCGTGGCTGGCTGGCTGGCAAACCGGATGCCTCGCGCGCGGAGGTCGGCCAGCACGGTTTCGTTGTGGACCAACTCGCCGAGGATGGTCAGCGGCTGGCAGGCGGCCTCGGCCTGCGCGAGCGCGATGGCATCACGCACGCCGAAGCACATGCCGAGATGGGAGGCGCGGAGGATTCTCATAGGGAGGAGGGGGAGGAGGGAGTAATGGAGTAATGGAGTGGGGGAGTGATGAGTGGGGATGGGCGAAGGTGCATTGCTCCAGCACTCCCCTCCATTACTCCGATCGCTCTGTGTTGCACTGTAGTTTGCATTGCAAAGTTAATGACCAGCAGCATTCGCGTTCGTTCAAACGTGGTGTTCATTTGGTGACGGGAACCTTGGCCGGCTCGATGCCGAACTGCTTCGTGATCTCGACGATCTCCGCCAACAGCGCGACGTAGTTCCGGAATGCCTTCTCGCCGTCCGCAGTGAGTGCGAGCGTGGTGAGCGGGCGATTATTCTGGAAGGACTTTGCAACCACTACATAACCGGCCTCCTGCAGCGTGCGTGTGTGCGACGTGAGATTACCGTCCGTCATCTGGAGCAGATCGCGCAACTCCGTGAAGGCCATCTGGGGTCGTGCGATCAGGGCGGACATGATGCCGAGGCGTCCCTTCTCGTGGATGACGCGATCAAGTTGGAGGAAGGGTTCAGGATTCACGGCGTCGGTTGACGAGCTTCAGTGAGATAGAGGTAACCAGCAGCGGCAAGATGGAAGCCACCGAAGGTCGCACCCATGATCGCATGAGGGTTGGTCCAGAGCACCCGGCTGCCCAGCTCAGGCACGAGAAATCCGCCGACAAACAAAATGGCTATCAGCGGTCCGGCCCCGATGAAGCCCCACCCCAACAAGCGAACTCCCCGCGAGGAATACTGCCCGGCGGCGTTGAGACCGTTGCCGTAGAAGCCCATCCAGACACAGAGCAAGGCGGTGAGGAGTCCGTCAGCAGGCACGTCACGATGCGTTCCCCAGTAGGCAATGACCGGCACAGTGAGGCACGCCCCGGAACAAAGTGGTGCGTGCATCGCGCCGATGACACGCCGGGAAGCCGGCGTGGAAAATGGCTCCTTCGCGGTAATGGCCTGGCGTCGAACAATCAGCAGCGAAATGCCCACCGCGAGCATGGCCGTGATGAGCCACAAGGCCAGGAACGCGAGCGGAGTTTGCACCGGGGTCAGCAGCCCGATGCCACCGGCGGTGAGACCAATCAGGCCCGTCGCAAGCATCACCGGAGCAAGCGTGCGCCGGTAAAGTGCCGCCCGCTCCATGATGGTGCGGATGGTCTGGAGGTTTTCCTCTGCCCAATTCGGCTGCATGGGGATTACTTTGCATTGCAAAGCCAAAGAGTCAAGCCCTCAATTCTCTGGATGAGAGGCGCTGACTTCGCTCTTGAAATCGCACCCGAACCCAACCGAAGCGCGCATGCCATGGCGTGCAAATTCGCGAAGCGTCTGGAGTGCGGCGTCTTTCAGCGCCGCTCTTCTGGACCGATCAAACTGTAAGGTGTAGGAACGCGCAACAAAGCGGTGCTGAAAGACACCGCACTCCAGACGCATCGCGACCTCGTATCCGCTTGGCTCGAGACTGCACGTCACAGAAAAATTCGCTTCGCTGGACGAGCATTCAGCGGCAACCTTCCGCCACGACACCATGAAAAAGCGCATCTGGAAAATTGCCGGCATCAACTTCGACCACTTCCACATGGGCGACCTGCTCCGCTACGCCCACGAGCATCCCCAGGCGGAGATCGTCGGCGTGAGCGACGAGCAGCCGGAACGGATGGCCGAGGTAGTGCGCAAAGGACTGGTGCCAGGTGACCGCGCGTTCACGGACTACCGCGCATGCCTGGAGCAGACGAAGCCGGACGTGGTCATCCTCTGCCCCGCCGCCTCGAAGCACGGCGAGTGGGTGAAGAAGGTCGCGCCCTACGGCCCGCACATCATGGTGGAGAAGCCCTTCGCCGCGTCGCTGAAAGAGGCGGACACGATGATCGCCGCGATGCCCAAGGACAAAACGCTGATGATCAACTGGCCGCTGCAATGGGTGCAGTCGCATCGCAAGGCGTTCGAGCTGGTGGAGACGGGCTTCATCGGCGAAGTGACGAACGTCTGGCACTTCGGCGGCAACCGCGGCCCGCTCTGGCACGGTGCGGACAAGGACGTGAAGACGTCGGCGCAGGTGGCGAAGGAGAAGCCCGGCTCGTGGTTCTACAAGCGCGCGCACGGTGGCGGGTCGTTGCTGGACTACCTTGGCTACGGCACGACGTTGTGCACCTGGTATCAGGGCGGCAAGCGTCCGCTCGAGGTCACCGCCACGGTGGACGAGCCGGCGGGCCTCGAGGTGGACGAGCACAGCATCGTGGTGGCGCGCTACGCGCACGGGCTCTCGAAGTTCGAGACGCGCTGGGGGACGTTCACCGACCCATGGACGATCCAGCCGCAGCCGCGTTGCGGGTTCGTCATAGCGGGCACGGAAGGGACGATCAGCAACTACGACTACGACGAGCACGTGACGGTGCAGACGCGCAAGCGTCCCCTGCCCCACCAGATCGCCGCGCCTCCGCCGCGAGCGCCGCACCAAAATCCCGTGCGGTATCTGCTGCACTGTCTCGACGCGGGCAAGCCACTGGAAGGCCCGGTGAGCCTGCGCATCAGCCGCATCGGCCAGGAGATTGTAGATGCAGCGGTGCGCAGCGCGAAGCTGAAGCGAGCGGTGAAGCTGGCGGCGTGAGCGAACGGTCGGACCAGATTTTGACGCAAAGACGCGAAGGCGCAACGAAGCAGAGTTGAGCGGAATTCCAGGGGGTTTTGGGCACGAGAACTGTTCAGGGCCTCGCACGTTTTCTCCCTCACCCCTGCCCTCTCCCGCTGGGAGAGGGAGAACCGAAGTCCGCGTTGGTTGGCAATCGCCACGACTCCGGGCGATCGGACTACGGCTTCTTCGGCTCTTCCTTCTTCGGCGGAGCGGGTGGCGCGGGTGGCGGGAAGGTGTCGGTGCGGAAGGGTGACGCCGGAAGTCCGTCCTTGTTGAAGAGGTTCACGACCGGAAAGTCCGCCCAGCCGTAACGCACGGCGACCGGCTTCTTCACCGTCGCGGCGCTGAGGATGATGGTGTTGTCCGGCTGGATCTGCGCATCGGCCCACACGAACTGCTTGTCCTCGCTACAGACCGCGAAGCCGGTGAGCTTCCCGCCGCGCGCTTCGAGACCAGCGCCGACTTGATCAAAACGCAGGACGACTTTCTCCCCCAGCACCGCCTGCTCCTTGAAGACCGGCCCGCTGGCAACCAGCGCCTCCCCGTAGGCCACGGCCCGCGCGGCCAGGGCGAGGCGCGCGCCGACTGGCTCTTTCTTCGTGGGATGGATGTCGTCCTTTTCACCTACGTCGGTGGTGACGACGTAAGCGTAGTTGGGGACGGCCTTGCCCGTCAGTGCCTGCGCCTCACGCAGCCGCGCCCAGTCGGAATCTCCGGGCGTGGCCACGATCTGCTCCACGGGCCGGTTGCGGCCCTTGTCGAACGGTGCAAGCTGCACGGCGAGGAACGGGAAATCACCCTGCCCCCAGGCGGCGCGCCAGCCTTTGATGAGTTCCGGGAAGAGCACGTTGTATTGTGCCGCACGGTCGGCATTCGCCTCGCCCTGATACCAGATGACGCCCCGGATGCCGTAAGACACGAGGGGCGCGACCATGCCGTTATACAACTCCGAACCAAACCAGAGCGGCATCACCGGTGGCTTGGGCGGCTGCGAGGTGGGGCGCTTGCCCTTCTTTTTGGCGTCGTCCGCCTCGGCGGCGAATTTCTGCAGGGCACCGGCGTAGTCGGTCCGCAGCTTCTCCACGCGCTCGGCAAAGTCACGCCGCAGATCCGCGTGACCACCCATGGTGGCGCGCGTGGCCCAGGCCTCGGCGGGTGTCCCTCCGTAATAGGTGCCAATCAAACCGATGGGCACACCAACCGCTTTCTGGAGATCCCGCCCGAAGTAGTAGCCCACCGCGGAGAACGCCCCCGGCGTGCGGCACTCCTGCCAGGAGACCCGCAGGTCCGAGACGGGCTCGTTCGCCTTCGCGCGCGGGACAGTGAACATCCGGATGAGCGGCTGATTGATTGCAGCCAGTTCCTTCTCCCCCTCGGCGGATTTGTTGAGCGGGAACTCCATGTTCGACTGGCCGCTGCAAACCCACACGTCACCAACGAGGATGTTCTTGCGCTCGACCCGGTTCTTGCCAGTCACGATCAGGGACTCAGGCTTGGCGCTGGCCTTGAACGGTCCGAGCTTGAGCTGCCAGCGGCTCAAGGGATTGGGCAGTTGCCGGAACGCGGCGACGGTGGCCTTCTGGCCCTGGAATTCCACGGTGACCATCTCGCCCTCGTCGGCCCAGCCCCAGAAGTTGAGGGTCAGGTCGCGCTGAAGCACCAGGTTATCCGAAAAGATGCCGGGCAGCTTCACCTCGGCCTGGAGACAGCAGGCCCCAAGCAGCATGGAGAGGACCAAGGCAGCGCACTTGCGGATGCGGTGCGAGGGGGTGGGATGCATGGCTGGATTCAACGCCGCCCGCCCAAAAGGTCAACGTTGAAAAGGCTTCAGAGGCCGCGATTGGCCCGCCAGAGCAGCCAGCCGCCGACGCCTTGGAAGAGGAAGTTCGGCACCCACACGATCAATTGGGGATGCAATTGTGGCCGCGTCTCCCAGGCCTGGCCCAGGATGATAAAGCTGTAATAGACCATCGTGAGCAGCAGTGCCCCCGCGATGCCGAAGCTGGTCTCCCGGCGATGTCCACGCAACCCCAGCGGAATACCAATGAGCGTGAAACTCAAACAGGCGAAGGAGAACGAGACCTGCCGGTTCAGATTGACCAGCACCGGCGTTGTGTCCACGCCCTGCTGCCGGCGTTCGCGCAGCTCCGCGCGGAGCTGGTCAAAGGTCATTTCACTGATTTTCGGCTTGGCGTCGGCCGGCTGCAATCCCGACGGGTCGAGCCGCACAGGCGGAGCCTCCTCAAAGAACACCATGTTCCATTCCCCCGCCGGGCCGGCGGGCGAGTTGGTCGCCGCGGCGGAAGCCGGGCCGCCGTCCGGGCCGAGCGTCTTGGTAAACACCTCCGCGTCAAACAGCTGGAGGACGATCTGCCGGGCCGCCGGGTCCGAAGTCACCCGGGCGCGCCGGGCGTTGATGCGCCGGGCGAGCTGCTCCTGCCGGGTCTCATAAAGCAGCACGTTCGCAAACTCGGCCTCACCCGTGCGCCGGCCGATGTAGATCGTCCAGCCCGGAAAGTCCGTGATGTAACGCTGCTCCACGAGGAGCGCCGTGGGCCGGGCCATGCCAAAGGCATAAGTCATCTCCTTGAAAGCCACCCGGCAGCGCGGAGCGACCTCCAGCGTCGCATACGCGGACACCCCACCGGCGAGCACCCCGATCCACAGCACCGGGGTGACAAGCGCCAACAGGCTGATTCCGCCAGCCCGCACTGCGGTCAGCTCCTGGTCGGCGCTCAGGCGACCGAACACGAGCAGGGTCGCGGTGAGCAGACCCATTGGGAGCGCGAACACCAGTCCGAAGGGCATCAGCATGGCCACGGCCTTCAACACATCCACGAAGGGCACCTGCGGGCTCAGGAGCAGCGGGAGGATTTCCTTCAGGACATTGACGATCAAGAACAGGCCCGTGAACACCGCCACGGTCATGGTGAGTGTGCCAAGCACCTGGCGGCTGACATAAAGATGCAGCGTCTTCATCAGGCGCACTTGCGGGCAACGGCTGCTTCCGGAGACAACATCGGCACGAGGTTAACGGGCCTGGGCCGTCATGTCACGGCGGGTTCACTCTGGCTGCCAGCGTGCCAGACACCGGAGTGGAGCCGGACGTGAAGCGGCCCGCAGTTGCCTGCGGGCCGCTTGGAACGGATCAATTCGAATGTCCGTCCAGCTAAGGAAGCTGGATGACGCGGTAGAAGCGGCGGGCGCTGCCGGGCGAGGTGTTGTCCGTGACGGTCACGACACCCTGGCCGCTGTTCACCGTGGTGAGCACCGTCCAGCTGCGCAGATCGGTGGAGTATTCGACGCGGTAGGCGCGGCCCGGCTCGGCGGTGATCGAGATCAGGAACTGCCCGGCACTGAAGCCAGCCCCGCCCAGCGTGGTGCCGATCGGCGTGTTGGAATTGCCGTTGAGCCGTGCGATGCGGCCGCGGGTTGCGCTGTTGACGGTGGAGAAATCACCCGCCAGCACCACCTTCAAATCGGACTGGAGCAGCACGGTGTAGATCAGGTTGTCCGCGCCAGCACCGGTCGCGAAGGTTGCGTCCAGAGTGCCATCCGGCATGAAGCGGGTGACCCGGCCGACTGCGGTGCCGACCGCCGAGAACGAACCTCCAGGCGTGACCGCAGTGGCCACGACATCCGAACCGGCTGACACGTAGCTGAAGCGGGTCGCGGAAGGAACGGCGGTCACGGTAAACGTGCCATCAAAGCCCGTGCCCACACCCGCAATGGCCACCCGCGAACCAATGGCCAGGCTATGCGAGCCGGTGGTGGTCAGCGTGACGACACCGGCTGTGCGCTCCCGCACGGATACGGTCGCACCCGGGGCGGGCGGCGTGCCGGTATCACCGTTGACACTCGTAAACGCACCGCCAGTGATAATCCGGCCATCCGGCTGCAACACGACACTGAGAATCGTGTCGTTAACGGCCGGGGCGAAGCCGAGATCCAGCGAACCATCCTGGTTGAGGCGCGCGATGCGGGAGCGGGACACCCCGTTGATCGCACCGAAGAGGCCGCCGACCACGATCTTGCCATCCGACTGGATGGCAACGCTGGCCACGGTCCCGCTCGCCACCGCGTTGAAGGTGCTGTCCACGGAGCCATCCGGATTGAGCCGCAGGATGCGGCCGGCCGCCGCGCCGTTGTAGTTGGTGAACGAGCCGCCCATCAGGAACTTACCGCTATTGGTGCCCGTGGTGTAGAGGACGATGGTATTCACGATCCCATTGGCTCCGGTGCCGGGATTGAAGGTCACATCCAGCGAGCCGCTGGTATTGAGCCGGGCGATGCGGCCTCGCGCAGTGCCATTGATGTTGGTGAAACCGCCACCGATGAGCACCTTGCCATCCGGCTGCAGCGCGATGGCATTGACCGAGCCGCTCGCGCCGGTGCCCACCGAGAATGCCGTGTCCAACGAGCCATCGGCGAGCAGGCGAGCCACGCGACTGCGGAGCGTGCCGCCCACGGAGGTGAAGTCACCGGCGATCAGCAGCCGCCCGTCCGGCTGCAAGGCCATGACATTGACCGGGTTGTCGGGTCCGAGGCCCTGGTTGAAGGCCAGGTCCAAGGTGCCGTCAATGTTCAACCGGGCCAGCCGGCTCCGGCTGGTGCCGTTGAAGCTGGTGAAGCGGCCGCCGGTGATGATCTGGCCGTTGGTGAGCTGGAGGGCCGCATAAACGGAATCGTTGAAGCCGGTGCCTGGGTCGAAGGCGAAGTCCACGCCACCCGGCCCGTCATTGTCCACAATGCTCAGGGTGGCGTTGCTGAGGCCGAAGGCGGCCCCGCCTGTGATGTTGGCCAGTGAGAGATTGATCGTCTCGGTGGCTTCGACCAGCTGGTCATTGAAAACTGGCACCAAGAACGACTTGGCCCCGGTCTCCCCATTGGTCCAGCTTAGCGTGCCACTCACGCCGGCGTAATCCAGTCCGTCGGAGGCGGTGCCGCCGGCGACCGTCAGATACTGCACCGACACCGCCCCGGAACTGCCCCCGCTCCGCGCCACCAGCACAATGCCATTGGTGCTGCTCTCGCCCACCAGGAAGCTGGTGGCGGTGAAGCCGATGGACCCGACATTGTCCACGATGGTCAGGACCGCGTTGCTGACCGTGAGGAACGCTCCGCCAGTCGGGTTGAACAGGATCAGATTTACCGTCTCTGGCGATTCCGCCACCGCGTCATTGATGACGGGCACGGTAAAGGTGCGACTGTTCACGTTGGCGGCGAAGGTGAGCACCGCGTTGGTGGCCACATAGTCCAGCCCGGCCTGCGCCGTGCCATTACTGGTGGTGAAGGAGACGGACACCCCCACGTTGGTCACCCCGGAACGCACCACTGTGATGGTCGCCGAACCGGCGCTTTCTCCAACCGTGTAGGCGGCGGTGCTGAACCCGATGCCGATGTCGTCGTCCACGATCGTGACGGTCGCGGTGTTCGTCCCGCCCAGCCGGGCGGCTCCCGGCGGCAGCGGGTTGCTCAGGGCCACCCCAAACACCTCGTCACCCTCGGGCACCTGGTCCAGAATGTTCGTGACCGTGAAGATCGCGCTCGTCTGCCCCGGCAGGAAGCCGACCGTGGTGGCTGCCGCCAGATAATCCACGCCCGCCGTCGCCGCATTGGGCACGGCCAGGGGCACTGTGGAGCACACTACAGTTACCTGGCCAGTGTTCTGGCCGAAGCGCAGGACGGGAATGTTGATCAGGCTGACCGCCTCGCTGATGGAATATGTGGTGGCGCTGAAGCTGAAGCTGCTGTCGTTGTCCACGATGGTCAGCGTCGCGGTGCCATTAGTGCCCACGCTGGCGAAGCTGGCCGGCGTAGCGTTGAGGAGCTGAAGGTTCAGGAACCGGTTGGGTTGCACCACCTGGTTGTCGATGATGGCGATCGTGAAGTTGGTGTTGGTCACGCCCGGCTGGAAGATCAGCGTGTTTGTGACCCCCGTGTAGTCGAAACCGTTCGTCGCGGTGCCGTCGCTGGTCGCGTAGTTGACGGTGCCAGTGAAATTCGTCACGCCATACCGGATCACATTGACCACAGCGGTCGCGGCGTTTTCCAGCACATTGAAGTTGGTCGCGGCAAAGCTGAACTGCATGTCATCGTCCAGGACGGTGACCGTGGCATTGGTGATCGCGCCGAGAATCGCGCCCGCCGTCGGATTGGCCAGCACGAGGCCGATGGTTTCCGTCGTCTCGACCACCTGGTCGTTGACGATCTGCACGCTGATGTTCGTCGTGGTCTGTCCAGGAGCGAAGTTCAGCACCTGGAACACCGGAATGTAGTCCGCCACGGGCGAGGCCGTGCCACCGACCGTGGAGAAGTCCACGGAGACCGCGCCGATGATGCCACCCACCCGGTTTACGGTGACACTCACGCTGCCGGCAGATTCCACCACCGTGTAGCTGTTCGTGGCGAACTGGAAGGTTCCAAACGCGTCGTCGTCCACGATGGTCAGCGTGGCGTTGGTCAGGCCCAGGATCGCGCCGCCCGTCGGGTTGGAGAGCCGGAGCACCAGCGTCTCGTTGCCTTCCACCAGAACGTCGTCGATCAACTGCACTTGAAAGGACTTGGTTGCCTCGCCGTCAGCCAGGTTGATCGTTCCGTTGGTGCTCACGTAGTCCACCCCAGCAGTCGCCGTGCCCAGCCCGTCCACGGTGCTGAAGTTCACGGAAACAGCGCCTGAGTTGCCATTGGTGCGGATCAGGTTGATGATCGCGACACCGGCATTTTCAAAGGCGTTGAAGTTCGGGGCGGCGAAGCCAAGCACGCCCACTCCAAAGTCATTGTCCACGATGTTGAGGGTTGCATTGGTCACCAGCCCCAGCGCTCCAATGCCGATCGGTCCGGCATTGGTCAGGAACAGGTTGACCGTCTCATTGCCTTCCACCAGCAGATCCTCAAGGACCGGGACGGTGAAACTCTGGGTGAGCACTCCGGGGGCGAACACCAGGCTGCCCTGGACATTCGCGTAATCGAGCCCCGGCGTCGCCGTCAGGCCGGTCGTGAAATAGTCCACAAACACGAGCTCATTCGTGCCGCCGGACCGGACCACGGTGACCACGGCATTGGTGCCATTTTCCGCCACGCTGTAGGAGGGCGAGGAGAAGGCGATCTGGGAGTCGTTCTCGGCGATGACCAGCACGGCGGTCGGCGGAATGTCCAGGGCGGCCCCGCCGGTGGCATTCGAGAGCGTCAGCATCACCGTGCGGTCCGGACGCACGAGCGAGTCATCAATCACCGGCACCACGAAGTTCCGCAGTGTCTCCCCCGGCCCGAAGAACAGCGTGCCGCCGACCGGGATATAATCCACCCCCGGCAACGCGGTGCCGCCGCTGATCACCGTGTAATCGGCTGAGACCGTGTTGCTGGTGCCGCCAGTGCGCAAGACCGTGATGACAGCGTTGGTTCCCGCCTCGCTGACGGTGAACACCGGAGCTGCGAACACCAGCAGCCCTGCCCCCGCATTCTGGCCGCCATGGAGTCGTGTGAACCGGCCCTGGGGCACGCCGTTGAAACTGGTGAACGCACCTCCCACCAGAATCTTCCCGTCCGTTTGCACTGCCAAGGCCGCGACCAGATTGTCCGCCCCGGTTCCCAGATTGATGCTGGGGTCCACCGCTCCACTTCCATCGAGCCGGACCATCCGGTTGCGGCTGAAACCGTTGAAGCTGGAGAATGCTCCGCCGACCAGAATCTTCCCGTCGTTCTGCAGGGTCACCACCGACACGAAATCGTCCGGTCCCGTGCCGATGTTGAAAGTCGTGTCGAGGCTGCCGTCCGCGTTCAAGCGCACGAGATTACTGCGGGCCACGACCCCGTTGGTGGCCGTGAACTGGCCGCCCACGAGGATCTGGCCGTTGACCTGCAACGCCAGGCTGAACACCGTGCCGTTGGTGAACATGCTGCCCGGTCGGAAAGTCGGGTCCAGGGTGCCGTCCGCATTCAGCCGCGCGATCCGGCGGCTGGTCACTCCGGCCACGGCATCAAAGTCACCGGCGATCATGATACGCCCGTCGTTGAGCGCAGCCACGACCCGCACCTGCGCATCCGGCCCCGCCCCGGCGTCGAACGTGGGATCCACCGAGCCGTCGAAGTTGAGGCGGCCAATGAAATTGCGGCTGACGCCGTTGATCGCGGTAAACGCGCCGCCCACTACGATCCGCCCGTTGTTTTGGATGGCGACGGCGTTGACTGCGTTGTTCACTCCGGAACCGGGATCGAAGGTGACATCCGGCGTGCCGTCCACATTTAAGCGCGCGATATTCGTGCGCGGGATATTATTCCCGATGGATTCAAAAATGCCCCCGATGATCACCTTGTTCGCATTCACCCCGTTGGTATAGACGCCGACCGCACGCACCGTCCCCAACGGGAGACCCGCGCCGATGCCGATGATCCCGGCGTCAAAGCCGTTGTCCAAGCTGCCATCCGTATTGATGCGGGCCACATGATAGTGCGTCACCCCAGCGAAGGCAGTGAAGTCGCCCCCGAGCACGGCTTGCCCATTGGTAGCCAGGGTGATGGATGCCACCAGGCTGTTGGCCCCGAGGCCGGTAATGAAGCCCGTGTCCAGCGTGCCCGCGCTGTTCTCATTATCCACGATGCGGACCACCGCAGTGCTCAGGCCAAGGAGCGCCCCGTTCGTCGCGCCAGACAGCCGGACGCTGAACGTCCGGTTCCCGTCCTGCTGGGAATTGTCAATGATGGGCACCGAGAAGGCCAGGTTCGTCACCCCATTGGTGAAGACCAGGGTGCCAAACGTGTTGGTGTAATGCTGGCCGGGCAACTGCGGGCCAAAGCCAGGGTGAGCCACCGCCGAGTCATTGAGATTGGTGAAGGTCGCGTATTGCACGCCGACCGTGCCAGTGAACCCGTTGGTGCGGGTGACGGTGATCAGGGCATTCGTCGAACTCTCGTTGACGTTGAAAACGGCGGATGCAAAACCCAGCACGCCTGGTGCCGAGTCATCGTCCTGGATGGTCAACAGGGCGGTGCTCGGGATGTTCAAGCTGGAGCCGTTGGTCGGATTGAAGAGCGCGAGGCCCACCGTCCGGTCGCCGTCCACCAGCGAGTTGTTGAAAAGCGGGACGGTGATCAGCCGGTCGGACGAATCGCCATTGGCCCAGGTCAACGAACCGCTCACCGGAGCATAGTGGTAGCCCGGAGTGGCCGTGCCGGTCAAAGTGGTCATGTAATCCACGCCGATCTGCCCCGAGTTTCCGCCAATGCGGCGGACCGTGATCACCGCCGCCCCGTCATTCTCCCGGTTCGTGTAGCTGGCGCTGCTGAACACCAGATTGCCGTAGATCAGGATGTCGTTGTTGATGATCGTCAGCACGGCGGAGTTCTGGAAGCCGATGATCGCCCCGCCCGTAGGATTCTGCAGGTCCAGAAACACGGTCTCATTGGTTTCCTGAATTGCATCCGGCAGGATGGGGACAACAAACGTCTTGGTTATTTCCCCGTCCGCGAAAGAAAGGGTTCCGCTGCTCGCCAGATAGTCCTGTCCGGCCAGCGCCGTGCCGTTCGCGGTGCGATAGTCGACTGACACCACCCCGCTGCTGCCATTGGTGCGGGTCACGGTGACCTGGGCGAGCACGATGATGTCGCTTTCGTTGGTCACATAGCTGTTCAACGCGAAATTGAACACGCCGGGAGCCACGTCATTGTCCACGATCGTCAGGGTGGCGACCATCTGGCCCGGCACCGCATTGCCCGTCAGGTTCGTCAGCACCAGTTCGATGGTCTCGTTGCCTTCCAGCAGGAGGTCGTCAATGATCGGCACGCTGAAGGTCTTGATGGTTTCCCCCGCCGCGAACTGCAAGGTGCCGCTGACGGGCACGAAGTCCACGTTGGGCGTGGCGGTGCCATTGGTGGTGGTCAGGAACTGAACAGCGGCCTGCCCTGTGGCCCCCCCCGTGCGAATCACCGTGATGGTGGCGCTCCCGCTGCCCACCACCTCGCTGACATTGTAGGTGGCGGCATTGAAGCCCAGCCGGCCGTCGTCGTTCACAATCGTGAGCAGCGCGTTGGTCTGCCCGCCGACTCCGGCGCCCACAAAGTTGGAGAGCGCCAGATTCACGAACCGGTCGCCGTTCACCGCCGAGTCGTCCACCACGGAGATGTTGGTGGAAACGAACGTCTCGCCCTCGGGGAAGTTCAGGGTGGCGGTGATGTTGGTATAGTGTATGCCATTGGTGGTGGCGCTGCCGTCCGACGTGGCAAAGAACACGGAAGCCGCGCCCGTGGTGCCGCCGACGCGGCGCACCGTAATGGTCGCCGCCCCGCCATTTTCAGCCACGAAGTAATTGGCGGCCGTGAATTCGAGGCTGCCCGATCCGGCGATCACTCCGCCGTTCAAACGCACCAGATAGTTCTTGGGCACGCTGTTGAAGGAGGTGAAGCCGCCCGCGAGCAGTATCTTGTCATCCGTCTGCACCGCAATGGCCGAGACGAAGTTGTTCGCCCCCGTGCCAATGTTGATGGTCGGATCCGTGGTGCCATCAGGATGCAGCCGGGTGAACCGGTTGCGGCCAACGCCGTTGAACCGCGTGAAATCACCGCCCAGGAGCATCTTCCCGTCTCCCTGAATGGTCATGAAGAACACCGCGTTGTCCGCCCCCACGCCTCCTGAATTGAAGCTGGTGTCAAGCTGTCCGGTGGGGAAGATGCGTGCCACGCGCCCCACCGCCGTGCCGGCGTAGTTCGTAAAGGAACCGGCCATCAATATCTTGCCGTCGGTCTGCACCAGGATCGAGCGCACCGTGCTGCTGGCCCCGCTGCCCACGTTGAAGCTGGGATCCACTGTGCCATTGGCATTCAACCGCGCCACGTTGGTGAGCGCCACCCCGTTGACCGTGGTGAAATCGCCGCCGATAAGCACCTTGCCATCCGGCTGAACCGCGACGGCAAACACCGGGCCATTCGCACCGGTGCCCGGGTCAAACGTGTTGTCAATGGTGCCGTTGGCATTCAACCGGGCGATGAAATTCCGACCGATGCCATTGAAGGTGCTGAAGCCGCCGCCGATGACCACCTTGTCATCCGGCTGGAGCGCCAGCGCGTAGATCGCATTGTCTGCGCCAGCTCCTGGATCAAAAGTCAGGTCCACGGACCCGCTCTGGTTCAGGCGGGCGATGCGGGCCCGGTTGGTGCCGCTGACCTGCGTGAAGAAGCCGGAGACCAGAATGCGCCCCGTATTCAAGCCCCGATCATATACCAGCAGTGAGCGGATGGAGCCGTTGGCCCCGCCGGGATTGAACACCGGGTCCAACGCCCCGGTGGCGTCCAACCGGGCAAGCCGGTTCCGCGACACGCCGTTTACCGCCGTGAAATCACCGCCGACCAGCAGATTGCCGTCCGGCTGCAGCGCCAGCGCGTAGATCGCGCTGTCCGCGCCAGAGGAGGTGTAGGTGGTGTCGAAGGAGCCAGCGGTAACATTGAGCGATTCGTCATCCAGGATCGAGAGCGTAGCCGTGCTGGGAAAGCCCAGTGTGGCGTTCACCGGGCTTGAAATTGCCAGACTGATTGTCCGCGTCCCATCCGCCAGAGCGTTGTCGATGATCGGAACAAGGAAGTTGGTGCTGGTCTGTCCGGGCACCATGACCAGCGTGCCGGACGTCGTGACATAATTGGAACCGGCGATGGCCGAGCCACCCGGAGTGGTGTCATAGCGGGCGCTAACCGTGCCGGCGACGCCGCCCAGACGCACAACCGTGATGATCGCATTGGAGCCGTTTTCGTTCACCGTGTAGATCGGCCGGCTGAAGGCGAGACTGCCGAAGGCATCGTCATCCGCAATGGTCAGCACCGCGTTGGTCACCGAGCCGAGCGCGCCGGCCACGGAAGCGTTGAACAGGGACAGGTTCACCGTCCGGTTGCCGTCCACCGTCGCGTTGTCCACCAGCGCGACCAGAAACGACTTGCTCACGGTTTCCCCCGCCGCCCAGACAAGCGTATTCGTGGCGGCAATGTAGTCCACCGGTGAGGCGGCGGTGCCATTGGTCACCGCCGCCAGCACGGTCAGCGCGCCCTGGCTGCCGCCGGAACGCATCACCGTGATCGTAGCCGTGCCGGCATTCTCGGCCACTGTATAGGTCGCCTGCGAGAAGTTGACCCGGCCAGCAGCAAAATCATTGTCTATGATCTGTATCTCCGCATTGGTCAGCCCCAGGGTGGCACCGCCACGAGGGTTCAACAACTGGACGACGATGGTCTCGTCCAGTTCCACGACGGCGTCGTCCACGACTGGCACATTAAAGGTGTTGGTCAACTGGCCGGATGCAAACGAGATCGTGCCGCTGGTGGCGGTGTAATCCGCGCCCACCGTGGCCGTGCTGCCGGCGATGACCGTCTGATAGTCGCACGAGATCGGACCCGCGCTGCCGTTGGTGCGGATGACCGTCACCACCGCCGAACCGATGTTCTCGTCCACGCGGTAAACTGCCTGTGGGAAGGTCAGCACCCCGGGATTGAAATCGTTGTCCACAATCGTCACCGCAGAACTCGAAAGACCCAGGGCCACGCCGCTGGCCACCGGTTCACCCGACAGGAACAATTGTCCCTGGGGTATGGCCAGGGTGAGATCAATCGTCTCATCACCTTCGATTGAGCTGTCTTCGCTGATGGATACAAACACATCGGCCGTGGTGCGCAGCACGTTGTTCGGTCCGGTGGTGCCGTCGGCGGGGCGGTTCGTGGCCACAATGAACGGCACGGATGGCCAGGTCGGGATGCGCCGCGTGGTCACATAATCCTGGCCGGCAACTGCGGCCCCCGGCCCGAACGGCGGGTCCGAGGTGAGGAAATTCACGGAAGCTGGCCCGACGGGCGGCTCGCCAGTGATGCTGCCGTTGGTGCGGGTGAGCGTGATAAACAGGCTGCCAGCATTCTCGTCAATCGAGTAGTTCGATCTCGTAAACTCAATGTTTCCGGGACCGCGCACAGCCCCGCCGCGCACGCGTGCGATGTTGCTCCGCTTCCGGATGTCCGCCCGCGGGAACACTCCCGCCAGCGCCAGCTTGTCCGTCCGGTCGAAGCCGGCCATGATGCGCCGGAAGGTGTTCGTCGAACCGTAGAAGCCGGGCTCCACAATGTTGGACAGGTCACGCATGCCGCCACCGCCCATCTGGAAAGATCCGCCGATCATGACGTCCTCCGTGATGTTGGTGATGGTGATCGTATTGGTGCCATTGTTGAAGGTGCTCGTGTTCGTGGCCCATTGAATGGCGATGGCCGCGGTGAAGTTTTTGGGCAGTCCGTTGCTCAGGTTGATCAAGCCGGCGAACTGGCTGAAGGACGAGTCCATGAAGGTGGTGTCCAGCGTGCCGTTCAACAGCAGCCGGGCCAGGCCGACGCGCCGCGTGCTGTTAAAATCAGTGAACAAGCCGCCCATGATTGCCTGCCCGTTTGATTGCATCTCAATCGCCAGGACCGTGTCGTCAAAACCACGGCCAGGAGAATATGTGGTGTCAAGCGAGCCATCGGGATTTAAACGCGCCACCTTGCTCCGACGACGCAGGTCGAAGTTGTTGAACTCACCGCCAAGGATGATTTTCTCTGTTCCATTGGCGGTGGTCGTGATAGTCGCATCATAAGACCAAGCGGTGCCAAAATTCGTGTTGTTGCCCTCGTTCATGATGATCCGCAGTATCGTATTTGTCCCAAAGATCGGGCTTGGTCCAAACGGGATGGTCACGGAATTCACACCGTTGGTGAAACCGGAATCATAGATGCGGCTGCTGGCAACTTGATTGGTTCCATAATAGACGTGCATATAATCAGGCACGACTATGAAATCATAATTGATGGTGATGAAGCCAGAGGTGGCCCCGAGCGTGTTCACGTCAAATATATCCTCGGCCGCCCCGCCGGCTGCCTGGCGATTCACCTGAATCGCCTGCGTCGCGCGCTCCAAGCCTAGGGCAAAGACCGTGCCATCGGCACCGGCACTGGGATTGAAGCTGATGTCCAGCGCCCCGGTGGCCAGCAAGCGGGCAATGCGGTTCCGCGGCACCCCGTTGAAAGTGGTGAAGTCTCCGCCCACGATCACCTTCCCGTCCAGCTGCACGCGCACGGCATAGATGGGCCCGTTCGCACCCGCACCGGGATTGAAGCTTGTGTCCAGGCTGCCATCCACATTCAAGCGGGCCACATGGTTCCGGTTGGTGCCGTTCACCGTGGTGAAATCACCCGCAATGAGCACCCGGCCGTTGAAGGCGCCGTTGGTATAAACCAGCAATGCCCGCACCGGCTTGTCCGCACCGATGCCGGGGTTAAACGTGGGATCCAGCGTGCCATTGGGATCCACCCGGGCGATGAAGTTGCGGGCCACTCCATTGAAGGAACTGAAACCACCGCCAAATACCACTTTGCCATTGTTCGTCCCGGCCACCAGGTTTGTAGCCACCGGAAAGACATTCGTAACTGCCGGAACACCGCTGACGTTCGTGGCGAAGGTAACCACCGCATTGGTGACATAAGGATAGACACCAATGGCGGCCACGAAGTCGTTCGCCCCCACGCCAGGGTTGAACGAGGTGTCCAGGGACCCGTCCAAGTTCATCCGGGCGATCCGGCTGCGCTGGATGGTGTTCACAGCGGTGAAGTCGCCACCAACGATGGATTTTCCATCCGCCTGGACCGCCACGGCAAAAACGGTGTTGTTCGCGCCCGGAGCGGAGTTCTGCGGCGGCGACGTGCGGTCATCGAAATCAGGATTGAACTCCCGGTCAAACGCGCCCGGGGGATCATCATTGTCCAAGATGGTAACAACGCACTCATCCACGATCAGACTGCCTACGATCGCTTGAACCACAAAGTCCTCGTTGAATTCCGCCTCCAAATCGTCGTAGATGGGAATGTTGACTAGGACAATCGGCCCGGAAACGATCTGGGGCGTCGAATCAAAGTCCCCGGTGAAACCGGTGGTGCCAGCGGGCCGCCCAAAGGTCGCAAAGTCGGATCCGGCCATATGAAAAATTCCATTGGGGGCCGGGGCGGCAAACTGGATGCGAGTTCCGGTTGGCGCTTCAAACAACACGATCTGCGCGATCCCGATGTCCTCCCTCACCCGGTAATTGTGGCGCGACCAACGAGGGCCGTTCCTGGTTGCCGCCAGGATGGTGAAGTAGCCCGGCTGTTCAATTTCAATTGTGGCGGCGCTGACACTGCCCAAGGTAGCCCCACCGGTGGCGTTGGTGAGGGTTACATTCAGCGAGAGCAGGCCATTGGTGGTCAGCTTGGAGCCGAGCTGATTGGCCACCACCGGCACCACAAAGCTCTTGGCCATCTCATGCTCGTAGAAGACCAGCGTCCCGTTGGTAGGCAGGTAGTCCACTCCGGCCACCGCGTTGGCGTTGAAGAAGATGTTCGTTCCAAAAACGGCGTTCGTCCCATCGCTGGTGGAGAAATCAACCGAGACAATGCCATTCGCTCCAAATGCCCGCGTCACGGTGACCAACGCCCCCAATGCGTTGTGCTGATTGGTGGCGGAAGGTCTAGTATAGATGAAGCCGCCAAGAGTATCAATGGATATGTTGGAGGGCTTGTCGTGATCGTTGGTGGTTTCCGTGTCCTTCACGTAGTAGAGCGACGTGGAAAAATTGAACACGCCAGGACTCCGTCCGTCATCGTCCACGATGGTGAGCACCGCCGTGGCCAGCCCCAACGAGGCGCCACCGGTCGGCACGCTGATGGTCAGATTTACTGTCTCATTGGTCTCATACAGCGGGTCGTCCAGAATCGGGATGCTGAACGTCACGTTCGTCACCGCGTCGGGGAAGATCAGAGTGCCGCTGGTCGTCGTGTAATCAGAACCCGCCTTGGCAGTGCCGTCTGACGTTGTAAAATTGACGGTCACGGTTCCCTGGCTGCCGTTGGTGCGAATGACCGTGATGGCCGCGGACCCCGCGTTTTCAGCTACACTGTAGCTCGGAGAACTAAAACCTATGATGCCGTTGCTGATTTCATCATCCCGGATCAGCAGGACGGCGCTGGCCAGCCCGAGTCCTGCCCCGTTGCCGGGGTTCGACAAAGTCAGCAGCACTGATTCATCGCCCTCTGGAATCGTATCGTTGATCACCGTGACACTAAAGGTCTTGCTGATCTGCCCATCGGAGAAATTAAGGAAGCCGTTCGTGGCGACGTAATCAATGCCGGCAATGGCCGAACCGTTGGCCGTGGCAAACTGCACCGACACGGGGCCAGTGCTGCCATTCGTCCGCAGCACGGTAATGAGCGCGTTGCCCACGTTTTCCAACACAACGTAATTGTTGGTCGAGAAACCCAGTAATCCCGGGGAGAAGTCGTCGTCCACGATGGTGAGCACGGCCGTGGCCCGGCCAAGCGACGCCGCCCCGCCCGGATTGGACAGCATCAGGACCACCGTCTCGGGTCCCTCCACCAGGCTGTCCTGAAGGATGGGCACGTCGAAGGTCTTGGGGGCCACATCACCGGCCGCCCACGACAATTGGTTGCTGACGGCAACATAGTCCAGGCCCACCGTTGCGTTGCCGCCCGAAGCCCCCCCGACCGTCGAATAGAACACGGATACCGCACCGGCCGAACCGCCATTGCGGACCACAGTAATCGTGGCATTGGAGGAGCTCTCGCTGACAACAAACGTCGAAGCCGAGAACTCCAGCAGGCTGTCGTTGTCCACGATGGTGATCGAGGCGGGATTCACCGTGCCCAGACCGGCCCCCGGCGACGGATTGAGCAGGGTGAGCAGGATTGTCTTGTTCTGATTGGCCACCAGATTGTCCAAGATGCGGACGAAAATGTTCGTCGTATTTTGTCCGTTGACAAAGGAGAGGGTATTGGTCAGGCCCACGTAGTCGACCCCCTGCACGGCGGTCCCGTCACTAGTCACGAGCTGAACCGTTGCGGTGCCGGTCAGGCCGCCCCGGCGGACCACTGTGACAATGGTGTTCGTGGAATCCTCATCCGTGAGGTAGGTCAACGCTGTAAACTCGAAGCTCCCGGCACCTGTGCCGTTGGCTCCAGCGTTCACTCTGGCCACACCGCTCCGGGCCTGGCCGTCCACTGAGGAGAACGCGCCCCCGATCAGAAGTTTCTCATCCCACGGCTGGATGACCAGGGCAGATACAAAATTATTGGCACCCGTCCCGAAGTTAATGGACGTGTCCACCGACCCATCCGGGTTCAAGCGGACGATGCGATTGGCAAGCAGCCCGTTAAACGTCGTGAAACCACCCACCAGCACGATCTTGCCATCCGGCTGCAAGGAAACCGCGTTGACGTAATCATCAAAACCACTGCCGGGATCAAAGGTCAGATCCACAGCGCCGCTACTGGAAACGCGGCCAATCCGGTTCCGCGCCACCCCATTCAGGGAAGTGAAGGCGCCGCCGACGATGATTCGGCCACTGGCGTCAACCGCCAACGCACTAACAAACGCATTGCAACCCGAGCCTGGATTGAAAGCGTTGTCCAACGAGCCATCCGGATTCAGCCGTGCCAGCCGGTTGCGAGGCACGCCATTCACGGTGGCGAAATCTCCACCAATTACGACTTTCCCATCGGGCTGCAGCGCGATGGCGCGCACGGTGCCGTCCGCACCTACGCTGGTGTTAAAGGAGGAGTCAACAGTGCCGTCAGAATTCAGCCGGGCGATGAAATTGCGCGCCGTGCCGTTGAGTGTCGTAAACTGGCCGCCGATCAAAACTTTCCCATCCAGCTGCAAGACCAGGACCAGGACCACATTGTTGGCACCGATCGAAGTGTCGAAACCAGTGTCGACCGAACCGTTGGCATTGAGCCGCACCACCCGCCCTCGATTGATGCCGTTGAAGTTGGTGAAGAAACCACCCACCACGACCTTGCCATCCGGCTGAACGATCACGGCATTTACGGTATCGTTGGCCCCGGTGCCGATATTGAAGCCCAAGTCCAGAGAACCATCCAGGTTCAAACGTGCCAGACGGCTCACATTGGCGCCATTGAGCACGGTGAAATTCCCGCCCACGACCGATTTGCCAAGGAGAGTGGGCAGCGACTGATTGGTGTTCAAGCCGACCCCCAGAACGATGCTGCTCCCGACCCCCAGGCCAAAAGTGACATCCATCGAGCCATTGTCATTTAGCTGGGCCACACGATCACGATTCACGCCGTTGATCGCCGTAAAATTACCCCCGATGACGACCCGCTCCGTGCCGACCGGGTTGGGCACCACGGCACCTGCGTAATCCCAGGAGAAAATCGAAAAACTGGACGCTCCCTCGTTGATCAGGATGTCCACCACTCCCGAAGTGCCCGGTCCGTAGGACAGGTTGAAGTTCAGCGCCCCGGCAAAATTTGTATCCAGGAGGCGGACTCCGTCGTAATAGACCCTCAGGTTGTCAGCCGCGACCCCGAAATTCAAGTTGAGGTTCAGCACGCCCGCGGCTCCGGCACCTGCGATTCGATTAGAATTTGCTCCAATCGTAAAGAATGGGGAGTTTGTAAAGGAGAACTGCACTGGCACCGAGAGGGGCGGCAGGAACACGCCCACCGTCTCCACCGTGTTGTTTGCACCAGTGCCCGGATCAAAAGCCGCATCCAGTGAACCGTCCGCATTCAGCCGTGCAAACCGGTTACGGGACACGCCATTGATGGTGGTGAAGCCACCCGTCAACATCACCTTGCCATTCCGGCGCAACCCAACACTAAGCACCGTGCCGTTGGCGCCTACGCCACTGTTGAAAGTCACATCCAAGGAACCATCCACATTGAGCCGGGTGATGCCATTCTTGGTCAGTCCGCCAAAGGTCGTGAATGCACCACCCACAACCACCGTGCCATTGGTCTGCACCGCGATCGAATAGATATTGTTGTCCGCCCCCGCGCCGGGATTGAACGTCGGGTCAATGACCCCGGATGCCGTCAGCCGGGCGATGCGCGGTGCCGCCACGCCGTTGAACGAGGTGAAATCACCAGCGACGACGATGCGTCCGTCCGTCATGACCCCGATGGAGCGGATCGGCCCGTTGGCCCCCGTGCCGATGAAGAAGGAGCCGTCCAGCGAACCGTCCGTCGCCAGCCGCGTCAGCCGGCCGGCGGCCGCTCCGTTGAAGTTGGTGAAGGCACCGCCCACCAGAATCGCCCCGTCAGGCTGCACGGCCAGGGCATAGACGTCGCCATCGGCACCTGTGCCGGGACTGAAACTGGCGTCCACCGCGCCATTGGTCGCCAGCCGGGCCACCCGCGCGAAATTCAGCCCGTTCACCGTGCTGAACTGCCCGCCGATCAGCACCGCCCCGTCCAACTGCAGCGCCACGGCATAGACGTTTGTATCCGCGCCCAGTGCCGGGTTGAAGTTCTGGTCCAGCGTGCCATCCACGTTCAACCGCGCCACGCGGTTGACCAGACCGCCATTGACCGTGGTGAAGTTGCCGCCCAGCAGGAGCTGACCATTGGTGTGGAAGGCCAGTGCATACACCGGCCCGTTCGCCCCCAGATTCGCGCCGAAGGTCACGTCCAGCGAGCCGGCCGGCGGGCTGGTGGTGTCGTTGTCCACGATCGTGATGGTTGCGGTCGTCGGCGGCACGCTCATCGTCCCCGCCGGACCCAACACATTGAACAGTCCGAGCTGGATCGTTTTCGAGGCGTTGACGAACAGATTGTCCGTGATCGGAACTTCAAACGTCAGGAGGGACACGCCCGGAGTGAAGACCAGCGTCGCATTCGTGCTGGTGTAATCCAAGCCGGCGATGGCCGTGAGATTGCTGGTCGCGAAATCCACCGACACTGTCGTGTTCGTCACGCCCAGGCGTCGGAGCCCGATGACCGCCCGGCCGACATTCTCGGAGACCACATAGTTGGGGGCCGTGAAGGAGATCGCCCCCTCGTCATCCACGATGGTGAGCACCGCGTTGGTGATGGCCAGCGTCGCCGAACCCACGGGCAACGCCACCGGGCCGCTCAGATAGAGCAGGACAGTTTCGTCGCCTTCCACCAGCACATCATCCGTGATTACCACACCAAAGGTCTGGCTGTTGGTGCCCGGACCGAAAGTAAGGGTGCCGTTCGTCGCGATGTAATCCGTGCCGGCCACCGCAGTGCCATTGGAAGAGGCGAAATTGATGCTCACGGTGTCCACCGCCGGTCCGCCGCGCAGCACGGTCACCGACACCGAGCCCCCGCTCTCCACGATCGAGTAGGCGGCCGCGCTGAAGCCGATGACGCTGTCGTTGTCGAGGATCGTGAGGACCGCGTTGCTGACGCTCAACTGGGCGCCGCCGCCGACATTGCTCAGCACCAGATTCACCGTGCGGTTGGCGTTGGTCTGGAAATCATCGATGACCGGAATCGTAAAGGCCCGCGGCGTGATGTCGCTGTCCGGCCAGGTAAACCGCCCGGACACCGGGGTGTAATTCACCCCCGCCACCGCCGTGCCGCCGGCCACGGTGGTGTAGTCCACAGAAACCGCCCCCACCGTGCCGTTGGTGCGGGAGACGATGATGACCGCTGTGCCGTTCGTCTCGGAAGCGCTGAAGGTCGGCGCGCTGAAGCCCAGGATGCCGGGGCCAAACTCATTGTCCACGATCGTCAGCATCCCCACCCCACCGCCGATCACCGTGCTGCCGGTCACATTCGTCAGGTAGAGATCCACCCGCTTGTTGCCAAGCACCGTGAAGTTGTCAATCACCGGGACCTGGAAGGTGGCGCTGCTCTGGCCGTTGGTAAACGTCAAGGTGCCGGCCGCCGCCGTGTAATCCGTGCCGGCCACCGCCGTGTTGTCGGCGGTGAAATAGTTCACGCTGATCGTGCCCAGTGTGCCGCCCGCCCGGGACACCGTGATGGTGGCCGCCCCGGCATTCTCATTGATGCTGTAGGCCTGCGGATTGAAACCCACCACCGAATCATCATCCAGGATGAAGAGCGTGGCGTTGGCCAGCGTGCCCAGGGTCGCGCCGTTCTGGGCATTCGCCAATGCCAGCGCCACCGTGCGGTCCCCATCCACGATGCTGTTGCCGGCCACCGGCACATTGAAGGTCAGGTGGGTGATCCCGGCGGCGAACGTCAGCGTGCCGGCGGCGGCTGTGTAATCAAACCCCGCGGTCGCCGTCCCGTTCGCGGTGGAGTAGTCCACCGAGACTGCGCTGCCGGACGGTGCGTTGCTGGTGCCACCCGATCGGACCACAGTGATGACCGCGTTGGTGATGCTCTCGCCCGCGGTGAAGACCGCCCCGGCGAAATCAAAGCTCCCGAAACCCAGGTTTGCCCCGCCGGTCAGACGCGCGATGCGGTTCTGCGCCACACCGTTCACAGTCGTAAATGCGCCAGCGATCACAATGCTGCCATCGGGCTGCACTCGGATGGCAGAGACCACATCGTTCGCCCCGGTCCCGGTGTTGAAGGTCACATCCACTGAGCCGTCCCCATTCAGACGTGTGATACGATTGCGCGGCAGCCCGTTGAAGCCAGTGAAACCGCCACCGACAATGAACTTGCCGTCAGGCTGCACCGCCAGCGCACTGACGAACTCGTCCGCCCCGGAACTTGGACTGAAAGTGGAGTCCAGCACGCCGTCCGTGTTGAAGCGCGCGATGCGGTTGCGGGCCACGCCATTCACGTTGGTGAAGACACCGCCAATGACAGGCTTGCTCGCCGCGTTGACCACCACCGCGCTGGCATTGGCATTTGCCCCGGTGCCCGGGTCGAAGGTCTTGTCCACCGTGCCGTCCGCGTTGAGCCGGGCCACCCGGTTGCGGGCCACCCCGGCCACGGAACTGAAATCACCCACAATGAAGATCCGGCCACTGGGGTCGGTGGCGATGCCACGCACAGGGCCGTCAGCCCCCGCGCCCGGGTTGAACGAGAGGTCCAGTGTGCCATCGGGGTTCAATCGGGCAATGAAGCTCCGGTTCGTGCCACTGACCAGCGTGAACAGACCGCCAATGAGCACCTTGCCGTCTGACTGCACGTTCACGGCAAACACTGAGTTGTCCGCCCCCAGGCCCGGGTTGAACGACGTGTCCACCGAGCCGTTGGCGTTAAGCCGCGCAATGTTGGTCCGCGCAAGTGTGCCCACCGCATCAAACGCCCCGCCGATCACAACCTTCCCCGCGTTGGTGCTGTTGGTATAGACGCCCAGGGCGCGCACGGTGGCGTTGGTGCCGAAGCGCGTGATTGCATCCGGGATGAAGGTGGGGTCCAGCGAACCGCCGACATTGAGCCGCGCGACGTTTGACCGGCCGACGCCATTGAACAGCGTGAAGTCGCCACCGGCCACGATCAGCCCGTTGGTGGTCAGTCCCAGGGCGAAGATATCCCCATTGGCTCCGCTCGTGATGACGAAACCCGCGTCCAGCGAACCGGCCGGCGGCTCGTCGTCCACGATCCTCACCGTGGAAACGTTCAGCCCCAACGTGGCCCCGACGACATTAAACAAACGCGCCTCGAACAGCCGGTTACCCTCCTGCGTAAGATTATCGAGGATGGGCACGTTGAAAGACTGTGTGGCCACCGCATTCCCGAATACCAGGGTGCCAGCCACATTGATGAAATCCACACCGGCCGCGGCCGTGAGGTTGCTCACCCCGTAGTCCACAGTTACCAGACCGGTGAACCCGTTGGTGCGGATCACCGTGATGACCGCGTTGGTCGCGTTCTCGTTTACTGAGAATAGATTCGTGGACAAGGTCAACACACCGGGGCTGAACTCGTTGTCCGCAATCGTCAGCACCGAGTTGGAAGGGAATCCCAGGGAAGCGCCGCCGGTCGGATTGCTCAGGAACAGGTTGACCGTCTTGTCCCCGTTGATGCCCGGGTCATAAATGATCGGGATGAACACATTCGTGGTCGTCTGCGAATTCGTGAACGTCAAGGTCTGGCTCACCGCCAGATAATTGGTGCCCACCGACGCCGACCCGCCCCCGGTGTTGAAATCCACCGTCACGGTGTTGATGCTCCCACCGTTCCGGTTCACGATGATGGTGGCGATGGTGTTGGTCTCCACCACCGTATAGGCTGCCTGGCTGAAGGCAAAACTGCCGAAGCTGGACAGCTCGTTGTCCATGATGGTCAGCACGGCCGTGCTCTGCGAGCCGAGGACCGCGCCCCCCGTGACGTTGCCGATGGACAAGTTCACCGTCCGGTTCGCGTTGGTGTCCGCGAACAGATTGTCAATGATCCCGACGTTGAAGGTCTTGTTTGTCTCGCCGTCGCCAAAGGTCAGAGTTCCGGCGGCGTTCGTGTAATCAAAACCAACTGATGACCCCAGGCCGTTGTAGCCCCGGGCCGAGCCGTCCGCGGTGGCATACTGCACGGTGACCAGGCCGGTGAAGCCGTTGGTGCGATACACATTGACGGTCGCGGTGCCGGCGTTTTCCTGGACAGAATAGTTGGGCACGCTGAACACCAGCACGCCGGGGCTGAAATCGTCATCCACAATCCGCAAGTTGGCGGTGCTGCGCCCGCCCAGGCTGACGACGTTGACCGGTCCGGGATTGGCCAGCGTCAGGAGCACAACTTCCTCGCCCTCCACCAGGTTATCGTTAAGGAGCGGCACCAGGAAGGTCGCCGAGGTCTGGCCGTTCGTGAAATTCAACTGCCCGCTTACCGCGACGTAATCCACGCCGGCGATGGCCGTGGCATTGCTGGTGACAAGATTGTTGGTGGCCGAGTAGTTCACCGAGACCGACCCGACGGCCCCGCCCAAGCGCACCACGGTGATGATCGCGCTGCCGCCGATGGTGTTTTCACTGAAAGTGAAGTTGTCGAAGGCAAACTCCAGGACGGAGTCATTGTCCTGGATTGTCACCGTGGCATTCGTGACGGCACCCAGAATGGTGGCATCCAGGTTGGTGCCCGTAATGGCATCATAGTTTGTCGGATTGAGCAGCACGTTGGTAAAGATGCGGTCCACATTGGTCCCCGCGCCGTCAATGATCGGCAAGGTGTAGGTCCGGACAGCCTCGCCCTGCTGGAAGTAGAGGGTGTTGGTGCTGCCCACGTAGTGCGTCCCGCTCACCGCCGTGCCGTCCACCGTGCTGTAATCAATGCTCACCCCGTTGGTCAGACCGCCCACGCGCCGGACGGTGATGAGCGCGTTGCCCGCGTTTTCCAGCACGTTGAAATTGGCGGACAGGAACTGCACGGTGCCGATGCCGATGTTCTCACCGCCGATGAGCTGGGCGTAGTAATTACGCGCATAGCCATCCACATGGGTAAACCCACCGCCAATGGTGATCACCCCGTTTGTCCCCCCCTGCAAGGCCAGGGCGGCCACGAAATTGTCAGGGCCAGTGCCGAAGTTGATGGTGGCATCCAGTTGCCCGGTCGGCAGCAGACGGGCGATACGGGTGCGGTTCAGGCCGTTGATGGTCGAGAAGTCGCCGCCGATGACGATATTGGTCCGGCTGTCCACGGCCACGGTCAGCACCGCGTTGTCCGCCGCGCTCGTAAAATTCACGTCCGCCGCCCCGGTCGGCAGCAGGCGTCCCACGCGGACCTGCGTGGCGAGTCCCCCTACGCTGGTAAAGTCACCCGCCAGGACCAGGTTGCCGTTGGGTTCCAGCGCAATGCCGCGCACCCGTGCATTGGCACCCGAGGCCGCATTGTTCGGGTCAATGAAAGTCGTATCGAGCGAACCATTGCTCCGCAGGCGGGCCACCCGGTTCTGGGTGATGCCATCATAGGTGGTGAAATCACCGGCGATGTAGATGTTTGTCCCCGTGGAATCGATCACCACCGAGCGGACCGTCCCGCCCACTCCCTGGCCAGGATTGAACGTGTTATCAATCGTGCCGTTGGCATTCAAACGGGCGATCCGGCTGCGGGATGTGCCGTTATAGGTGGTGAAGTCACCCACGATGATGATCTTGTCGTCCGGCTGGATCGCCATGGCAAACACTGGGTTGTCCACGCCCGAGCCCGGGTTGAACGAGGAGTCGAGCGAACCGTCGGGATTCAGGCGCGCGATGCGCGAGCGGTTCGTGCCGTCATACTGGGTGAAGGAACCCGCCACCAGGATGCGGCCGATCAGATTGGTCGTGGTCTGGTTGGTGTGCACCGCGATCGCGCTGACCGTGCCATTCGGACCCGCGCCCAGGCGGTTGAAGATGCTGGTGTTCACCGAACCGTCCACATTCAACATCGCCACCCGGTTGCGCGGCACGCCGTCCACCGTCGTGAAGTCGCCGCCAATCAGCCAGCGTCCGTTGAGGCCCTGCGAGGACAGGGTGTTCGCAAAATAGAACACGGAGAGAATCTTGTCGTTGGCCCCGGCGGTATTGCCGAAGCCGGTGTTCACGGACCCCGCCGGAGTGCCTGCGGGCGGCTCGTTGTCCTGAATCGTAAGCGTGGCCACATTTCCGCCCACGCCGATGGCCGCCCCGCCCGTCGCATTGGTCAGGGTGAGGGTGATGGTCCGGTTCGCGGGAATATTCACCGCCGTGTCGTCAATGATCGGCACGTTGAAACTCCGGTTCGTCTGTCCGGGCGCAAAGCTCAACGTGCCCGTGACCACCGTAAATTCATTGGTGGTCGCCGTGCCGGGCGTCGCACTGTAACGGACCGTGACGTTGCCGACCGCCCCGTTGGTGCGGAACACCGTGATCGCCGCGTTGCCCACGTTCTCAGACACGACATAATTCGGCGAGCTGAAGGCGAACGTCCCGAAGGCGAAATCATCGTCCGCGATGACCAGCACCGCATTGCTCTGTCCCAGCGCCAGACCGATCGGAATGGGCATGCCGCCGAGGTAAATCAGCGATCCGTTTGTGGCCGTCAGGGCAGGCAGGGACAGGCGGGCCGAGAACGCCTCATTTCCCTCCACCAGCGTGTCCTGCAGGATCGGCACATACACGTCCGCGCGTCCCAGCCAGAACCGGCCGCTGTAGTCCAGCGGGTTGTTGTTCACCCCGCTTAGCGCGTCCAGAAACCGCCGGGTGTCGGGGAAGCCGTTGATGTTCCGCGTGGTCCGCCAGGTCGGCGTGGCGTTCGTATGGATGAAATCAAAGCCGGCCGTGTTCGTGGCATTGGTGGTGCCGATCGCCGCGCCGTCCAGCGTCTGAAAATTCACGGAAGCCTGGCCCAAAGAACCATTGGTGCGGATCAACTGCACGAAATAATTGCCGCCAAATTCATCCGCGCTGTAGCTGCTGGCGGTGAACTGGATGTTGCCGGGACCGGGCGTCGCCCCACCGATCAGCCGGGCCACGTTCAAGCGCGGCCCGATATAGTCACGCATGCTGAATGAGCCGATGGCATCGATGCTGCCGAAGTTAAGCAGTCCCTGCTCCCGTCCATAGCCTCCGCCCACCCGCGAGAAGCTGCCGCCGATCATGATGTTTCCGTTGGTCTCCAATGCGATGGAAAAGCAGGCCGCGTGGGGACTGGTGCTCAAGGGCTGGGTCAGGCCCGCAAAGTGATTGTAAGTGGTGTCCATGAACGTCGTGTCCAGGATGCCGTTGGGCAGCAGCCGCGCCAGGCTCATGCGCCGGGTGCCGTGGAACGAGGAGAAGCCGCCGCCGATGAGGATCGCCCCGTCCGTCTGCACGGAAATGGCGTAAACCGCGTCATCCGTGCCGCCGCCCGGGTCGAAGCTGGTGTCCACGGAACCATCCGTGTTCAAGCGCGCGATGCCGGAACGGGAGTAAATGTCCACCGCTCTGAAGGCGCCGCCGATGAGGATCTTCCCGCTGGCATCCAGATTCATGGCGAAGATATCGCCGTCCGGCCCCGCCCCGAGACCAGTGAACGTCGTGTCCACCGAGCCATCCGTATTCAGCCGCGCGATCCGGTTCCGCAACGTGCCGTTCACGCTCGTGAAGGCGCCGGCGATCAAGATCCGGCCGCTGGCATCCACCGCCACCGCATACACGCGGTCGTTCGGTCCCGCGCCCAAGTTGTTAAAGTTGGCGTCGATCGAGCCGTCGGTGTTGACCCGCACGATGCGATTGATGGTCTGCGAGTTATACGTGGTGAAGTTGCCCGCCACCAGAATCCGCCCATCACTCTGAATGGCGAGCGCCTGGACGGGATTGCCCGCCGTATCCCCTGGATTGACGCCCGCACCCGGATCGAAAGTCGTATCCAGCGAGCCATCTGTATTGAGCCGGGCCAGGCCGTTGCGGCTCACCCCGGTGTAGGAACTGAAGCCGCCGCCGATGACGATCTTGCCATTGGTCTGCAACGCCACCGCGTTGATGAAATTGTCCGCCCCGGAGCCGGGGCTGAAGGCGGTGTCGATCTGGCCATTCGTCATCAGCCGCGCCACCCGGCTGCGCGTGAAGGTATTGACCGCCGTGAAATCACCCACCAGCACCGTCATCTGGTCCGGCTGGACGGCCACCCCGAAGACCACGTTGTTCGCGCCCGGCGTCGGGTTGTTGGGCGGGCTGCTCAACCGGTAGCTGTGCTGGTTGTGGGTGTTGTCCGCCGCGCCGGCCGGTTGCTCGCCACCATACAAGTCCTCCGCCACAATCGTGAGAATCGAGGTGCTCGATGAGCCCACCCGCCAGCCATTTGCAGAGCCGGAAATGAAGGGATTGGGCGACTCCTGCCCCGTCACCCCGACCTGGAGCAGCCGGATAATGATGTCCTCGTTCAACTCCACCTCGGTGTCGTCAATGATGGGGATTTGAATATTGGCGTTGTTATTCCCCGCCGAGATCGTCAGCAACAAGGACTGGTTGCCCACCGTGAAGTCCGCCGGGCGGAACGCATTCGCCCACGAACTCGGCAGCGCATAGTCCGACCCCGCCGTCAGGGCGAAGGTGTTGTCATCGCCGCCATTGTTGCCACCCACCGGAGCGCCCGTGTTCAGATTTCCCAGCGTGGAGTCCAGGGTGTATTTCACCGTCATGGCCACCGACTGGTCCCCGCTGTCGCGAAGCACCACGACCCCGGCGGATCCGACCTGCTCCGATACGCGTGTCAAGCTGCGCGCGAACGAGACGATGCCATTGGTGACGCCAGGGAGAGTGCTGTCAATGTTGAGTATGTTCACCGTCTGCGGGCTGGTGGTGAAGGTCGGCTGCAGGTTCGTTGATTCAGTGATCCCGTTCACCGGATTCGGATCCACGATCACATTCGTGATGAAGATGTTGAACTTGGTGTCATTCGTGGTGAACACCACGGAAAGGCCGTTGCCAAAGCCCACGGAACTGGCGGGGATGATCGGCACCATGAAGTTGGTGCTCATCTGCCAGTCATCAAACACCAGCCGCCCGGACACAGGAAAGGCCGCGCTGTTGGTATAGTCACCATACTCAAAGCCGGCCCGGGCCGAACCATCCACCGCGAGGTAGTCCACCAGCATGCGGCCTTGATAGCCGCCCACGCGCCGGATCGTGACCACCGCGCCCAGCAGGTCACG
The DNA here is from genome assembly GCA_964578245.1 of uncultured Klebsiella sp. Taxonomy (GTDB): domain Bacteria; phylum Verrucomicrobiota; class Verrucomicrobiia; order Limisphaerales; family SXTU01; genus SXTU01. Next base: position 53,390 of record CAZOCL010000001.1, on the reverse strand, counting down.
AGTCGCGGCTCCGTTGATGATGCTGCCGCTGATCCCCAGCCCCACGAGGGATTCCACCTCTGTCACCACGATTCCGTTGGTGGAGAATTCAAAATGTCCGGCGTTCGAGCTGGTGGGGCTCGACAAGCCCAGCGCAAACGTGCCGCTCTGCCCTGCGAAGCCATCCACGGACACCTGGTAAGTCGTGCCGGCCACCGCTATGAACGGCGCCGAGTTGCTGCCCAGGAAAACGTCATTGGTGGCGATGACCGTCAGGTTGGTCAGATTAGTGCCCGTGAAAACGCCGATCAACGGGGAGAAGAACGCATTGGAAACGGTGAACGAGGCCGGACCGGAAATAGGGGCTGTCCACTGAAACCAGACCGATGACCCGCCCAGCGATGCCAGACCATTGGTCTCATCCAGTTCCAGGCTGGCTCCCACATTGGAATTGGTGACCGTTCCCAAGCTGCCGTAAATGATCGCCGGCGTCGCAAAGCTGTCGTTGGTCAGCACGGTCCACGCAATGCTATAGGTAATGTTGACCAAGGGTCCGTTAAAGCTGTCCAGCGCGATCATGTAATTCGTGCCGGCCTGCACCGGAAAACGCACCGTGTTCGTAAACACCCCGCCCACATTGTTGTTGGTCTCCAAGGTCAACGTGGAAACGGAAAAACCCTGATAAACCGCGAGCAGGTTGGTCCCGACAGAGAACGGCGTCAACGTGATGGCCGCTACGCCGCTCACGGTAGGAGTCCACGAATACCAGACTGAGCGCCCGCCCACGTTGCCCGAGTGCGCCGGTTCACCACCTTCTTTCGTCGCTCCTTGGTTGTTCAGGACCTGGTTCGCCGGGGTCGCCCCGAAGTCCCGGAACTGGAGGCCGGAACCGCTCGCGCCGGTCATGATGAACGCCGAGAAAAAATTATCGTTCGCCGGCTGCGCCTGTGCTGGCCGAGCCCCCCCTAGCAGCAGGGTGGCAAGCACTGCCAGCCACAACCAATGGCGGGGGGCAGTCAGTGCGTCTCGCAGGCGGGCGGGTGGATTGCTCCACCATGGCCGCGTCGGGGACACGGACCACGCCTGCGATGTGTTGGCCAAATTCCGATCCGAATGTGGTGCCTTGAAGTTCAAAGGTTTGCAGAAACCTTAGTCCGTCAAACAGGATCAAATCAAGAACCAATCCCGCCAAAGCGCTACGGATTTACCCTTAATCCCGGTGCCGTAACCCGATTGGGTTTCCCCTGCCCTGCCCTGGCCAAGTCCTCCGGCCTGGCCCGAAGATACCTGACCCGGTGCGCACACGCGCCGGGCCAGGTATCCACCCTTCAGGGTGTCCGGAGGGATTCACGCCTAAGCGGGGGCACCAAACCGAAGGGCGCACGCCCGGGAGCACGGAACGGCCTACCGCTCGATGGCGCGGTAGAACCGGCGGTTGAAGGCCCCGGCCCCGGTGTCCTGGATGGTAAAGGTCGCTCCGGCGGCGACATTCGTCCCGACCGGTGTCCACACCGTGCTCGTCATCGGGTTCAGGAAATTGGTGGCCGATTCCACCACATAGGTCCGGCCCACGACGGCATTGGAAACCGTCACCGAGAATTGTCCGTTGACCTGGCGCACCCCGAACAGGGTAAAGCCGGCGGCAGGCGCGACCGTGACCGTAGCCGAGGCCGTGTTGTCCCCCGGAGCCAATTCCACCTCACCGGAGTAAACCGTGGCGGTATTGACAATGGATCCCGGCACGCTGGTGGAGGCCGTCACGGAGACCATATGGTTCGAGCCCGTGCCCAGCGCCCCGAGGTTGAAGACCACCGTGGACCCGATGCTCACCACGCTGCCCGCCGAGCTGGTGGCGGAGACGAACGTGAGGCCGGCAGGCAGGACGTTGCTATAGGTCACGCCAGCGGCAATGTTCGGTCCGCGGTTGGTGATCGTCGTCGTGAACGTCACGGTGCCAGGCACCGTCACCGCCGTGGGGGCTGCCGTCATGCTCGCCCCGAGGTCAATGGTCGGATTCACCGTGCTGATGTTCAGCGTCCAGCCGTTCACGATGTTGCCGAAGTTCTGGTCGGTGTCATCCACAATGTAGAGCGACCAGGTGCCGTTCGGGCTGAAACCGCTCATCGCCGCCAGATTCGTGGCATACGGCCCGGCTGGCGCGGGTGCAGGGAAGCTGTCCGCCGGAGCGTAATCGGTCGGCCGGAAGGAACCTGTGGTCAGCGGGGCGACATCCGGCAGATTGGCCGTGGCGAGGTCGTCAAACGTGAGCGTCAGGTTGGTGACGCCGAAGCTGCTGCCGGCATCGGACATGAGCAGCACCTTCTGGCCCGTGGGGCTGACCAGCAGCACGTCCACGTCCGCCGGGTAGCTGTGCGTGAAGCCATTGAGCCGCACCGTCACCTTGTTCACCACGCCGGCGACGTTGGACACGGTGATCGCGCTCGGATAGGGATTCGCCGGCCCGAAGCTGGGCACGGAGAGGGTGCCGGGGATGTTGATCAGGCTGCGGTTGGAGAAGGAGTTGCCCACGCCCAGATCAATGTTGAAGCTGGCCGTGCCCACGGAGCCGTTCACATCGTTCAACTGCAGCGTGGCCACGATGGCCTGCGCCTGGGTGGCCGTGAAGGTGAACGGCATCGCCAGGGACGCCCCGCCGGCGGCAAGGTTGGTGTAAACCTGCGGGCCGCTCGGACTCATCACGCCCCCGCTGATCAGGAGCGTCGCGGTGATGTTTGTCGCATTCACATTGCCCACGTTCCTGAGCGTCAGGTTCATGGTCACCGTTTCCAGGGGATCCACCGCGTTGTTGGCCGGCAGGAAGCTCTCCGCCGTCAGCACCGCACCCGCCGGGATGAGCGTGCGGAAGTCATCGTCGATGATGCTCACCGTCAACGTGGTCTGCGCGCCCAGCGTGGCCTCGCCCGTGGCGTTGCTCAGCAGGACGCGGAAGGTCTCCGTGCCTTCCTCGGTGAAGTCATTGGTGAGGTAGATGGTCACGGAGCGCGTGTCCACTCCGGCCGCGAAGACGAGGTTCGTGGTCACCGCGCTGTAATCCACATTCGCGGTGGCCGACCGGGTCAGCCCGTCCGCCGTGGCCAGATCCACCGCCACGGCCACATTCGTCGCCCCCACGCGCTGCACGGTGACAATCATGCTGCCGGCGCTTTCCGCCACGTTCAACTGGCCGAACGGGAACTGGAGCACGCTGTCGTCATCCACGATGGTCACCGTGACCACGCGGCCCACGGCCCCGAGCAAGGCCTCGCCCGTCGGCGCGCCCAGCGTGATCGAGAACGTCTTGTTGGTCTCGACCACCAGGTCATTGATGATGCCGACGGTGATCGTCTGGGAGGCGACAAAGGGGCCGAAGTTCAACACCCCGTTGGTGCCGAGGTAATCCACGCCGTTCGTGGCCGAGCCGTCACCGAAGACGAACGGCACGGAGACAGCGGTGTCGATGACCCCTGCCCGGCCGACCGTGAGGGTGAGCGTGCCGGCGCTCTCGATGACCGAGGCGGTCGGGCCGCTGAACGCCAGCGTGCTCTCGTCGTCGAGGATGGTCACCGTGGCCGTCGCGATGGCCCCCAGGCTCGCCTCGCCCGTCGGGTTGCTCAGGGTCACCGTGAAGGTCTCGTCCAGTTCCGACAAGTGGTCATTCAAGATCGTGACCACAATGTTCGTGGAGGCGACATTGGTATCCATGGTCAGCGTGCCGTTCACCGGGACATAGTCCGCACCGGCGAAGGCGGTCACGTTCGCGCTTTGATATTGCACCGTCGCCGTGCTGTTGAGCGAGCCGGTGCGGGCCACGGTCAAGGCCACGGTGCCCAGGCGCTCCACCACAGAATAGCCGCTGGCGGTGAACTGCAGGGTGCTGTCGTCATTGACGATGGTCACCACATTCGTGGCATTCGGTCCGAGGCTGGACTGGCCCACCGGGTTCGAGAGCACCACGCTGAAGGTCTCATCCGGCTCCACCACCGTGTCGTTGAGGATGGTGACGGTGATCGTGTTGCTGGTCACATTCGTGCCAAAGGTCAGCGTGCCGCCCGTGGCGAGGTAGTCCAGCCCCGCCGTGGCCGTGCCGTTGGTGGTAGTGAAGCCGACGCTCACCGTGCTGTTGATCGTGCCCACGCGGTTCACCGTGAGCGTGATGCTGCCGGCGCTCTCCACCACCGAGGAGGTGGCGGCGGAGAAGTCCAGAGTGCTGTCATCGTCCAGGATGGTGATGATGGCGCTGGAACTCGCTCCGAGGCTCGCCTCGCCGCCCGCCGGGTATAGCTGGAGCGTGAACGTCTCGGTGTTCTCCACCACCGTGTCATTGAGGATGGGAATGACAATGGTCTGGGTGATCACGTTGGTGCCGAAGGTCAGCACGTTGGTCGTGAAGATGTAGTCCGTCCCAGCCAGCGCGCCACCATCCACCGTGCTGAAGGGCACCGTCACCGTGCTGTTGGTGAAGCCGGTGCGCGCGACGGCGAAAGTGACGCTGCCCGCGCTCTCCACCACCGTCTGGGCGGTGCTGGTGAGCTGCAACGTGCTGTCGTTGTCCAGGATCGTGATGGTGGCATTCGTCACCAGTCCGAGGCTGGCCTCGCCCGATACGCCCGTGAGCAGCAGGTTGAAGGTCTCGGTCAGCTCTTCGAGCTGGTCGTTCACCAGCGGGATGGTGATCGTCAGGCTCGTCACGCCGGTGGCGAAATTCAGGGTGCCGCTGGTGGTGAGGTAATCAGCCCCGGCCAGTGCCGTGCCATCCACGGTGGTGAACGTGGCGGTCACGGCATTGTTGGTGTAGCCGGTGCGGTTGACTGTCAGCACCACATTGCCGGCGTCTTCCAGCACCGTCACCGCATTCGCGGTCAGGAACAGCGTGCTGTCATTGTCCAGCACCGTAACCGTGACCACCGTGTTGGTGCCCAGGCTCGCCTCGCCGCCGGGCAGACCCAGGGTCACGGTGAAGGTCTCGCTGGGCTCCTCGACCTGGTCGTTCAGGATCGGGATCGTGATCGTCAGGCTGGCCACGTTGGTGTCGAACGTAAGGGTGTTGGTCTGGCCGGTGAAATCAAGGCCGTCCAGGGCCGTCCCGCTGGCCGTGTTGAAGGGCACGGTCACCGTGGTGTCAATCACCCCGGCGCGATTCACCACAAGCACCAGGTTCGTGGCGTTCTCGAAGATGTTCGTCGCGCCCACGCTGAACTGCAGCGTGCTGTCATCATCAATGATGGTCACGGTCGCCAGGGTCGCCAGGCCGAGCGTGCCGCCCACCGGATTCTGCAGGCCCACGGTGAAGGTCTCGTTGCCCTCGACCAGCGTGTCATTGAGGATGGTGATCACCACATCCAGATTCGTCACCCCGGGCCCAAAGGTCAGCAGCCCGTTCGTCGCCACATAGTCCGCGCCCGCGGTGGCCGTGCCATTGGTTGTGCCGAAGTTGACCGTGATCGCGCCGCTCGCCCCGTTTTGACGGACCACGCTCAAGGTCACGTTCGTGCCGCGTTCCAGCACGCTCGCCGTGGCCGACACGAACTGCACAAAGCCGTGGTCGCCGTTGACCCGGGCCACATTACCCCGGGCGATGCCGTCCTCCGTGGTGAAATGTCCGCCCATGACAGCCTTGCCATCCGACTGGGCCGCAATCGTGAACACGGAGCCGTTCACACCCGTGCCTGGATCATACGTGGCGTCCAGGGTGCCGTTGGCGTTTAGCCGGCCGAAGCCAAACCGGGCGGCCCCCGCCAGCGCGGTGAAGTCGCCGCCAGCCAGAATCTTCCCGCTGCTCTCGACCGCCAGCGCCCGCACCGTGCTGTTCGCCGAGGCCGACGAGCTGAAGCCCGGGTCAACCGAGCCATCCGTGCCGGACAGGCGGACGATGTTCAAGCGGCTGAACGCACCCACGTTTGTGAAACTGCCGCCCACCAGGATGTTGCCATCAGGCTGCACCGCCAGGGTGTAAACCTGCGCGTTGACGCTGAAGGCCGGCGCAAAGGTCCCATCCAGCGCGCCCGTCGAGGACAACCGTGCGATCTGGTTGCGCGCGCTGCCGGAGAAGCTGGTGAACAGGCCCGACACGATGATGTTGTTCGCCGCGTCCAGCGCGATGGCATAGACGAGGTCATTCGCGCCGCCGGGGGCGAAGCCGACATCCAGCACGCCGGTGGTGGCCAGGCGGGCCAGACGGTTGCGCCCGGTGCCGTTGTAGCTGGTGAACTGGCCGCCGACCAGCACCTTGCCGTCCGGTTGCACCGCCAGCGCCAGCACCGTGGCATTGGGTCCGGTGCCCGGGGTGAAGCCCACGTCCACGGAGCCGTCATCATTCAGACGGGCAAGGTAATTGTGCGACACGCCACCCACAGTGGTGAAGCCACCGCCGATCAGAATCTTTTCATCCGTCTGGATGGCGACCGCATAGACCACGTTGTCCGCACCTGCACCCGGATTAAAGGTCGCGTCCAGCGTGCCATCCGCATTCAGGCGCGCGAGGCGCGTGCGGTTGGTGCCGTCCACGGTCTGGAAATCACCGGCGATGATCAGCTTGCCGAAGTTCGTCGAAACCGCGTTCGTGTAAAGGGCCACGGCCTGCACATCGCTGGCCGCCCCCACCCCGCTGAGGAAGAGCGAATCCAGGCTGCCCACCCGCTCATTGTCCACGATGCGCAACACCGCGTTGCTCTGGCTGCCCAGCGCCGCGCCAACGCCGACCGGGTTCGAGAGGGCCAGGCTGACCGTTTCATTCGTCTCCGAGAAGATGTCATCCAGCAGGACGACCGCAAACGTGAGGTTCGTGACGCCGGCCGGGAAGGACAGCGTGCCATTGGTGGCCGTGAAGTCAGACCCCGCCGTGGCCGAGCCGGCCGTGGCGGCGAAGTTCACCGACACCAGGCCGCCGCCGGAACCGAAGCGCGTGACGCTGATGAGCGCATTGGTCTGGTCCTCCAGGACGCTGTAGGTCGCGGCGCTGAACTGGAGCGTGACCTCGTTGTCGTTGATCGTCAGCACCGCCGTGGACTGGGGCCCCAGGACCGTGCCCGCCGTCGGGCTCGAGAGGAACAGGTTCACCGTCTTGTCCCCAAGCGGCACGACATCATCAACGATGGCGACCCGGAAGAAGTTGCTCGTCACCCCGGCGGCGAAGTTGATCGTGCCGTTGGTCGCCGTGTAGTTGGCCGGCGAAACTGCCGTGCCGTTGCCGGTCGCGAAGTTCACGTTGAAGGCTGTGTTGGTCACGCCGATGCGCCGCACGCCGATGACCGCATTCGTCGCGTTCTCGGCCACGTTGTAGGTGGCCGCGAAGAACTCGACGCCCGTGTCATCGTTCACGATCGTGAGCGTGGCGGTGGAAGGCGTGCCCAGCACCGCGCCGCCGGTCGGCACACTGAGGGCGAGGTTCACGGTTTCATCCGCCTCCACCACGCTGTCATTCAGGATGGTGATGCTGAAGGTCTTGCTGGTTTCGCTGACCCCGAAGGTGAGCGTGCCAATCTGCGTCACGTAGTCCTGGCCCGCCACCGCCGAGCCGTCGCTGGTGGCGTAGTTGACCGATACCGAGGAACTGGTCGAGCCGGTCCGGGTCACGGTGATCGTCGCGTTCGGCCCCGCCTCCTGCACTGTGAAGTTCGCCGTGGCAAACTGCACCGCGATGTCGTTGTCCACGATGGTGATGGTCGCCGTGTTGAGGCCGCCCAGGAACGCGTTGCCGACCACGTTGGTGAGGACCAGGTCAATGGTCTCGTTCGGCTCGGCGAGCTGGTCGTTGATGATCGGGACGTCGAAGGTCTGGCTCGTCACGCCGTTGGTGAAGGTCAGCACCCCGATCACGTTGGTGAAGTCCACTCCCGGCGTCGCCGTGCCGGAATTGGTGGAGTAGTAGTTGACCGTGACCAGGTTGTTGGTGGCGCCCGACCGGATCACCGTGATCGTGGCGTTGCCCACGTTTTCGGACACGACATAGCTGGCGGCGGAGAACTGCACCACGCCGTCATCGTCAATGATCGTGACCACCGCATTGGTGGTGTTCAACGTCGCTCCGCCGGTCGCCCCGCTCAGGGTGATGTTGAAGGTCTCGTTGCCCTCGACGAGCGCGTCGTCATTGATAACCACGTTGAAGCTGCGGGGATTGCTGTCGCTGTCCGGCCAGCTCAGGGTGCCATTGGCCGTGGTGTAGTCGCTGCCGCCAGTGGCGGTGCCCCCGCCCGTGGCATAGCTCACCGACACCAGGCCGAGCGAGCCGAGGGTGCGGGTCACGGTGATCGTCACGCTGCCCGCATTTTCACTGATGCTGTAGGCATTCGTGCTCAACGACAGGACGCCCGGGCTGAAGTCGTCGTCCAGAATCCTCAGCGTGGCACTCGCGAGGCCCAGCACGGCCGAGGCGGCTCCAATCCCGTTCGGGTTCGACAAGGTCAGGTTCACGATCTCATCGCCCTCCACCACGGCATCACCCAGGATGCGCACGTTGAAGAACGCCGTGGTGACGCCGTCGGCAAAGGTGATCGTGCCGTTGGTCGCCGTGTAATCCACGCCGGCCGTGGCCGACCCGCCGGCCGCCGTGCCGAAGTCCACGGTGACCGCGCCGTTGGTGCCGCCCGTGCGCACCAGCGTGATGACCGCGTTCGCGGTGCTTTCCGACACGTTGTAGGTGCTCAGGGTGAAGGCCAGCCGGGCGTCATTGTCGGCAACGGTCAGCACCGCGTTGGAGACGGGCCCGAACCCGGCGCCGCCAACCGCGTTCGTGAGGACCAGGTTCACCGTTTCATTCCCCTCCACCACACTGTCGTTGATCAGCGTGACCGGGAAGGTCTGCTGGTTCACGCCCGGGGCAAAGGTCAGGGTGACGTAGTTGGTGAGGTAATCCGCAGGCGCACTGGCCGTGCCGTCCAGGGTGAACGCGTCCACGCTGACGGTGCCGGCGAGGCCACCGTTACGGTTGACGGAGATGATGGCCAGCGCGGCTTCGTTATAGACGAAGTTGGTCTGGCTGAACTCGAAGACGCCGCTGCCGGTGTTGTCCCGGCCGTTCAGCCGCACCAGGCGGTTGGCCGTGGTGCCGCCAAAGGTGCTGAAGGCGCCGCCGAAGACGATCTGGTCGTCAAAGAACTGCACCAGGGAGACGGTGATGTCGTTGTCCGCGCCACTGCCGAAGTTGATCGCCGTGTCCAGGGTGCCATCGGCACCGAGCCGGGCCGCGCGGCCGCGGGCCACACCGTTGACCGTGCTGAAGCCGCCGCCGAGCAGCAGCTTGCCGTCGGGCTGCGCGGTGATGGTGCTGACCGAGTTGTCCACCTGCACGTCAAACGTCATATCCAGCGTTCCATTCGCGTCGAACCGGGCCAGATTCTGGCGCGTCACCCCGTTCACGCTGGCAAATGTGCCGCCGACCACCAGGTTGGTCCCTTGCTGCACGGCGATCGCGGACACCGAGCCATTCACGCCCCCGCCGGTGAAGCCGCCGCTGAGCGTCGCGGAGAACAGGAAGTCCACCAGGCCGTTCGTGTCCAGCCGGGCCAGACCGCTGCTGCTGTTGCCATCGAAGAACTGGAAGTCGCCACCCACGATGATGGAGCCGTCATCCAGCAGCGCCAGCGCGCGCACCGGCGCGCTCGCCCCCGCGCCCGTGTTGAAACTGGGATCCAACTGGCCGTTGGTGTCGAGGCGGGCGATGAAGCTCTGGTTCACGCCGTTTACCGTCGTGAACTGGCCGCCGATGACGACCTTGCCGTCTGGCTGCAGCAGCACGGCATTGACCTGGCCATTGGGACCCGTGCCCGGGTTGAAGCCCAGATCGAGCTGGCCGCTGGCGTGCAAGCGGGCGATGAAATTCCGCGACTGGCTCACCACGTTGGTGAAGAAGCCGCCGATGATCACCTTGCCGTCGCTCTGCACGGCGAGCGCGCGCACCGAGTCGTTCGCGCCCGTGCCGGGATTGAAGGTCGTGTCCAGCGTGCCGTTGCGGTTCAGCCGGGCGATGCGGTTGCGGGCCAGGCCGTTCACCGTGGTGAAGTCGCCCGCCACCACCAGCTTGCCCAGATTCGTTGTCAGCAGCCCGTTGGTGTTGATCCCCAGCGCGTAAACCGTGCCGTTCACCGAGTTGGTGAAGCTGGTGTCCACCGTGCCGGCGACCGTCACGGCGTCGTCGTTGACGATGGTCAGGACCGCGTTGCTGTTCGCCCCGAGCTGCGTGGTGAACTGTCCCGGCCCCACGGGGTTGGTCAGCACCAGCCCCACGGTGCGGTCCGCGTTGAACACGGCGTTGTCCCCGATCAGAATGTTGAAGCTCTGCGTCAGGACGTTCGCGGCGAAGGAGAGGAGGCCGTTCGTGGAGGTGTAATCGAGGCCGTCAATCGCCGTGGTGACCGGGTTGGTCCCGATGGTGGAATAATTCACGGTCACCAATGCATTCGTCACACCGGTGCGCACCACGTTGATGGTCACATTGGTGCCGCTTTCGAACACGGAGTAGTTCGCCAGGCTGAACGCCAGCTCGATCTCGTTGTCCACGATGGTCAGCACCGCGTTGCGTGCGGCCGGGTTCAGCGTCACCCCGGCCCCGGCGCTGAGGCTCAGCAGCACTGTCTCATCCCCTTCGCGCAGGCTGTCATCCGTGATGGGAATGGTCAGGCTCAGCGTGGTCTGGCCGTTGGTAAAGGTGACCACGTTGGTGAAGCCGGCGTAATCCAGGCCGCTCGTGGCCGTGCCGTCGGCGGTGCTCACGGTGACGTTCACGGAAGCGTTGGTGCCCGCCGTGCGGAAGATCGTGATGGTCGCATTGGTGCCGGTCTCGTTCACCGAGTAGGCCGTGGCGCTGAAGCTGACGAAGGCATCGTCATCCTGGATGGTCAGCAGCGCGGTCACCGGCAGCACGGCGGCGTTGGTCGAAGCCGTGGTCGGACTGAAGAGCGAGAGGAAGACCGTCTCGTTTCCTTCGGGGTTCGCGTCCGCGAGGATCGGCACGACGAACGAGTTGCTGGTCTGGCCATTCGGGAAGGTCAGCGTGCCATTGACCGCCGTGTAATCCGTGCCCGGCGTGGCCGGCAGGGACTGGAACGTCTCGGCGGCAGGGTTCAGGTAGAGGAAGTCCACTTCCGGCGCGCTCAAGGCCCGGGCGTAAATCTGCACCTCGTCCACCAGCCCGTTGAAGAGGTTGGTGGCCGCACCGGCGACCGTGGTGCCGCCAATCAGGAAATTGGCCGCGTTGGCCACGATGGTGGTGCTGGCCGCGCTGGTCTCCACCGGCGAGCCGTCCACATAGATCGAGCTGGTGCCCGCCAGGCCATAGACCGCCACCAACTGATGCCAGTTGCCGTCGTTGATGACGCTGGCGGACACCGGGGTGGCGGCCGGCAGGCCACCATTGAAGAAGGAGGCGCGATTGACCTGGCCCAGGCTCCCCGCCGCATTGACACCCAGGTAGTAGCCATTGGCCGCGCTCTGGACGTTCTTGCCAAGGACCGCGCCGTTGTTTGTGTCGCCCGCGGTGAGCTTCACCCACGCAACGAGCGTGAAGTTCGTGTTCACCTGGCCCAGCACCGCACCCATGTTGACGAAGCCATTGCTGGCCCGGCTGAGGCTGATGGCGTTGGTGCTGATGCCGCCGGTGACGAAGACCGCGCCGGTCGAGGAGAGCGTGCCGGCGAAGGCCCCGGCGCTGTCCGCCGCGGTCGTGGCTCCCGGAGCCTCATCGAAGCGCCAGTGGGCCACCGGGCCGCCGGTGGGCACGCTGCCGCGGAAGGCGTTCGTGGCCAGGTAGCTGATGGTGGCCGAGCCCTGGTTGCCATTCGTGCGGGCCACGGTGATCAACGCTGATCCGCCGCTCTCCAGCACGGAGTAGGACGCCTGGGCGAAACCGATGACGCCCGGCGCGGATTCATCATCCAGAATGTTCAGCACGGCATTGGTCTGGCCGCTCAACGTCACGCCCGTGCCCAGCGTGGTGTTGGTCGCATTGAACAGCGCGAGGTTCACCGTCAGGTTGCCCGTGGCGATGGCATTGTTGGTGACGTTGACCCGGAAGGTCTTGGACGCCGCATCCCCGTCCGCCCAAGTCAGCGTCCCGTTGGTGGCCCCGTAGTTGTTGGTGGAGAAGGCTGATCCGTTGGTCGTCGCAAACTGGACGGTGTAGGCGTTGGCGCTGCCGCCGAGGCGGTTCACGGTGATGGTGGCGAACCCGCCCAGCTCGGACACGTTGTAGATCGCGAGGCTGTAGTTGAGGAGCGCGTCGTTGTCCACGATGGCCACCGTGCTGGTGCTGCTGACCGTGTTGGTCACCAGCACGGCGTTGAACACCCGGGCCACGTTTGTCCCATCACCCAGAGGATCCAGGATGCCGACGGTGAAATTCGTCGAACTCACGCCATCCGCGAGGGTGAACGCATTCGTGACGCCGATATAATGCGTGCCCGTCAGCGCCGCATTCAGCCCTGAACCGTCGGAAGTCTGGAAGGTGCCGGACAACGATCCCGTGAGGCCGCCGAACCGCAGGATGCTGATGGAGACCACCGGCCCGTTTTCGCTGACGGTGTAGTTCGTGGCGCTGAGGCTCAACTGGCCTGCGTCCGTCGAATTACGGCCATTCACCCGCACCAGCCGCGTGGCGGTCGTGCCGTTGAAATTGGTGAACTGACCGCCCAGGACGATGCGGTCGTCATAGGGCTGGATCAGCACGGTCTCCACATCAGCGTCAGCCCCGAAGCCGAAATTGATGGTGGTGTCCATGGTGCCATCAGGGAGCAGCCGGGCCACCCGGCTACGGAGCAGGCCGTTGACCGTGGTGAAGCCGCCGGCCACGAGCAGCTTGCCGTCGGGCTGGACCACAACTTCGTTCACATAATCGCTGGCCCCGGCCGTGAAAGTGGCATCCACAGTGCCATTGGTGCCCACCCGGGCGAGATTCTGGTGCGTCGCGCCGCCCGCCGAGTTGAACTGGCCCGCCACCACAATGTTGGTGAGCTGCTGGAGGCCGAGACCGAAAACCGGGCCGTCAAAGCCACCCCCGCTGGAGACGGCGGCGGCAAAGGCGGCATCCACCGCCCCGGAGGCGGAGAGCCGGGCCAGGTGCGGACTGCCCACCCCGTTCACGCTCGTGAAATCGCCGCCGATGATGATGCTGCCATCGGGCAGCAGCAGCACCGCGCGCACGAAATTGTCCGCGCCGGAGCCACTGACAAACGAGGGATCATTCGAGCCGTCCGAATTCAACCGCCCGATAAAGCCCGCCGGCAGGGCAGACAGGAACGTGAACTGGCCGCCCACGACCAGCTTGCCGTCGTCTTGTAAGGCCAGCGCCAGCACGGCGTTGTCTGTGTTGAAACCGGAATTGAAACCACCATCCACCGCTCCGTTCACATCGAGCCGGACCAGGGAGGGCCGGGCCACGCCGCCAACCAAGGTGAACTGGCCGCCGATATAAGTCTTCCCGTCCGGTGCCACTACAACCGCCCGGACCGAATTGTTCGGACCGACGCCGATGTTGAAGGTCGCATCGCGGGTGCCGTCCCGGTTCAGGCGGGTGATGAAATTCTGCGCCACCCCGTTCACATTGGTGAAGTCACCACCCACCACGAGCTTGTTCACGAGCGACGGCAGGGCCGTGTTGGTCACGATGCCCAAGGCCTGGACCGCGGCGTTGAACGTGGCGGCAAAGCCTGTGTCATTGGTGCCCGCCACCTGCGCCACGTCATTGTCCGTGATGAGCAGGGTCGCAACGCTCACGGCACCGAGCTGGGTGCCAAACGGCCCGGTGGCGTTGGACAGCGTCAGGGTGACGGTCCGGTTGGGGTTCGTCACTGTGTTGTCCACTATCGGCACGGTAAAGGACTGGGTGAGCACGTTGGCGGCGAAGCTCAGAACGCCATTCGTGGCCAGATAATCCAACCCGCTCGTGGTGCCCAGCGTGTCGGAAGTGGCAAAGGCAACGGTCACTGCCGCCGTGGTGACTCCCGAGCGAATCACATTGATGGTCGCGCTGCCGGAATTTTCCGCCACGGTGTAGTTAGCCGAACCGAAAGCCAGTTCGATCTCGTTGTCCACAAGTGTGAGCGTCGTGGAAGTGCCGCCCGGAACGATGCCAGCCGTGCCGCCACCCGAGACGCTGGCCGCCCCGCTCAGAAGCAGCGTGATGACCTCGCTGCCTTCCACGAGCCGGTCATCATGCGCCTCATTGGCGAGTTGGAGGACCACGGTGGCCGTGGCCTGCCCGTCGGCGAAGATCACGGTCAGGTTCGTGGCAGTATAGTCAGTCCCACCCAGCATCTGCCCCGTCCCCGTGACGAAGTAATGCAGGCCGGTGCCAGTGTTCGTCAGGTCGATTGCCCCGCCGCCCAAGGTCAACGCCACCTGGAAGTCGTCCGTCGTGGCATTCACCACAAAGTAATCCGTCCCGGTAGCCAGCGGACCCGGCAAAGTTCCCGTGGTGGCAAACCGCAGCACCGTGTCATTGGCCAGACCGTGGGAGACACGCAGCAAGGTGTCCGCCGTCGAATCCGCCGTGATCAGCTGGGTCGCTCCGCCCAGCGCCTGGCTGCCGACCGTGTAAGAAATCGTCCCGCTGCCCGTGTTGGTCAGGTCAATCCCGCTGCCGCCCAGCGTCGTGGTCACCTGGAAGTCATTCAAGGTGGCATTGACGATGAAGTAGGTGGTGGCCGCCACCAACCCGCCCGGCACCGTGCCGGTGCTGGAGAGCGTGACGGTGAGGCCATCTGCCAGCCCGTGAGCCGGGCGTTGCAGCCGGTCAGCCGTCGTGTCCACCGTCACCACCGGAAGCGTGTGGCCCTTCACCGCATAGGTGTGAACCCCGCTGCCTGCGGTCGTGAGATTCACAGCGGCCCCGCCGGCGGTCGTCGAGACTTGGAAGTCATTCGTGCTGCTGCCCACCACGAAGTAGGTCGTCAGCGCGCTCAGACCGCCCGGGAGCGTCCCGGTGGTGGCGAATTGCAGCGCGCTTCCATCGGCCAGCCCGTGATTGGCCAGCAGCAGCCGGTCAAGAACCGTATCGGCTGTGATCGTGCCCAGAGCCTGGCCAGTGACCGTATAGGTCACCGTCCCGCTGCCCGCGCTCGTCAAATCCACGGCGGCACCGCCGGAATTGGTGGCCACCTTGAAATCATTCGCCGTGCTCGCGAGGACATAGTAAGTGGTCCCCGCTGCCAGCCCGGCCGGCAAGGTTCCGGTGCTCGCAAACTGAATCGTCGTGCCGTCCGCCAGCCCATGGGCTGAACGTTGCAGGCGGTCCGTGGCAGAGTTCGCGACCACCGAGCCCAGCACGGGAGCGGAGACCGCGTAGGAGATTGAACCCGTGCCTGTGGTATTGAGAGCCACGGCACTGCCACCCGGAGCATTCGCAACCTGGAAATCATTCGCCGTGGCGTTGATGACATAGTAGGTCGTCCCGTAGGCCAGTCCGCTCGGCAGCGTGCCGGTGCTGGCAAACTGCAAGGCCGTCCCGTTTACCAGCGCATGCGCGGTCCGCTGGAGCGTGTTGCCAGCCGGAACCGGCGTGACCAGACGTTCCAGCGTCTGGAACACCACGGATACGGAGCCGTTGGTCCCGCCCGTGCGCGTCAGGGTGACCGTGAAGGAGCCGTTGGTCTCGCTCGTGGAGTAAGGCGCGCCCTGGAAGCCGAGCAGGCTGTCGTTGTCCAAGATGGTCACGGTGGCGTTGGAGGTGCCCAAAGTCGCGCCACCCGTCGCATTGGTCAGGATCAGTCCGAACGTCTCATTCCCCTCTACTAGGCCGTCGGGCAGGATGTTGACCGTGAAGGTCTTCACAATTTCGCCGTCGGCGAAGGTCAGCGTGCCGCTGGTCGGAGTGTAGTCCACGCCCGCCGTGGCCTGAACCGCTCCGCTGTTGGTGGTGGCATAGTTTACCTGGACCAGACCCGCGCTGCCGGCAGCGCGCTGGACCGTCACCACCAGATTCGTCGCCCCACCAGCCCCGTTTTCCTCGGCCACCGCGTAGGCCGCCAGGCTGAAGCCGAGCTGGCCCGGGCTGATCTCGTCGTCAATGATCGTCAGCGTGGCGTTGGTCAGACCCAGCGTTGCATTCGTCGAGGCGTTGAACAGTTCCAGGCTCACCGTCTCGTTGCCCTCCGTCAGCGCATCCGGCGCGATCGTCACCGTGAAGAACGAGCTGATCACGGAGTCCGCGAAGGCCAGGCTGTTGGTCACCCCGGTGTAGTCAACGCCCGCAGTGGCCTTGCCGAAACCGACTTCCGCCACCGTCCGGTAGGACACGCTCACCGCGCCGTTGGTGCCGCCCGTGCGGCTGACCGCGATGTTCACTGAGCCCTGGCTTTCCACGACGTTGTAGGTGGCTTGCGCGAAGCTGATCACGCTGTCCACGTCCCGGATGTTAAGGGTGGCCGTCGGGAAGTTGGTTCCCAAGGTCGCCCCGGTCACCGCACTCAGCCCCAAAGTCGCTGTGCGCGGATTCGAAACGGTGATTCCCGGGATGGGGGTGATAACGATGCTGAAGCTCGCGCTCTGCTGGCCGGCCGTGAAGTTCAACGGCGTGTTGCTGAAGTTGAAGTCGGCTGTGGTGGCGGTCCCATAACCATTCGTCACCGTCCCGCTCGCCACGCCGTTCAAGCCGCCAGTGCGCGTCACAGTCACCGTCACACTGCCGGCGTTCTCATTCACATCGTAGGTCGCCGCGCTGAAATTCAACGCGCCACTGCCCAGGTTCAGACCGCCCTGCAAGCGTAGCAGGTGTCGGACCGCCGTCCCGTCATAGGTGGTGAACACGCCGCCCACCACGAGCTTCCCGTCGGCCGCCGCCGCCGCCGCCAGCACGGTGTCGTTGGCGCCGGTGCCGAAGTTGATCTGCGGGTCCAGGGTGCCATCCGCCAGCAGCCGGGCCAGGCGGCCCCGGTTGACGCCGCTGACCGTCGTGAAGCTGCCGCCGACCAGCACGCGGAACGCGTTCGGCGCGAAGAGATTCGTCTGCACCACGATCGTGTTCACGAAGTCGTTCGCCGAGGCCGGGAAGGCCACGCTGGTGTCCAGCACGCCGGCATTGTCCACCCGCGCCAGATAGCCCGCCGCCGCCGAACCGCCCGGCGTGTTGACCTGGGTGAACTGGCCGCCGAAGACCACTTTGCCGTCCGGCTGGACCGCCACCGCCAGCACGGTGCCGTCCGTGCCCACCGTGAAGCCCGTGTCGAGGCTGCCATCCACGCCGCTCAAGCGCGCGAGATTGGTCCGCGCCACGCCGTTGATCAGCGTGAAGCTGCCGCCCACCACCACATTCCCGTTGTTGTCGAGCGCCAGCGCGCGCACCGAGCCATTGAAGCCGCCCAGACCGTTGAGGAAGCCTGCATCCAACGAGCCGTCCGCATTCAACCGCGCCAGGAAGTTGCGCACCGCTCCGCCCACGGCAGTGAAGGAACCGCCCAGCAAAACCTTGCCATCCGGCTGGATGAGCACGGCCGACACCGAGTTGTTGGCCCCGGCCCCCAGCGCGGTGTTAAACGCGACGTCCACAGTGCCATTGGCGTTCAAGCGCGCGATGCGACCTACAATCGTGGCGTTCGCATTGGTGAACTGGCCTGCGACAATGATCTTGCCCACGTTGGTAGCCGTCAGCGCGTTGGTATTTTGATCCACCGCCACGGCGTTGACCGTGTTGCTGAAGCCCGTCCCCAGCGCCAGCGCGAACGAGGCGTCCACGGAACCGTTAAGGTTCAAACGCACCAGGCGGTTAGCCGTGGTGCCGTTGAAGTTGGTGAACTGGCCGCCGGCAACAATCCGGCCATCCGACTGGAGTGCCACCGCAGTGACGTTGGTGCTCGGTCCGGTGCCGGTCACGAAGGCCAGATCCAAGGCACCGCCGCTGCCGGCCGTGCCGTCGTTGTCCACAATCGTCACAACGCCCGTGTTCGTGCCGAGCACCAGGCTGGCCCCGCTGACCGGTCCGACGCCCAGCGTCACCTGGAAGTCTTCGTTGCTCTCCTCGTCCAGATCATCCGTGACGCGGACGGCAAAGGTCTTGTCCGCCGCATCTCCGCTGGCCCACACCAGCGCCGACCGAACCGTCACCGGACCAGTGAGCACACCCAAGCTCACGGCGGTTCCGTTGCTGGCGATTTGGAAGCTGCCCGTAGTCACGTTGGTCAGCACGTAGGCGACCGAGTTCAGCGTCACTCCTCCCAGTGAACCGGCCCCGCTCGTCTCAAAGACCACGGAGTTGCCCCCAGTCAGGCCATGAGCGCCGGCAGTGTTCAGTGTGAGATTGTCGAGTGCCACGCTGGTGACCGCCTGCGCAGCCGCAGGAACCGCCAGGTAGTCCGTGCCTGCCGTCGCGATCGTCCCGCTGCCCGGGTTGCCCGTTTGGTAGTAAACGGCCACCGTTCCATTGGTGCCGCCGCTGCGGCGCACGGTGATGGTGACGCTGCCTGCGGCTTCACCGACCGCATAAGGCGCACCCACCAAATCCACCTGGCTGTCATTGTCCACGATGGTCACCGTGGCCGCCGCGATGCCAAGGGTTGCACCGCCGGTCTGCGCGGAGAGCGCCAACCCGAAGGTCTCGTTCCCCTCCACCAAAGCGTCGCCGTTGATGGTCACGCTGAAGCTCTTCACGATCTCACCGTTCGCGAACGTCAGCGTCCCGCTCGTCACCGCGTAATCGTTGACGCCCGTGGAGCCGCCCAGAGCCTGGCCGCTGGCCGCATACCAATGCGTGCCGCTGCCGGCGCTGGTAAGATCCACCAGGAGACCACCCGCCAGAAGCTGGAAGTCATTGGCGGTGGCGTTGGTGAGCGTGTAAGTGGTGCTCGTCGCCAGTCCACCCGGCAAGGTGCCGCTGGTCGCGAACCGGATGCCTGCCCCGTTCGTCAATCCGTGCGCGGTGCGCAGCACGCGGTCCCCGGCTGTGTCCACCGTCACAACTTGTTCCGACGTTTGATACTGCACCGTCACCGTGCCCGCGCTGCCGCCGCTGCGTTGCACATTCACGGTCAGGCTCCCGGCCTCTTCGTTCACCGAGTAGGTCGCGAACTCGAAGCCCAGCACACCGGGGCTGGTCTCGTCATCTTGAATGGTCAGCGTTGCCTCGCCATAA
The DNA here is from genome assembly GCA_964578245.1 of uncultured Klebsiella sp. Taxonomy (GTDB): domain Bacteria; phylum Verrucomicrobiota; class Verrucomicrobiia; order Limisphaerales; family SXTU01; genus SXTU01. The sequence goes on along the minus strand of CAZOCL010000001.1, from coordinate 34,360 downwards.
ACCGTCTGGCCCAGGACCGTGGTGCCACCCACTGCCGCCAGCGTGGCACTGGCACCGCCACCCACCACGATGTTGGTCAGGATCAAACGGACGGTTTCCGGCGCTTCCGCGATGCCATCCTGCAGGATTGGAACATTGAAGGTCAGGTTCGTCACTCCGTCGGCGAAGAGCAGGGTGTTGGTGACCCCGGTGTAATCGCTGCCCGCCGTCGCCTTGGCGAAGCCCACCTCGGCCACGGTGGCATAGCCCACGGTCACCGTGCCGGCATTGCCGCCCGCACGCCGCACGCTGATGACAGCCGTTCCACCGCCGTTTTCACTTACCGTGAAGCCGTTCAAGGAGTAGCCAATCACGCTGTCGTCGTCCCGGATGGTCAGCGTGGCCGTCTGCACCGCCGTGACACCGGTCTGCACCGGCAAGGTCAAGGTGACTGCCGCGTCCGCCTCTGCCGTGCTGTCATCCGCTGGGAGCGTCACCACAAAGGTGCTGCTCCCCTGCCCGTCCACAAACGCCAGCGGACTGCTCGGCACCGTCCCCAACGCCGGCGACAGGTTGAAGCTCACCGAGGCGGCCCCGTTCAGACCGCCCGCACGGTTCACCGTGATGGTCGTCGTCCCCGCGCTCTCCGTGGTCGAGTAGGTCGCGCTGCTGAAACTGAACGTTCCAGTGTCCGTGTTCTGCCCGCCCTCCAGCCGGACCACCCGGGCCGCGGCGGTTCCGTTGAACGAAGTGAACGCGCCCGCCGCCACCAGCCGTCCGTCCGTCTGCACTCCCACGGCATTCACTTGCGCGTTGGCCCCGGTGCCAAAATTGATGGTCGAATCCAAGGTTCCAACGTCGTTGAGTCGCGCCAGTCCTGCGCGTCCCTGGCCGTTGATGGTCGTGAACGCCCCGCCAACGATGATCTTGCCCCCGCTCACCAGCAGCGTGGTCACAAAGTTATCTGCCCCGGCACTCGCCCCGCTCAGGAACGCCTGCAGCGTGCCGCTGCTGTTGAGCCGGGCCAGCCGGTTGCGTGTCACCGCGCTGCCGTTGTTCAGACTGGTGAAGTCGCCGCCCACCAGCAAGTCGCCATTGCCGGCCAACGCGAGCGCACGAACGGCTCCGTTCACCGCCGTCGGCGGCACGAAGCTGGTGTCCAGCGCGCCCGTCGCCAGGAACAGCCGCGCCACCCGGCTGCGCGACGTGCCGTTGACACTCGTGAAGTCGCCACCGACGTAGATGAACCCGTTGGTCTCATCCACCAGCACCGCGCGCACTTCCGCGTCCGCGCCAGACAGGCCATTCATGAAGGTGATGTCCAGGGAGCCGTCCGTATTCAGCCGCGCCACCGCCCCGCGCGCTACGCCATTGATGCTCGAGAAAGAACCCACGAGCACCACTTTGCCGTCGCTCTGCACGGCCACGGCGTCCACCGCGTTGTCCGCCCCGGCCAGACCGTTGGCGAAGGCGTTGTCCAGCGTGCCGTCCGTGTTCAACCGCGCGATCCGGCCGCGGGTCAGCCCACCCACGTTGGTGAACGTGCCACCGATGATCACCTTGCCCACGTTGGCTGAGAGGAAACTGCTGGTGTTGCGGTCCACCGCCACCCCGTTGATGACGGTCCCCACTGACAGCAGTGCCGCCGGGTTGAAGGCCGTGTCCAGCGAGCCATCCGTGTTGAACCGGGCGACGCGGCCGCGGGCCACGCCGTTGACATTGGTGAACAAGCCACCGATGACGAGTTGACCCGACGGCGTGAACGCCAGGGTGTTGACCGTGGCGTCCGCGCCTGCGCCCTGGTTAAACGTCCGGTCGAGCTGTCCGCCGGTGAGCCGCACGAGGTTGTCGTTGCCCTGCCCGCTCAGCCCGTTGTAGCTCGTAAAACTGCCTCCCACCACATAGTAGGCGGTCCCGCCAATGGACTGGAGGGCCAGAGTATTGACGACCGAGTCAAACCCGCTGCCATAGCTGACCGTCGTGTCCACCGCCCCGGTGGTCGTCAACTGCGCGATCCGGTTGAACACCACATTGCCACGCGTTGCGCTGCCCGCCGGGGCCACCGTTGTGCTGCCGACGTTGCCCGCCGTCCGGCTGTAAGTGAACGTGGTCGTAGTTGGGGCAGTCAGCACCACGTAAGTGCCGTCAAACGTTGTGTCCGCCCCGGCCACCACGACCACATCCCCGGGCGCCAGCCCGTGCGCCACGGTCGTCGTCAGCGTCGCCACGTTGGCACTCAAAACCTTGTTGGTCACCGCCGCCCCGAACCCGGACCCGCTGAAGCCGCCGCCCACCAGGAACCCGGTGGTTGTGCCCGCCCCGTTGGTCAGAAGGGTCAGTGAGTTCACCCCGCCATTCGGGCCCGTGCCGATCCGGTCGCTGAACGCGGTCACCAACGCCCCGTCTCCGCTCCCGCTGTTGCTCAGCCGCGCCACCCGGTTCACCGGGCGGACCGCCAAGCCCGCGAGGCCTGTCGGGCTCACCGTTGTGCCCACCACATTCGCGGCCGTCCGGGAATAGGTGAACGTGAACGGGGCCACCGAGGTGACCGCCGTAATCGTGACCGCCCCGTCGAAGGTCGCGTCGCCCAGGCTCACCGTCACCACGTCGTTCACGCTGAAGCCATGCGCCGCCGAAGTCGTGAGCGTCGCCACATTACCCGTCAGCGCTTTGTTGGTCACGGCAGCGCCAAACGACGGGCCAGTAAAGTCACCGCCCACCACAATCGCGGAGCCATCGGCGAGCAACGTCCGCACCGTCGCGTTCGCCCCGGCCTTTGCGTCGAACGTGCTGTCCAGCGAGCCATCCGTGTTCAGCCGGGCCAGCCGGTTCACATTCACCCCGTTCACACTCGTGAAATCGCCGCCGATGATGATCTTGCCGTCGGCCTGCAGCAGCAGGGTTTGCACTGTGCTGCCGGGACCAGCGAGGCCGCTGAGGAAGGTCACATCCATGGTCCCATCCACGTTGAGCCGCACCAAGTTCACCCGGCTGCCCTGCGCTGTGAAGGTGCCGCCAGCGATGACCTTGCCATCCGCTTGCACCGCGACCGTCTGAACGGTGCCGTTGGTGAGGATGGACGCGAAACCTGCATCCAGAGTGCCATCCGTGTTCAACCGGGCCAGATTCGTCCGCAGCGTGCCGTTCACGTTCGTGAAGGAGCCGCCGATGATCACCTTGCCGACGTTCGCGGTTTGCAGGGGGTTGACGTTGCGATCGATGGCCACCGCACTCACGGGTCCGTTGGTCGCCCCTGCCAGGCCGTTGAGGAAACCCGTGTCCAGTGTGCCGTCCACGTTCAAGCGCAGCACCCGGCCGCGCACCGTGCCGTTGTAGTTGGTGAAGACGCCCGCCACGACCACCTTGCCATCGTCCTGCACCGCAGACGCGAGCACCGTATTGTCGGGACCGGAGCCCAGCGCAAAGCCGCTGTTAAGCCCGCCGCCCACGCTGTCGTTGTCCAGGATCGTCACCACGGCCGCAGCCGTCGTCACCACCACCGTGCCGCTGCCCGCCGCCAGATTGACCGTGAAACTCTCCGCGCCTTCCACCAGCAGGTCATCCGCAATCGGCACAATGAACGTCTTGTCCGCTGCGTCGCCGTTCGCCCATACCAGGCCGGGCCGAACGCTCAAGTTCGCCGCGATGTCCGCCGTCACGTCCAGCACCACCCCGTTGGTCAGCACCTTGAAGGTCGTCGCCGTTGCATTGGTCACCACATACGCCACGTTCGATACCACATTCCCCGCCGGCAATGCCGTGCCGCTGAACACCACCGTGTTCCCGTCCGTCAGCCGCGCCGGGCTGCCAGCCGTGATTGTAAACGTGTCCGACGCCGCCAGCCCGGTTGCGGTTTGCGCGCCCGGGATCGCCGTGTAGTCGCCCGGTTGCGTCGCCGTGCCATCCGTCGTGCTGTAGAATGCGCTCACCAGCCCGTTGGTCCCGCCACTGCGGTGCGCTGTGATCGTCACGCTCCCGTTGGTCTCGCTCACCTGATACGCCGGCTGTGTAAATGCCAGCGCACTGTCATCATCCACGATCGTCACCGTGGCGCTGCCCACGCCCAGCGTTGCCCCACCAGTCACTGCAGAGAGTGTGAGCGTGAAGGTCTCATTGCCCTCCACCAAGGTGTCCGGGGTGATCGCCACCGTGAAGGTCTTGACGATTTCGCCGTTGGCGAAGGTCAGCGTGTTGTTCGTCGGCGTAAAGTCCACGCCGCTCGTGGCCGTGCCGCTGGCGGTGTTGTATTGCACCGTCACCGTGCCAAAGCTGCCGCCGCTGCGCTGCACGTTCACCACCAGGTTCGTCGCGCCACCATTGCCCGCCTCCTCGTTGATCGCATAGGCCGCCGCCTCAAACCCGAGCACGCCTGGCGCGTTCTCGTCGTCCAGGATCGTCAGCGTCGCATTCGTGCTCACCGTCCCGGTCACCCCGAACGTCACCGTCTGGTTGTTCGCCGCCGCCATGGTCGCACTGGGCGCGCCCGGGGCATTCGGCCGCGCATTGAGCAGCGCCAGGGTCACCGACTCGGTCCCTTCCGTCAGCGCATCCTGGAGGATGGTCACGTTGAAGGTCTGATTCGTGACGCCGCTGGTGAAGGTCAGCGTGCCGCTGGTGGCCGTGTAGTCCGCCCCGGCCGTCGCCTTGCCAAAGCCCACTTCGGCCACCGTCGCATAGTCCACCTGCACCGTGCCAGCCACACCACCCAGGCGCACCACCGCGATGGTTGCGGCTCCGCCGGCCTCGCTGACGGTGTAACCCGTCTGCGCGAACCCGATCACGCTGTCATCGTCCTGCACTGTCAGCGTCGCGGTCTGCAGCACTGTCACGCCTGTCTGCACCGGCAGGGTCAAGGTCACGACCGCGTCCGCCTCCACCAGCGTGTCATCCGCCGGGAGCGTCACCACAAAGGTGCTGCTCCCCTGCCCGTCCACAAATGCCAGCGGACTGCTCGGCACCGTCCCCAACGCCGGCGACAGGTTGAAGCTCACCGAGGCGGCCCCGTTCAGACCGCCCGCACGGTTCACCGTGATGGTCGCCGTCCCCGCGCTCTCCGTGGTCGAGTAGGTCGCGCTGCTGAAACTGAACGTCCCGGTATCCGTGTTCTGCCCGCCATCCAGCCGGACCAGCCGGGCGGCGGCGGTTCCGTTGAACGAAGTGAACGCGCCCGCCACCACCAGCCGTCCGTCCGTCTGCACGCCCACGGCGTTCACTTGCGCGTTGGCCCCGGTGCCAAAGTTGATCGTCGCGTCCAGCGTCCCATCGTCGTTCAGACGGGCCAGCCCCGCACGCCCCTGACCATTGATGGTCGTGAACGCGCCGCCCACCACGATCTTGCCCCCGCTCACCAGCAGCGTGGTCACAAAGTTGTCCGCCCCGGCGCTCGCCCCGCTCAGGAACGCCTGCAGCGTGCCGCTGCTGTTGAGCCGGGCCAGCCGGTTGCGTGTCACCGCGCTGCCGTTGTTCAGACTGGTGAAGTCGCCGCCCACCAGCAAGTCGCCATTGCCGGCCAACGCGAGCGCACGAACGGCTCCGTTCACCGCCGTCGGCGGCACGAAGCTGGTGTCCAGCGCGCCCGTCGCCAGGAACAGCCGCGCCACCCGGCTGCGCGACGTGCCGTTGACACTCGTGAAGTCGCCGCCCAGATAGATGAACCCGTTAGTCTCATCCACCACCAGCGCGCGCACTTCCGCGTCCGCACCAGACAGACCATTCATAAAGGTGATGTCCAACGTGCCATCCGCGTTCAGCCGCGCCACGCCGCCACGGGCCACCCCGTTCACGGTGGAGAACGAACCCACGAGCACCACTTTGCCGTCGCTCTGGACCGCCACGGCGTCCACCGTGTTGTCCGCCCCTGCGAGACTGTTGGCGAAGGCGTTGTCCAGCGTGCCGTCGGTGTTCAACCGTGCAATCCGGCCGCGCGTCAGGCCGCCCACGTTCGTAAACGTGCCGCCAATGATCACCTTGCCCACGTTCGCCGAGAGGAAGCTGCTGGTGTTGCGGTCCACTGCCACCCCGTTGATGACGGTGCTCACTGACAGCAGCGCCGCCGGGCTAAAGTTCAGATCCAACGTGCCGTCAGCGTTCATCCGCGCCAGGCGGCCGCGCGCCACGCCGTTGACGTTGGTGAACAGACCGCCGATGACGAGTTGTCCGCTGGTGTTCAGCGCCACCGCGTTGACCGTCGCATCCGCTCCCGTGCCCAGATTGAAGTTCCGGTCCAGCGTGCCCGCGTTGAGCCGCACCAGATTGTCGTATCCCGTTCCGGTAGCCCCGTTGTAACCGGTAAAGCTGCCGCCGGCCACGTAGTAGGTGGTGCTGCCGACCGTCTGCAGGCTTAGGCTCGCGAGGGCCGCGTCAAATCCGCTGCCAAAACTGACGCTGGTATCCACCGCACCAGTGCCTAGCAATTGGGCGATCCGGTTGAACACCGTATTGCCGCGGGTTGCGCTGCCCGCCGGGGCGACCAGGGTGTTCCCCACCGTAGCGGACGTGACGACCGAGTAATTGAAGGTCCGGCTGCCCGCGTTTACGCTGGTCACCGGGTAGGTGCCATCCACTCCGGTCCCAACCCCGCTCACGACTACCAGATCACCCACCGCAAGCCCGTGTGCCACGGACGTCTGCAGGGTCACGGTGGTGCCGGACTGGCTCCGATTCGTCACCGCCACCCCAAAGCCGGACCCGCTGAAGCCGCCGCCCACCACGAACCCGCCGCTGGCCAGCCGCGCCACCGTCGTCACGCTGCCGTTGGGTCCCGTGCCGATCCGGTCGCTAAACGACGTGTCCAGCGCCCCGATGCTGTCCAGCCGCACCAACCGGTTCACCGGACGCACCGCCAGGCCTGCCAGACCGATCGGGCTCACCGCCGCACTGGCGACATTGGTCGCAATCCGTGCGTAGGTCAGCGTGTTGCCGCTGGCTGTGACCAGCGTAAAGGTGCCGTCAAAGGTCGCGTCGCCCAAGCTCACCGTCACCAGATCGTTCGCGCTGAATCCGTGAGCACCGGAGGTCGTAAGCGTGGCGACGTTCGCGGTCAGCGCCTTGTTGGTCACCGCCGCGCCGAAGGACGGTCCCGTGAAGTCACCGCCGGCCACAATGCTTGTCCCGTCGAACACCAGCACCCGCACCGTCGCATTCGCCCCGGCCTTCACATCAAACGTGCTGTCCAGCGAACCATCCGTGTTGAGCCGGGCCATCCGGTTCACATTCACCCCGTTGACGCTGGTGAAGTCGCCGCCGATTACGATCTTCCCGTCGCTCTGCACCAGCACCGCCCGCACTGTGCTGTTCGCGCCCACCAAGCCGCTCAGGAAAGTCGTGTCCAGCGAGCCGTCGGCGTTGAGCCGCACCACGTTCTGCCGATTCGTCACGGTGAACGCACCGACCACCAGCACCTTGCCGTCCGCCTGCACCGCCACTCCGAACACTGGCCCGCCCAGCAATGGCGGCACAAACGTGGTGTCAGTGGTCCCACCCGCGTTGAGCCGCGCCACCTGTCCGGACACCGGGCCACCCGCGAGAATGGTAAATGTGCCGCCGATCACCACTTTGCCCACGTTGGTCGTGAACAAGGGGTTCGCATTGGCATCCACTGCCAACGCGTTGACGGTTGGCAGAATCCACCTGAGTGTGCCGCTGCTGGCCGCGGAGGGCACCGTCAGGAGCGTCGCCGACCCGTTGTCAGTCGCCGAAACGACCGCGCCAACCTGCGCAAAAGTCAGGCTGCTGGACGTCGGGACACTGGCAATGAAGAACGACCCGTTCATCAATGGGTCCGCCGACAGTCCGGAGATCTGCACCTGATCGCCCACCTGAAAACCATGCGGGGCGGCCATTGTCAGGGTGACCACGTTCGCCAACCGCTGGGCGTTCGTCACCGTCGCCACCACCGTCGGGATTGCGAAAGTAAGGGTCGTGGCGGTGGGTGCCGTCAGAACGGTCAAGGATGTCCCGTTGAAGAACGTCCGGGGCACTCCGCTGACCAGCAAATTGGCACTTGCGGCCAGCCCGTGCGGACTCGCCGTGGTGAGGGTCACCGTAGTGGCACCAGCGAGCGCATGCGCAGTCACCGTCAACTGGGGATTGAGCAGAGGTGGGGTGAACGTAGTGTCCAGCGTTCCGTCCGCGTTGAGCCGCAGGACATGGTCGCGTGTCACGCCGCTGTAGTTCGTGAACACACCCGCCGCCAGCACCTTGCCGTCGGCCTGCACCACCGTGGCGCTGACCGTCGTGTCCGCGCCGGAGCCCAGCGCGTAGCCGCTGTCCAAACCACCGCCCACCGCGTCATTGTCCAAGATTGTCACCATCGCCGCTCGAGTGGTCACTACTACGGTCCCGCTCGGGGCGTTGCCCTCCGTCAGGTTCACCATGAAGCTCTCCGCCGACTCCACCACCAGGTCATCCACAATCGGCACGCTGAAGGTCTTGTCCACCACATCCCCGTCCACCCAGACCAGCCCAGGCCTCACGGTGAGACCGCTGGCCGTCCCGCTCAAGCCCACCAAGGTCCCGTTGCTCAGCACCTGAAAAGTGTTCTGGGACGCATTGGTCACGATGTAGGCAGTATTCGCCGCCACCCCGTTGGCTGTGCTGCCAAACACCACCGCGTTGCCGTTGGTCAGCCCATGGTTGTTCAAGGTCACCGTCGTGCCGCTCACACTGCCCACCGTCTGGGAACCCGGGATAGGGGGGTAATCGCTGCCGGCCGCCGCCGAGACCGGGGACAGATCGCTGGTGGAGTAGAACGCGCTCACGGTCCCGTTGGTGCCACCGCTGCGATGCACCGTGATTGTCACGCTCCCGTTCGTCTCCCCCACCAGATAGGCTGGTTGGGTGAACGCCAGCGCGCTGTCGTTGTCCACGATCGTCACCGTGGCGCCGGCCACACCCAACGTCGCCCCGCCGGTCTGGCCAGAGAGCGTCATCGTGAACGTCTCGTTGCCTTCCACCAAGGTGTCCGGCGTGACTGCCACCGTAAAGGTTTTCACGATTTCGCCGTTCGCGAAGGTCAGTGTGTTGTTCGTCGGCGTGAAGTCCACACCACTGATGGCCGTGCCGCTGGCGGTGTTGTATTGCACCGTCACCGTGCCCGCGCTGCCGCCGCTGCGCTGCACGTTCACCACCAGGTTGGTCACGCCGCCACTGCCGGCTTCCTCGTTGATCGCATAGGCCGCGAACTCAAACCCAAGCACGCCCGGCGCGCTTTCGTCGTCCTGAATCGTCAGCGTCGCCTCGCCATAGACTGTCTGGCCGAGCACCGAGGTTCCGCCGACAGTCGCCAGAGACGCATTCGCTCCGCCACCCACGACAAGGTTTGTCAGGATCAGACGGATCGTTTCTGGCACCTCGGCAATCGCATCGGGCAGGATGCCGAGGTTGAACGTCAGATTGGTCACCCCGTCACCAAAGACCAGCGTGTTGGTCACGCCGTTGTAATCGATTCCCGACGTCGCTTTGGCAAAGCCCACTTCGGCCACGCTCGCATAGCCTACCGTCAGGGTGCCCGCGTTGCCGCCCGCGCGCCGCACGCTGATCACCGCGGTGCCGCCCTCAGTCACGGTGAATCCGCTCAAGGAGTAACCGATCACGCTGTCATCATCGCGGATGGTCAGGGTGGCCGCCGTGAGGCTGCCGAGCGATCCGGCGCTCACCGAGGTCAGGCCCAGGTTCACGACCACATCCGCCTCCGGCGTGTTGTCATCTGCCGGCAACGTAATGCTGAAGGCATTGGTCACCTGCCCGTCCGCAAACGGCAGCGGACTGCTCGGAGTAGTCGTCAGCCCACCCGTCACGGAGAAGCCCACGTTGACCGCTCCGTTGAGCCCCCCGCTCCGCGTCACGCTGATTGCCGTGGTGCCCGCGCTTTCCGTCGTCGTGTAGGTCGTGCTGGTGAAGTTGAACGTGCCGTTGTCCGTGCTCTGGCCGCCCTCGAGCCGCACAATCCGGCCCACTGCCGCCCCGTTGAAGGTGGTGAACGCGCCGGCGGCCACCAAGCGGCCATCACCTTGGACACCCACCGCGTTTACCTGCGCATTGGCACCGGTCCCAAAGTTGATGACCGCGTCCAGCGTGCCGTCATCATTCAGCCGGGCCAGCCCGGCACGGCCCTGGCCATTGATTGTCGCAAACGCCCCGCCCACCACGATCTTGCCGCCGCTCACCAGCAGGGTCGTCACGAAATTGTCCGCCCCGGCACTCGCCCCGCTCAAGAAGCCCTGGAGCGTTCCGCTGCTGTTGAGGCGCGCCAGGCGGCTCCGCGTCACCGTGCTTCCGTTGTTCAGACTGGTGAAGTCACCACCGAGCAGCAAGTCGCCATTGCCGGCCAACGCGAGCGCACGCACGGCACCGTTCACCGCCGTCGGCGGCACGAAGCTGGTGTCCAGCGCGCCGGTGGCCAGGAAGAGGCGGGCCACGCGACTCCGCGAGGTGCCGTTCAACGTGGTGAAATCGCCCGCAACATAAACATAGCCACCTGCAGGGACCGTCACGCTGGCCTCATCCACCAGCACTGCACGCACTTCCGCATCCGCCCCGGACAAACTGTTCATGAACGAGGTGTCAAGCGAACCGTCCGCGTTCAACCGCGCGATTCCGGCGCGCGAAGTCCCGTTCACGCTGGAGAAGGAGCCCACCAGCAGCACCTTGCCGTCGTTTTGCACGGCCACGGCGTCCACGGTGTTGTCCGCGCCTGACAGGCCGCTCAGGAACGTGGCATCCAGCGTGCCGTCTGAGTTGAGCCGCGCGACGCGGTTCCGCGCGGTGCCGCCAATGCTGGTGAAGGCACCGCCGATGACAACCTTGCCGACGTTGACCGTCAGGAACTGGTTCGTGTTGCGATCCAGTCCCACGCCATTGACGACGGCGGTTCCGCCAGCCAGCAGAAACGCCGGGGCCGTGAAAGTGGCATCGAGGGTGCCATCCGCGCTGATGCGGGCCACGCGCGCCGCAGCCAGGCCGCTGAAGTTGGTAAAGGCGCCACCAATCACGGTCCGGCCTCCGAAGCCCGGCTCCACCGCGAGGGCGTTGATGGCAGCATCCGCGCCGGTGCCGGGGTTGAACGCCGTGTCCAGGGCGGCCGTGCCCGCCACGAGGCGGACCAGGTAATCGTGGCTCGTCCCGCCCAGGCCCGCGTAGCTGGTGAAGTTGCCGCCCGCCACCAGATAGACGGAACTGCCGCTGGTCTGCAGCGCCAGCGTGTTGACCGCCGCATTGAAGCCGCTGTCAGTCCGGATCGCGGAGTCGAGGCTGCCATCCGTGTTCAACCGGGCCAGCCGGGTGAGCAGCCGGTTGCCTTTCGCAGCAAAGCCGCGCTGTCCGACCGCCGTGCTGTCATTCGCGCCAGCGTTGGCGTATTTGAAAGTGGTGGTAGTGGGAGCCAAGGTGACGATGTAGGTTCCGTCAAACGTAGCCCCGTCTGAACTGCTGCCGACCCCGCTCACCACGACCAGATCGCCCGGCACCAAGCCATGCAGGCCGCGAGTGGTCAGGGTCACGACGCCGCTGGTGCGGTCCCGCACCGTCACCGCCGAGCCAAACCCAGCTCCGCTGAAGTCGCCCGCCACCCAGTATTTGCCATCGCTCTGCCGCGCCAGCGAAGTGACCGAGCCATTCGGGCCGGTGCCCATGCTGTCCGTGAAGGCCGTGTCCAGCGCCCCGGTAGCACTGACCAATCGCGCGACCCGGTTCACCGGCTGCTCCTGCAAGCCTGCTTGGCCAGCAGGATTCAACGGAGTGGAGGCCACCACGGCGGTGGTCCGCGTGAAGGAGATGGTCCGGACCGTGTCGTCAAAGGCGGTCACGGCAAAGGTGCCGTCAAACACCACGTCGCCCAGATTCACGGTGACTTGGGAACCAACCCCGATCGCATAGGACGTCGGCGTGCCGGTGAGGGTCAGAGTGACGACCGTTCCGCTGGCGGCCTTGTTGGTTACTGCGGCGCGGAAGGAAGGTCCGGTGAAATCGCCAGCGACCATCAAGTAGTCGGTTCCCGACACGGTGTTCGTGTCCAGTGCCCGGACAGTCGCGCTGGCCCCGCCGCCCGGATTGAAGGAGCTGTCCAGCGAACCGTCCGCGTTGAGCCGGGCCAGACGGACCATGCTGGTGCCATTGAAGGTGGTGAAATCACCGCCGACGACAATCTTGCCGTCGCTTTGCACGAGCAGGGCCTGCACCGTGCTGTTCGCCCCGGCCAAGCCGCTGAGGAACGTCGTGTCCAGCGTGCCATCCGCGTTGAGCCGCACCACGTTCTGGCGTCCGGACACCGTGAAGTTGCCCGCCGCCAGCACCTTGCCATCAGCCTGCACCGCCGCCGCCAGCACCGGGCCGTTGAACGGGGACGCCACCACGGGCACAAACCCCGCGTCCACCGTGCCGTCTGAATTGAGCCGTGCCAGATTCGTCCGCAGCGTTCCGCTCACATTGGTGAACGTGCCACCGATGATCACCTTGCCCACGTTCGCCGACGCGAGCGGGTTGATGTTCCGGTCAATGGCCAGCGCAGTCACGGGACCGTTCGTGGCGCCCGCAAGGCCGTTGAGGAAGGTCGTGTCCAGCGTGCCGTCCACATTCAAACGGAGCACGCGGCCGCGCACGATGCGGTTGTAGTTGGTGAACGTGCCGGCCACCAGCACCTTGCCATCATCCTGCACCGCCGAGGCGCTCACGAAGTTGTCCGGCCCGGCACCGAGCCCGTAGCCCGTGTCTGCCCCGCCGCCCACGCTGTCGTTGTCCTGAATCAGCACGACTGCGACCGGCGTCGTCACCACGGCCGCCGGGCCGCCGCTGGCCGGTCCGGTCGTCAGATTCACGGAGAAGCTTTCCAGTCCTTCATTGATGGTCAGGTCGTCGTTGATTGCGATGGTAAAGGTCTTGTCCACGTTGTCGCCGACGGCCCAGGCCAGCCCGGGGCGCACCGTGACCGAAGCACCCGCCGAGGTGGTCGCCAGCACCGTGCCATTGCTGGACAACTGGAACGTGTTCAGCGTGGTGTTATAGTTGGTCACCACATAGGCCACACCGCTCGCGAAGCCGCCGGGAACAGTGCCGCCCAGCAGCACGGTGTTGCCGTCACGTAGCGCGAGGGGGGAACCGGCGACATTCGTCAGCGTGCTGCCGCTGGCCGGGGCCGAGACGTTTTGCGAGACGGGAATCCGGCTGTAATCGGACGGCTGCGTGGCCGTGCCGTCCGTGGTGTCGAAGTAAGCCGAAACCGCACTGTTCGTGCCGCCAGTGCGATGGACGGTGATGGTCACCGAGCCGTTGGTTTCGCTGACCAGGTAGGCCGGCTGCGTGAAGGCCAGCGCGCTATCGTTGTCCACGATGGTCAGGGTCATGTTGCTCTGGCCCAGAGTCGGCGGCAGCGGGCTGCCGACGGGATTGCTGAGTCGGAGCAAGATGGTTTCGTCCCCTTCCACCTTGGCGTCGCCCACAATCCCGAGAGTGAAGGTCTTGAGGAATTCGCCGTTGGCGAAAGTGAGCGTCCCAGGGGTGAACGTGTAGTCGTCACCCGACCCGGTGGCCGTGCCACCAATCACCGAGTAGTCCACGCTCACCGAACCCGCCGTGCCTCCGCTGCGCAGGACGGTAACGGTATAAGTGGCGGACCCAACCTCCTCGAGAACAGAGTCGGCGGCGAGCTGGAACCCGAGAGAACCCGGGCTGCTCTCATCGTCCAGGATCGTAACGGTATTCGTAAGATACACCGTCTGGCCGCCGAAGGTCGTGCCAGCCAGCGCCGCCAGAACCACGCTGACACCAGCGGGTTGACCGGTCTGCCGCCCAGCCACCGTGTTCGTGATGACGAAATTCTCATCACCTTCGGAGAGGTTGTCCTGGTTGATGGGAACCGAGAAGGTCAGGTTCGTGACACCGTCGTTGAAAACCAGCGTGCCGCTGGTGGTGATATAGTCGTTGGTTGCGCCGGCAGTGGCTTTGCCAAACCCGGTTTCTGCCAGCGTGGTATAGCTGTTGGTGACGACACCAGCACTGCCCCCGATACGGCGGACGTTGATTGTGGCCGAGCCGGCGCCTTCGCTGACCGACAACGTGGCCACCGAGAAGCCAAGGATACTGTCGTCGTCCCGAATTGTCAGGGTCGTGGAAGGAATCGTGGTTCCAATCACGCCGCCGCCCGTGGCAGCCTGCAGGTCGATGACCGTGGTCCGGTCCGCCTGCGGCGTATTGTCGGTCAGGTCGGTGCCCAGCAGATTCACGAGGAACGTCTTGGTCACCTCGCCCTGGCCGAAGACCAGCCCTGTGCCCCCCGCTGGCGTTGTGCTCGCCACATTGGCAGCCCCCACACCCAAGGCGTAAGTAACCGTCACCGACCCGCTCAAGCCCCCGCTACGAACAATGGTAACCGTGGCGCTGCTGGTGGACTCCGTCACAGAATAGGTGGCTGAACCGAAATCAAACGTGCCGTTGCCACTGTTAACCCCGGCTTCGAGCCGGACCAGCCGCAAGGCGGACAGACCGTTGAACGTGGTGAACGCACCGCCCAGCACCAGGCGCCCGTCCGTCTGCACCGCGATGGCACCCACGAAATTGTCCGCCCCAACCCCGAAGTTGATGCCGGTGTCCAGGGTGCCAGCGTTGTCGATCCGCACCACCCGGTTGCGGGTCTGACCGTTGAACGTGGTGAATGTGCCACCCACCACGATCTGGCCATCCGCCTGCACACTGATCGCCAGCACCGAGTTGTCGGCACCCGAAGCATTGAGGAAACCCTGCAAGGCGCCGGTCGTATCAAACCGCGCGATGTGTCCGCGGGCGCTGGCGCCCACCAGGGTGAAATCACCACCCACGAGCACCTGGCCGTCGCTGGCGAAAGCCAGTGCCCGCGCTGAACTGTCCAGCGTCAGGGTGGCGAACGAATCGACCGAGCCATCCGTCAGACTGAGCCGCGCCACCTTGCTGCGCGTGGATCCGTTCATCGTGTTGAAGTCACCGGCGACATAGATCCGGTTGTTCGCCTCATCCAGCAGGATGGCACGCACTGCCGCATCCGCACCGGACAGACCGTTGAGGAACGTGGTATCCAGCGAACCATCGGTGTTCAAACGCGCCACGCCGCTGCGGCTGGTTCCGTTTACCGTGGTGAACTGCCCGGCGATGATCACCTTGCCGTTGGACTGCACTGCCACCGCGTTCACCGTGTTATCGGCACCCGTCAAGTTGTTCATGAAGCTGGTGTCCAGGGTGCCGTCGGTATTCAAGCGCGCCACTCGTCCACGCAGGAAACCGCCGGCGTTGGTGAACTGACCACCGATGACCACTTTGCCCACATTGGCGGTGAGGAACTGGTTCGTGTTGTTGTCCACCACCACGGAGTTCACGATGGGCGCCCCAGAATTCGTCAGCGCCACCGGGACAAATGTCGTGTCCAGCGTGCCCTCGGCATTGAAGCGGCCCACCTGGCTGCGGGCCACGCCATTGAGGTTGGTGAACGCTCCGGCAACCACCAGCTTGTTGGCCGCCGCCTGAGCCAGACTCAACACACTGGCATCCGCGCCAGTGCCGATATCAAAGGACTTGTCCTGCGCCGCACCGGCTGTCAGGCGGATCAGGTAGTCATATCCGGAGCCACCAATGCCCTTGTAACTCGTGAAGGCGCCGCCCACGACGTAGTAGTTGACGCTCGCGACCGTCTGGGTCGAGATCGTGTTGACCGCGTTGTCGAAGCCAGTGCCGAAGCCGGCTGGAGTCTGCAACCCGGTATCCACCGTGCCGTCATTGTTCAACTGGACGATTCGGTTGAAAAGCATTCCCCCGCGCGAGGCACTGGCCGCCGTGGCGACCGGGGAGGAGCTGACGTCCGCACCCGGGCGGGTATAACTGAAGGTATAGGCATCCGGAGGGACGGAGGATACCGTGTAAGTCCCGTCGAAAGTCGAATCCACTCCGCTCACTACCACCAACGCGCCATTAGTAAGGTTGTGCGGGGAGACGGTCTGCAGAGTGGCCACTCCGGAGGTCAGTGACTTGTTCGTCACCGTCACCCCGAAGCCGGTCCCGCTGAAGCTGCCACCCACTAGGAAATCGTCACCAGCCACACTCGGGTTGAGCCGCACCAGACTCATCACACTTCCGCCGAGACCCGACCCCACCTTGTCGCGGAAAGAGGTGTCCAGCGCGCCCGAGTTGCCCAGCTTCGCCAGACGGTTCACTGGCCGGCTGTTCACGCCGACCAACCCGCGCGGGCTGACCGTGGTGGCGGCCACGTTTGCCGCTGTTTTGCTGTAGGTCAGCGTGTTGCCACTCGCCGACAGCAAGGTGAACGTGCCGTCGAAGGTCGCGTCGCCAAGGCTGACCGTGACGATGTTCCTGATCACGTCGGTGGCGTCGAAGCCATGGTTGCCGACGGTGATCAGCGTCGCCACGTTTCCGGTGAGCGACTTGTTCGTGACCGCAATCCCGAAAGAAGGTCCGGTGAAGTCACCGCCGACAAGGTAGCTGCCGGTTCCGTCCGCCGGACCGTCGGGAATGATCACACGCACGGAGGCATTGGCTCCGCCCTGCGGATCAAACGTGGTGTCCAAGGAACCGTCGGAGTTCAACCGAGCAATCCGGTTGATGTTCACGCCGTTGACGGCGGTGAAATCGCCGCCGATGACAATCTTGTTGTCGCTCTGCACGAGCACCGTGCGCACTTCGGAATTGGCACCGGTCAAAGGAGGGAGGGGCAGGAACGTCCCATCCACCGTCCCGTCCGCGAGGAGGCGGAGGATGAACTGCCGGGTGCCAGAGGTGAAGTTGCCGGCCACCACTACTTTGCCATCGGCCTGGACGGCAACTGCGTCCACGATGGCGGCGCCACCCAGCGCTGCGGGAGCGAAGGAGGGATCCAGCGCGCCGGTGGACAGCAACCGGGCCACGCGGTTCCGCGGGGTTCCGTTCACGCTGGTGAATGCGCCGCCGATCACGATCTTGCCAATGTTGGTGGTGAGCAGCGGGTTTTGGTTCGCGTCCACCACCACCGAGTTCACGGTCAGATCCGCGCCCGCGAGCGCGCTCAGGAAGTTGGTGTCGAGCGTGCCGTCCGCATTCAGCCGCGCGATACGGTTGCGGCTCGTGCCGTTGAAGGTGGTGAACTGGCCGCCAATGACCACCTGGCCGTTGGTTTGCACGGCGGAGGAAAGCACGACGTTGTCCACGCCCGCGCCAACGGAGTAGCCCGTGTCGATCCCGCCACCCGGCGAGTCGTTGTCGAGGATGATCACCTTCGCCGGGTTCGGGCCGACGATGTTGGCAATCGTTTGAGAAGCCGCATCCAACGCCAGATTCAGACTGAACTGCTCGTTCGGCGTGGACTCCTGCAGGGTGTCATCGAGGATGCCGACGGTGAAGGTTTTGTCTGTGATGTCGCTCGTGGCCCAGACCACGGCAGAACAGACATTGACCGTGCCAGCCAGGGCTCCGAGGGTGACCACCGTTCCGCCGCTGGCCACCTGGAACGTATTGGCCGTGACGTTGGTGACCACGTAGCCCACCGTCCCCAGCGTCACGCCCCCCAACGAACCGCCCACCGCATTGGTGAAGACGACCATGTTGCCAGCCCGCAGACCATGCGCGGCGCTGGTGATGGTATTGCCACTGACACTGGCGATGCCGAGCGAAGCAGGAATGGCCGAGTAGTCAAACCCAGCCACCGTCGCCGTGTCGTCACTCGTGCTGTAGTAGAGCACGATATTGCCCACCGTGCCCCGGAAGCGGCGCAAAGTGATCGTTGTGCTGCTGTTGGTCTCCGCCACCTGATAAGGCAGGCCGGTGAAGCCCACCTCGTTGTCGTTGTCCACGATTCGCACCGTGGTGCTGGCGATCGTGCCGACGCTGGCCCCGACGAAATTGCCCAGGCTGAGGATGAAGAACTCATCCGGCTCGACCGTGGTGTCGTCGGTAAGGCTGATGGTCACGGTCTTGTCCGTGATGTCACCCGAGGCCCACGCCACGGTCCGGGACGGGATACGGAGGGTGTGCGTGCCCGTGCCCTGATCGGTGAAATTGACCGCCCCGCCCCCGAAAGTCGCGGAGAGCTGGAAGGTATTGGCGGCCGCATTCACGACGTAATTAGTCGCTCCTACGAACCCGGCGGGCCGGGTGGAGGTGGCTTCAAACACCACCTGCATGCCGTTGGTCAACCCGTGGTCGGTGACCGTGATGGTGTCAGTGGTGGCGTCGGCGGCAGTATTGGGGAAACGCAGCACCAGGCTGTAGTCCTGACCGCCGCCGGTCGCACCACTGTCGGTCGCGGTCACATCCGCGGAGGCCACGCCCGAGGGGCCACCGAGCCGCTGCAAGGACACGGTGACGTAGCCGTTGTCCTCGCTGAAGGTCGAGGAGGCGGCGCTGAACTGGATCTGACTGTCATCGTCCAGCACCGTGATGTAGGCGGTGGATTGCGAACCCAGCACAGCATTGCCGGCCAGAACGGTGAGCGTCAACTGAATGGTTTCAGGGCCTTCGACGACGGCGTCGTTGGCGAGCGCCACAGAGAAACTGCGGGTGGTCGAGTCACCATCATTCCACGTCAAGGTGGTGGTGATGGCGGTGTAGTCGGTGCCGGCGGTGCCCACCGCCACACTGGCCCGGCCTGTGGGACTCACCGCTGCCGAGACCACATCGCTCTGGCCGTTGCGCCCGTATGAGAAGGTGTTTGCCGTCACGTTCGTGATGACATAGGTGCCATCGAACGCGGTGCCGATGCCCTGGACCACTACCGCCTCATTCAGCGCGAAGCCGTGGGCTCCCGCCGTGGTCAGCGTGGCTGCCCCGCTGGTCAGTGCCTTGTTAGTAACCGTGAGTGACGCCGCCACGCGCACTTGCGCGACCGTCTGGGCACGGATGGAGATGGCACCGGAGTTTCCGCTGGTGCGGGTGACCGTAATGGGCACCGTGCCGGAATTCTCACTCACCGAGTAGACCGCGGCCGAATAGTTGATGGTGCCGCCGCTGAAGTCATTGTCCACAATCGTCAACGTGGCGGAACTGGGGAGCAGCGCCGTGTTGAAGCTGGCCCCTTGCGGATTGGAGAGCTGCACCAGCACGGTCTCGTTGCCTTCGTCCGGGACCGCGTCGTCAATCACCGTGATCGTAAAGGTCTTCTGCACGTCGCCGGCGGCAAAGTTGAGCGTGCCGCTGGTGGCCGTATAATCACTGCCGGCCGTGGCCTTGCCCGCACCGGTTTCGGCCACAGTGGCGTAGTTGACCGATGAAGCCCCCGAGGTGGAGCCAAGGCGCGACACGCTGAGGGTGGCGGTGAGCGTGCCCTCGTTCACGCTGAAACTGTCGAAGTCGAAGCCGATCACGGAATCGTTGTCCAGGATGGTCAGCGTGGCGGTCGTCGGCCGGGTGGCATCCCCCAAGGCCGCCCCGCCGGTGGGGGTGGAGAGCGCCAGCGAAACGTCGTGATTGCCGTTCAACGTTGCCTCGGCAGTGATCGGCACGTTGAAGGTCTGTTCATTCACCCCCGGTCCGAAAGTCAAGGTGGTGGCTGAAACTGCGGTGTAATGCACGCCCGGCACGGCCGGGCTGGTGCCTGTGGTGCCCAGGTAAAAAGTCCCCGTTCCATTCCCGACGAAGTCAATCGCAACGCCCCCGGAGACTGACGCCACCTGGAAATCATTGGCCGTCGGATTGATCACATAGTAAGTGCGATCCACCACCAACCCGGTGGGCATGGTGGCCCCGGTGGAAGTCGAGAAGCGGACCGGTGCATTGGCGACCAAGCCGTGCGCGTTCAAAGTAACCGTGTTGGCCGTCCCGTCAAACGTCACGACCCGCTCCACGGTGGCCCAATCCACCGTGACCGTGCCTTGAAGACCCGCGGTGCGCTTCACTCGGATGGTCTTGACTGCGGCATCCTCGTCCACCGTGTAAGTGGCGGACTCGAACTCGAACTTGCCATTTGCGTTTTGTCCCGCAGTAATGTCGCCGCCGAGCAACTGGGCGACACGATAACGGGTCTGCCCATCAAAGGTGGTGAACTCGCCGCCGATCTCGATGCGCGCTTTGGTAGCCTGCACCACGTGCGTGCCTGAGCCCTGGCCGTCGAAGTCAACCGCGCCTCCACCAGGGCTGGTCTCAACTTGGAAAGAGTTTGCCAAGGCACTTACAACATAATAAGTCAGCCCCGCCACCAATGGTGTCCCGCCGACGGTGGGCAAGCTGCCTGCCCCCGCGACATCCCCACTGCTAAAGACAATCGCGTCACCGTTGACCAGCCCGTGATTGACCAACGCAATGACATCCGTGCCGGTGTTTACGGCCCCCGGCGCAAAGGTGCTGCGAGTGATTTGGCCGGCTACCGAGAGGACCCGCGCGCTGGCACCAGTGCCAAAGTTGATCTCCGTGTCCGTCGTGCCGTTAGAATTGATGCGGGCCAGGTAGTTCCGCGTCAGGCTATTGATTGAAGTGAATTCGCCCGCCAGCAGAATCTTGCCGTCCGTCTGCAGGGAGAGCGACCGGATCTGACCGTTCAGGGCGAGCGTCGCCGAGGACAGGGAGCCGGAAATCGCATTGAGCGTGGGGTTGTAACGGATGAGATACTTCTGCGTTGTGTCTGCCGCAACGGCCGTGAAATTACCACCCACCAGCAGCATCCCGCTGGGTTCCGCAACCAGTGCGTTGATCGAAACCGTGCCCTCGGCGCCCGTGAATGGCGAGAGGAACGACGTGTCCAACGAGCCATCCGTAAGGAGCTTGGCCAGATAGCGGCGAGGGGTGGTGGCGCTGGCGGCGTTGCTGAAATCACCACCGATGAAAACTTCACCGTTGCTGTTGATGGCCACGGCACGGACCGTCGAGTTGGCACCCGTGCCAGGGCTGAAGGTGCCGTCCACCGAGCCGTCAGTGTTCAGCCGGCAGATGCGGTTGCGGCTCACGCCGTTGACCTGGGTAAAATCACCGACGATGACCACCTTGCCACGGTTGGCGACCACGGGGTCGGTGGACGGATGGATGGCGATGCCCAGCACGTTGCCGTTAGCGCCGGAGCCCGGGTTGAAGGAGCTGTCAATGCTGCCATCGGAGTTCAGCCGCAGGATGCGGTTGATGTTCGTGGTATTGAACGTGGTGAACGCGCCGCCCGCAATGACACGTGAATCGTCCTGGATGGCGACCGCATAGACCGTGTTGTTCGCACCCGAGCCGATGCTGAACGTGGTGTCTACCGCGCCGAGCACCGTGAGCCGGGCCAGACGGCTGCGGCTGACACTGTTGTAAGTGGAGAAATCACCACCGATGACAACCGTGTTGGCAAACAGACCGGAGTTGGTCTGGTTCACCGCCACCGCTTGCACCGGATTGTCCGCCCCGGTCGTGACAGCGAACGTCGCGTCCACCGAGCCGGCCGGCACGCCGCCGGCGGGATCATCATCGGAGATGGTCAGGATGGCCGTCGAAAACACCGTGCCGCCAGCCAGAACGGACCCGACAGGGCCGGCGGCGGCGTTGGTGGCTCCCCCCGTCGGAGTGTCCGTCCGCAGGTGAATCACCACCGTGCCATCGGCCGAGTTGTCATTCAGCAAGGGAATGATAAAGGACTTGTTCGTCTCGCCCGCAGCGAAGAAGAGTGTGTTGGTTGTGCCCGTGTAATCCATTCCCTGGAGTGCGGTGGTGCCGAAGCCTTCACCACCTTCACCCACCGTGGCCGTGGTGCGGACACGGATGGACACCGAGCCGTAATTACCATCCACCCGGCCCACGTTGATGGTGGCGTTGCCCCCATTTTCCGTGGCCAAATAATTATAGGAACTGAAGCCCAGGAACCCCGGCGGAAAATCGTCATCCACGATGGTGAGCGTGGCCGTGTCAATGAATCCCAAGGCCGGATCAATGGCGTAGGTCTGGTTGATCGCCGCGGCCCCCAGATTGGCGACGCTCCAGCCAAAGCGGGGCAGGGTCAGCCCGCGGGTCACTTGCCCCACCGTCAGCACCGGCAGGGGATTGGTCATGGCAAAAATGGCATCCTCATTACCTTCGACCGACAGATCCTGGATGATGGTCATACGCAAAGTGCTGTTGACACCGTTGCCCGTGGCACCATCCGTGATGCTGGCATGGCCAGAGTCAGCATAATCCCAAGTCAGGGTAAAGCCGGCCGGTCCAAGCTTGGTGAAGTCCGTGCCAAAAGTAGCGCTCTGGCTCGTGATCGTGAAATCCGCCTGATGGCCGCCGAGGCTGCCATTAAGCCGGTTTACCGACATCAAGGTGGTGCTGCCATACTCGTCCACTAAGTAGCGGCTGCTGTTGAAAGCCATCTGGCCGGGACCAGTTTGGGAGCCGCCTTTCAGTCGCGCGAGGTTGTTGCGGGGGTTGGTGGCGAAGATGGAAGTTGTGTTGCCAGCACTCGCAGCGCCGGTCGGTTCGTCATCGCCGCCCACCGAGTCAAATTT
This sequence comes from uncultured Klebsiella sp., assembly GCA_964578245.1. GTDB lineage: Bacteria > Verrucomicrobiota > Verrucomicrobiia > Limisphaerales > SXTU01 > SXTU01. The sequence continues at coordinate 11,987 of CAZOCL010000001.1, read as the reverse complement.
GCCGCCCACCACCACGTTGCCATCCGCCTGGGTGGCGATGGAAGTGACGAAGCTGGATTGAGAACCGACGCGCCGCACAGCATGCGAGGTGGCATCGGGATCTCCGATGTTGACGAGCTGCAGCGCCACCGCCCCCCCGACAGCCGTGGACGGCGTGAGCGAAAGCCGGAAGTTATTGGCATCCACAACGATGACGTAATAGATCGTGCCGCCCAGCAACCCGCTTGGGAGGCGCTGCCTACCAGGCGTGGGGTCCGCCTGCAGAATGATGGCGTCGTCGTTGGCCAGGCCGTGTCCGGCCCGGGTGATGGTCCCCGGGTTTCCGACGGTGACGGCTCCCGGTCCGAACGTGAATGAGGTGGGAAGCAGCGACCAAAAACCAATCATCTGGCAGTAGCTTCGATCCAGCCATGACGTATCCAGCGTGCCGTCCGAAGTGCCGTCGGCAAACAACCGGGCGATGTGCCGGCGATGGGTGCTGTTGAAATGAGTGAACACGCCGCCGATCAAAATGCCGCGGGTGGCTCCCACCGGGATTTCTTGGATCGAATACACCGTGTCATCCGTGCCAGTGCCGGGGTTGAAAGTGGTGTCCTGCGCCCCTGCGGTAGTCAAACGCGTGATGCCGCGACGCGTGACGCCTTGGGCCTGGGTGAAGGCACCGCCGACCAGTATCCGTTGGTTCGTGTCCAAAGTAAGTGCAAACACCGTGTTGTTGAAGCCGGCCCCCGGATCAAAGGTAAAATCCAGCGAGCCGTCCGCGTTCAACCGGGCAATGCGGGTGCGGGTGGTGCCATTGTATGAGGTGAAGTCACCGCCGATGACGATCTTGCCGTCACTCTGAACGACCATGGAATAAATCGTTCCGTCCGCGCCCGTGCCCGGGGCAAAGGAAGTGTCCACCGAGCCATCCGCATTGAGGCGCACAATGCGATTTCTGGCCGTGCCGTTGAACAGGGTGAAGTCACCGGCCACCAGGCTCTTGCCGCTGGCGTCAATGGCCACGGTGCGCGCCGGGCCGTTGGCCCCGGTGCCGGGATTGAAGGTGCTGTCCACGCCGCCAGTGGCCAGCAGGCGGGCCACGCTGTTCAGGCTGGAACCATTGAAGGAGCTGAAGCCGCCACCGATGAAGATTTTGCCGTTGTTCGCCCCGTTGGTATAGACAGTGATGGAGGCGACGAAGGCGTTGGCGCCGGAGCCGGGATCAAAATTCGTGTCATTCCCGCCCGTCGTGAGCACGCGGGCGATGCGGTTGCGCGGCGTGGCGCTGTAGCCGGTGAAGTCGCCACCGATGAGCGCGCGGCCCGAGGCATCCAGCACCACGGCGTTCACGGTGTTGTTCGCACCTGGTTGGGTCAGCACCGTGGTGTCGTCCGCGTAAGAGTTGTCGATCGCGCCCGGAGGGGTGTCTTGAGCGACGATCGTGACCACGGCCCAAGCCACCGGGTTGCCACCGGAAATGCTCACGCCATCAGTGGTATTGGCAAAGCCCGAGACAGAAATGAGAATATCCTCATCGAACTCGGCGAGGGTGTCCTGGGTTGCGGTGATAATCACGTCCGACGTGAGTTTAACTGAGCCAGTGACGGTGCTGAAGGTCAGCGAGGTGGTGTTGAGGGAGTAGTCGGCCGCACTTGCAATTTCCGATCCGGGTTTGACCGAGAAGTTGGGGATGTTGTTGTTGGCCCCCGCCCCGCCTGTCCCAGGGCCGGTGTTTGCCACGACGTTGGCAGTGAAGTTCTTCTGCGCCGCACCGCCCGTCATCGTAAAACGCAGGGTGATCGTGCCTCCTTCAGTTACCCGGATCTTGCGGTAAGCCGGGGGAACCGCAGTGGAGACCCCGTTGGCCGGTTGGCCCAACACGTCGTCATACAACTGGTGCGCGGTGACCGCCGAGCCGCTGATGCTGTCACCCGAAGTGATGGAGATAGTCTGGCCGTTTACTGCGGTCGTCAGGTAGGAGAATAACGTGGCGACCACGATGCTCAGCAGTAGCTGCACACGGGCGCACCCCTCCCTTCCGGTTTTTGCCAATTCAATGACGGGCGAAAAAAGCATCCGCATGAAGCCCTGTTGCTCGCGGCGTCCTGATGAAACGCCACGGCGCACACAATTGGTTTTTTTCATGTAAAAAAGAGTGAGCAAATTAAGACAGATTAACGCCTTCCAAGCAAGTCTATTCCCCCCTCCCGGGCTACGGTAATCCCCTGAATGTGAAGATTCGGTAAAGGCCGGGTTTTGCCTCCCGGCGTTACCCTCCCTAATCCTGGTAGATGGGCAGGTATTGAAACCGGACGGACAGGCTGAGCAGCGCCAAGGCCGTGCCATAGACCCGCCCTTGGGCACGTTCCGAGCCGTCCGCCCCCTCCCAGGAGCCGTCCGGCTGCTGGTTGGCCAGCAGCAGGGCCTCCACCCGCTCGCGGGATTCCCGGGCCAGGTCGCCGCCCCGCTTGTTCATTCCTTGGGCATAGTAGTAGGTGCCGTAGAAGAACCAGCCGGTCTCCCAGACCGGTGGGGCGGTCCGCAGCCAGTCCGCCGCCCCCAGCACCTCCGGGGCGTCGTGCAGGCCGCAGACCTGCATGGCCAGCAGGCCCGCCGCCGCCATGGCGTATTGCGGCGGCTGCCCGGGCACGTAGCCAAAGGCGCTCTTCGGGTTCACCAGCCTCCCCTGCGCATCCCGCGAGGACAAGTAACTCCGACGCAGATACCCGACGGCCGCGTCAATCGCCTCCTTCGGCACCGCCAGCCCGGCATTCTTTGCCGAGCGCAAGGCCAGGAGCTGCCAGACCGTCACGGACAGGTCGGCGTCTCCGGCGTCGGGCGAGTAACGCCACCCGCCGATGAAACGGGCGTCGTGCTTCTTCACCCGCTGCGCCGCCAGGATCAGGTTCACCCCGCGCTGCGCCCGGTCACGCAACAGGCCGTCCTGAACCTTGTCCATCCCCATCCCCAGCAGTTCCGTCAGGGCCAGCGTGACAATGCCGTGGCCATACATCCGCGAGCCATCGCGCTGGCCGAAATAGCCGTTGGCACCCGGCGCTTCCGGCCGCAGGAGCAACCCCACGGCCCGGCGCATCACCTCGCCCTCCGTGGTCTTGTCCGCCGGCTGGTGACCCACGCTTGCCAGCCCCATCAGGCCCAGCGCGGTCATGGCTACGCCGTGGTTCTCGCGCTTGTCCTTGTCCTGGATCATCCCATCGGGGAGCTGTGACCGGACGAGGAAGCCCGTTCCCGCCTTGACCATGGCGTCCACCCGGTCTGGCCGGAGGGCGAGGGGAGGCTCGGCCGCCAAGCCGGTGAAACACCCGATGATGGTCGAAGCGGCGAGCAAGATAAGGCATCTCCAGCCAGCCGGATGGCCCCGGGCGCATCCAGGCACGGCCCCATGCTTCGACGCGCCGGGCAAGCGAGGACGCTTGCGGCACGGCCGGCCTGAGGCCGGCGCTACGTAGCGCCCGCGTCCCGCGGGCTGTATCGCCGACGTCCCCGCCGGCCCGGCCTCGGAAGCGGTGTCCAGATACGCCCGACGGCCACAAGCCATCATGAACCTTGGACCTTGAGCCTTGAACCTCACTTCCTGGCCTTCTCCGCCACCGCCTTGAAATAGGCGTCCACGAGCACGCGGTAATCCCCGGACACCCCGTTCTGCTGTCCTTCACGAAGATCCTGCGCGAGCTTCGGCGGCAATTTGGCCCAGTTGCCATCCCGCACCTCACCTAGTTCCGGGAGTGCGGCGAACGCCCCCGCACCGCCCGCGCGTGTCGCCCCGCCCACGCGCCCAGTGCCCGCTGCGCCACTGCCGGCTTCCCCGGGCTGACCCGACTGACCGGAGCCGGGCGGTCCGCCGCCCTGCCCGGCCCCTTTGCCCTGGCCTTGCTGCGCCAACTGCTGCTGCGCCTGCTGGGCGGCTTCCAGTGCCCGGGAAGCATTGGCCTGCGCTCCCGGCTTGCCGGTGTTCATCCCGTCCATGGCACGCGCCATCCAGCGCGCGTCCGGCCGGATGTTCCGCCCCGGCACCATGCCCATCCCGCCCTCTGCGCTCGGCTTGCCACCGCCCGATGGCAGGACGCGGAGTTCCTGCTTCGCACCCGGCGGAGGCGGCTGGGAAGATTCGCCCACCTGACGCGGCGTATCTCGCTGGCCAAGGGTCCCGGGCGAGGCATTGAAATTATTGGGTGCGCCCGCACCTTGAACCCCGTTGGCCGGCGTGCCCTGCCCCACCTGCCCGCGCTGCTGCGACCCCGTCGAGTCCGCGCCCTTGGATTCCCCGCCCGAACTGTTTCCCCCGGGCCGGGCCGGCTGGCTGTCATCCTTGGACGATCCCGGCGCACCGCCGGACTGGCCTTCGCCCCGGGTATTCTGCGCCGCTCCGCCCTGCCCGCCACCGGCCGGTTTTTGCGCTCCGGAGTTCTGCTGCGAACCCCGGGAATCCTGCCCCGAACTGGTTCCAGTGTTCGGCTGATTGCTGTCGCCAGACTGGCCCGCTGGGGCTTGGGCCCTGGCATTCGATTCACCCGGCGCACCCGGACGCGGTGCCCCGTCGCGCGTGCCGCTGGCCTGAGCGGAGCTGTCCTGGGAACCGCTCACTCCCGGCTGGCTCTGAGCATTGCCCGGGTTCGCCCCGTTTTGGCCGCCTTCGCCAGAGCGTTGCGGGCTGCCACTGCCCGCCTGCGCACCGCTGGCCGATGCGCCGAGCTGCGAGGCGCTGTCAGCTCCGGTCTGACCGGCGGATGCCTGCGCACCTGGCCGATCTGATCCGGAACCACCGCTCTGCTGAGCCTTCTGCCCCGCACTGCTGCCAAGCTGTGCACTCTGTTGTTCAAGCGAGTTGCCAAGCTGCTGCGCATTGCGCCCCACCTCTGCCAGATTCTGCTGGCCATCCTGCGCCCCGCGACGCGCCCGGTCCGCCTGGTCCGCGCTGGACTGCGCCTGCTGCGCGGCCTGCTGCAGCGCCGCCGCACCGGCCTCGTTGCCCATTGCCCGCTCGTTCCGGGCCGCCCGCTGCAACTCCTCGGCCGCCGAGCGCAACTGGTTCGCCGCCTCGGCCTGCTGCTGCGCCGCCTTCGCCAGGGCCTGCTCGGAGGTGGTCTTCCCCACATTCGCAAACGCCTCGGCCAGCGCCCGCGCCCGGTCCAGATGCCGCCGGGCAACCGTAACCAACTGCGCGCTGCCATCGCCGAGCTTCACCCACCCGGCCGCCTTCGCCGCCTCGCGCTGGGCCTCGGCGAGCTTCTTCTGCCCCTCGGCAAACTTCTTCTCCGCTTCCATCGCCTTGCGTTGCGCGTTGGCCAACTCGTTCGTCGCCCGTTGCAAGCCAGGCAGCATTTCACCCACGCGCTGCGCGACGGTTGCTGTCGGCAGATTCGTCTGCGTCGGGGCCTTGTCCGCCGCCTCGGCGATGGCCTTCGCGCCGCGCTCAAACTCATCCTTCACCGGCAGCAACAATTTCTCCGCGTCCGCCTGCACCGGCGGGATTTCCTCCGCGACCGTCCGGCGCATGGCCGTCACGAGCTTCAGCAACTGCTCCCACAACTCGCCGGTTTCCAGCGCCGGGTTCGCCGCGCGCTCCAGTTGCCGCGCGAGGGTGCGCTCCACCTCCGCCGCTTCCTGCAGCCGCTGACGCGCCTCGGCCACGGCGTCGCGGGACATGCGGCCTAGCTCCGCGCGCATGGCCGGGTTGCGCTGGAGTTCCTTCGCCAGTTCGCGTTGGAGTTCCTCCGGCGGGAGACCCGCCAGCCGCTGGAGCCGCTCCATCTGCCCGTAACGCTCGTCCTGTGCCGCCCGCGTGCCCAGCGCCTGCTCCTGCTTGCGCACGGCCTGCCGCGAAGCCTCCGCCGCACCGGCTTCCAGGTTGTGATAATGCTCGGCCAGCGATTTCAAACTCGCGGCCAGCGCATGGTCGTGGCTCTCCGCTTCCTTCAGCAACCCGGTCCGCGCCTTCGCTGGCTGGGTGGCCAGCGCACTGCGCAGCGCACTCTCCGCCTTCACGGGAGGTTCGCGCAGCATCTCCACCGCCACGTCCGCGTCCCGCGCCCGCTGGCGTCCGGCGGGCAGTGACAAATCCTGCGCGTTGCCGTCCCGGCGGATCGCGCTCACGGCGTCGCCAAGCCGCACGTTCAAGGTCACCTGTTTGAGATGCAGATTCGTCACCACGTTGGGAGGTGTCCCGCCTGCAGTCGGTTTCAACTCCATCTCCAGTTCCGCCGCCGCGTGGGATAAGGCCAGCAGACGCTCACTTAAACTCGCGGTCGTGCGCGCCATCGCCTGCCGGGCTTCCGATTCCGCCTTCGCCGCCTCGGTGTGCGCCCGCTGCATCTGGCCGGCCACCTGGTCCAGTTGCTCGGCCATGGGGTTCGCCACGCGCGCACCGCCACTGCGGCGCTCGGTCATCTCGCGGCCAACCTGCTGCCCGGCACTGCCCCGAATCGCCTCGGACAAGGCGTTCGCCGTCTTCTCTCCCAGCCCGGCGCTGCGTGCCTCGCGCTGCGCGGCGGTCATCTGTTTCTCCAGCCAGCTCCAGTCGCGCGGACGGCTCGTGTTGCTGTCCGGAGCGCCGGCCTCAAAGCGCTCCTCCCGGGCCAGTGACCTCGCCGCACTCTCCAGCTCGCTCAATTGCCGGCCCGCCTCCAGGGCGCGCATCGCCTTCTCCATCTGCGCCAGCCGCTCGGGATTCGCGGCGTTCTGCCAGTCCGCCTCCGCCGTCGCCCGCATCGCCTCAAGTGAATCCCGCGCCTGGCCAAGCTGGGCGGAGAACTGCGGATCGCTGTCCCGCCGGGCCTCCTCTGCCTTCGCGCGGTCTTCCAGTTGTTCCATCGCCGCCCGCCAGCTCGCCTCGGCACGGTCACGGTCGCTGTCCGCCTTCAGTTTCAACTTGCCGTCGTCCTCGCCGTTCTTACGCGCGTCCGCCAGCTTCTTGTCGGATTCCGCGAGCCGCTCCAGATCGCGGCGCAGGCGCGCGATCCTCTCCGCGCTGCTCTCGTTCAGCTTGGCCAGCTCCACCCGGGCCTTGTCCGCGCGCATGCCCAGTTCGCGGGCCGCGACGCGGGCATCGTTCGCGGCCTGTTCGGTCGCGCTTTTCATCTGCTTGCTCGGTGCGGCCAGTTCCGGCCCGGCGGGATTCTTCAGGGTGGCTTCCACGCCGATCCGCGCGGCCTTTAGCGTGTCCTGGGACTTGCCAAGCCGGTCGGAGATTTGTTTGGGCGCGCGCTGCCGCAAGTCGGCCATCTCCTGCTCCGCCCGGGCCACCTCGCTCGCCGCACCGGTCTCCCGACGCGCGACCCGCTGCCACGCATTCGGGTCCGTCCCCGCGCCCTCCACGGTCTGCTGCACGCGCTGCTGCTCCTTCGCCAGTTGATCCAGCCGCTCGGTCAACGCGTCGCCCTGATCGGCGGCGACCAGCTCGCCAAAAGTTCCCGCCATCTGCGCGGTGAAATCCGCGAGTCGTTGCGCCGACTTCACCGCCTCGGTCGCGTTGCTGCGTTCCGGTGTCTCGCGCAGCTCGCCGGCCAGCAATTCCCGGTCCGCCTGCGCGCGGGCAAGCAGGTCGCGTCGCGCCGTGCTCAGCGCGCCCGCCAGCAACGCCAGTTCCGCCGACTCCCGCCCGGCGTCGGCTTCGCGCAACGCATAGGCCAGTTGCTTGTCCGCCCGGTTCAGTTGTCGTTCCGCCTCCGCCAGCGCCACCGCCGCGCCAGCCACGGTCTGCTGCCGTTGCACATCGTCGCCCGCGCGAATTTTCGCGACGGCCTCGGTGGTGTAGGCCTTGCGCAGGTCAGCCGCCGCCTTGCTCGCGCCCTCCAAGGCCTCCTGCACTTGCTGCCGCGCGGCCAGCGCCTTGGCGCGCTTCGCGTCGGACTGCTCGGCACCAATAACAAGCTGCGCCACTGCCGACTCGACCCGGGTGCCGCGGAGATCCACGGCCACCAGCTTCGTCCCCACGCGGTCCCCGGTGGACAGACCCAGCAGCAGCAAATCCCAGCGATGCGCCACGGGCGAATTCGTCTTGTTCACCAGGCCCAGCGGCACCTCCACCCACGGGCCGGCGTTCACCTGAAACTGCTGTGTCACGGACGCCAGCCCGATGTCGTCGCCCGCCGTGCCCCGCACCGTCACGACCTCATCCGGCGCAACCACGACATCGTTGCGCGGCTGGTCCAAGGTGATGCGTGGCGCGAGGTCCGGCTCCGCGCGGATTTCAAAGGTGGGGCTGAACTTGTTCCCCAGACCGGTCTCCGCCGCGACGAGCCGCACTTGATATGTCGCCGAGCCGTTCACCAGCACCCGCGCGCGAACCACGTTCGGTTCAGGTGCGGTGAGTGCCACCAGGTTGGTCTTGCCGTCCGCGATGATCGCGAGTTCTCCGGCGCGCACGGACTGGTTCACGCGCATCCGCACGTCCGCCACGCTGCCCTCCAGCGCGGACAAGTTGCCGTGCTCTTCTTCGATCTGTCGCGCCGGCAACTGCGCGTAGGCCGGCGCTTCGTAAGTCTTCGTGAACGACACCACCGCCGGCCGCGTGCGGGTGGGAATCGTCACCGTCTTCGTGATGCCGTCACCAGCGCGGACGCGAAACGCGAAATCCCCCTGCCCCACCGACACCGTGGCGGTGAACTGTCGCCTGCTGCCCGGCGACATCGGGACCCGCTCTGTCTTGCCGTCCTCAAGCACCACCTCCAGCTCAGCGCGATCGGCCTCCGCCCCGCCCAGTTCCACCGCGACCGTCTGGTGATCACCTTGCGCGAGCCAGCGAGTCTCGGCAGCGGGCTCCACCACGCGGATCTTTGTCCGTGCAACGCGTTCGATGTCCGCGACCGGGACAAAGGCCCGCGCCAGTTGGCGGGGAAATCCCCACGAGGGCACCGCGAGCAGGACGGCGATGGCGAGCACCGCGGCCAGTGCTGTGCCCGCCCACCGCGCAACCAGCGAACGCGGCAGCACGGTTTCCATCCGCACATCCTTCACGCGGTTCGCCACCCCTTCCTGCACCAGATCGCGGAAGGCGAACGAATCGTTTTTTCCCTCGGCACTCTTCTCGGCCAGTTCAACAGCGGCGACGAGATGGTTGCGCAGCCCTGGCCAGGCCTGCTCCATGCGCATCGCGAACTCCCGGAGGCTGGGCCGTTTCACCAGCATCCGGCCCGCCACGAACCAGAAGACCAGCGCCGTCGCCCCATACCCGGCGAGGCTCAGAAGCAGGCGCGTGCCCTCGGTCAGCACGAGCCGCCAGTCCAGCCATGCAACCACCGTGAAAGCCATCAGCAGCGTGACCACCGCCGCGCAAATCCCCCGCACCCACAGCATGCGCGTCCAGCGCTGCGCGAAGGCGCGCAGCCGCTCCGCGATCAGCGGGTCGAGGGAAGGAGGCATCGTGCAAGGAACGTAGGCACAACCGGCCCCGGGAGTGAATACAGAAATCGCAGTAGGCGCGCGGGAAGCTCCAAGCTTCAAATCCCAAGTTTCAAAGAAGTTCCAAACTCCAATTCCAAACGCCCCGCCCCACGGGATTTGGAGCTTCTTTGAATTTTGGAGCTTGGAATTTGGGGTTTCAGCCCTCCCCATGCTTGCCATTCCACCGGTCCCCTCTGATTGTATGCGCACCAAACCGGCTATGAACGGTGATCTTCAATCCAGCCCGCCATGGTCCACCCGCCGCTGGACCCTCGTGGTGCTGGCCGTGTTCGCGCTGCATCTCGGCGCGCTCTTCCTGTTTTCCAAACGCGGCAGTGTTGCGCCCCGGCAGGTCCAGAATCAACAGGTAGCCCGCTGGCTGACCACTCCGGAGTCGGCGCGGCAGACGCTGGACTCCATCCTGGTCAGCGACCCAACGCTGTTCGCGATGGTCAGCCCCCGCGGCTTCTCCGGCGCGGCATGGCTGCGACCGCAGTCACCCAAATACCAGTCCGGGGAGTTCACGCAATCCGAGCGCACCCTGCCACAGCCGACGCAGTCGCTGGGCGGAGCCTTTCAACAACTCGCGGCCCCGCATGCGGCACCGGTGTTTGACCTGGTCAGGAAACCGGACCTGGCCGCCGCCCCGCCAGCCGTCCCGCAGCCGGCCCTCCGCAATCGCTCGCGCTTAATGATCGAAGGGCCAGCCAGCCGGCTCAAGCTCGCCCAGTCCCCGGCGCTGAAATCCTGGACGCACACCGACGTGCTCAACGACACGCGCGTGCAGGTGCGTGTCAGCCCTGAAGGTCTGGTCTTCTCCACCCTGCTGGCCGGGGCCGCCAATTCCAAAGATCCCGTGCAACGCGCGGCCGACCTCCAGGCCCTGGAACTGGCTCACCAGCTCCGGTTCGAATCGCGCGCCAAACAGGGAGGCGCACCCGTCGAAGGTGTGCTGGTGTTCCAGTGGCACACCGTGGAGCCACCGGGATCCGCGACGCCGTGACCCATGCCGCCGGACTCGATCATCTTCACCTACGTCGCGGCGCTGCTCGGCAGCGTCGGTGCCATCGCCGTGCTCTACGAACGCAGGCGCCGGAGTTTCGAACCCACACCGACGGAGGACCACCTCTTCCGCTGCCGCAAGTGCAGCTACGTTTACACGGATGATCCCGACGTGGAACTCTCGCGCTGCCCGCAGTGTGGGACCTCGAACGAGGTCGTAGAGTTTTGACGAAGCGGGATTTGGCCGAGTAATCAGTATCCAATGTTCAGTGGCACGATTCCGCGCTCCCCAACCGAAAACTGATTACTGAACACTAATTACTTTCCCCCTCAGCTCCCCGTCTTCACTTCCACGACATCATGCGCCCCGGCCTCCTTCATGCCGGCGGTGCTGACGCGGATGTAGCGGGCGCGCTTGCGCAGTTCGGTGAGGTTGGCCGCGCCGAGATAGCCCATGCCGGACTGGATGCCACCAATGAGCGTGGCGAGCGTGCGCTCCAGGGGGCCGGCCACTTCCTTCAACGCCTCGACGCCTTCCGCCGCGACCTTGCGCGTGGCGTCAGCGGTCGCATGTCCGTAGCGCGCGGCGGAACCGGCCTTCATCGCGGCGAGGCTGCCCATCCCCCGGTATTGCTTGTAGAGCTTGCCGCCGATTTCAAGAATCTCTCCAGGTGCCTCGGCGCAGCCCGCGAGCAGGCCGCCGCAGATCACCGCATGCGACAACGTAAGCGCCTTCACAATGTCACCGGACTTGGTGATGCCTCCGTCCGCGAGGATCGTGACCTTCTTCTCGGCTGCCGCGCGCGAGCAGACGTAGAGCGCGGTCATCTGCGGAATGCCGACGCCCGCGACCACGCGCGTGGTGCAGATGGAGCCGGGCCCCTGCCCCACCTTGATGATGTTCGCCCCCGAGTCCGCGAGGAAGCTCACCGCCGCGGCACTGGTCACATTGCCCGCGATGATGGGCAGCTTTGGAAACGCATCACGTAGCATGCGCACCGTGTCGCCCACACCCTTCGTGTGGCCGTGCGCGGTGGACACCGCCACGGCATCGAGGCCGCGCTCCACGAGCCCGCCGACATGCGCAAGGATGCGGTCACGGTCCAGCTCGCCAAAGGCGTTGCGCGTGGCGCTCACCGCCGCACCGCAGACGAGGCGGAATTGCGAGTCTCGCGCCGGCTTGAACTGCGCGGCGCGTTCGGACGTGATGCGCTCGATGTCGCTCATCGTGAAGAGGCCGCGCAGCCGGTCCGCGTCATCCACCACGAGCAGCTTGTGGATGCCCGCATGGTCGTTGAAGAACTTGTCCGCCGCCGCAATCGGATTTTTGCCGAGCTGCTTCTCGGTGAGGGTGAAGACCTGGTCGCGCGGCGTGAGCGCCTCGGCGACCTTGCGCTTCGCGTAGCGGGGCTTCACCACGCTGCCGGAAAGCAGGCCGAGCAGCTTGCCCTGCTCATCCACCACGGGAAACGTGCTGAAGGCGAACCGCTTCTCCTCGATCCGCGCGAGCACGTCCCCGATGAACTGCTCGGGCGACACCTTGATTGGCTCCTGGATCAGGCCGTGGACGTGGTTCTTCACCCGGCCCACCTCGGAGAGCT